>NZ_WIRE01000001.1:1913512-2232431 GCF_009601165.1 Alcanivorax sediminis | reverse complement strand
ATACCCGCCAGCGTGACACTCCAGGCCTTGATGGTCAGCGACTTCTGGTCAAAGGAGTCAATCAGGTTGGTGAGATGGAAGTATTCAGCTTCCAGTTGTTGGTCTTGTTGTGACATCCCTGTGCGCCCCACTTCGAATCAATCTGCTTCAGGATCAGAAAGTCTGATCAAACGCCGCCATTTAACCCTATCCACATCATGGAAACAAAGTTGCACACTGGCCCCTGCACAACCGGAGATTGCCATGTCCATTATCGCTATTCCCTCAGTCCCCCTGCCTGCCACCGTGCGGCAATCCCTGCTACCGCTGGACAGGGAGCAATGGCGCGAGCATGAGCACTTTCTTACCAGCGATGCGCGCGCATTACTGCGTAACCATGGAGCCCTGAAACGGCAGGCAAGACAGTACCATGGCGCGCTGACGCATCTGCTCAACTTGAGGGATCAGGATCTGGGCACAGGGGAAACCCAAGAGCTGGCGCAGGTCATTAAGCAACACCTGCAGGGCCTTTTGCGTAACCTGCACAGCCATCATGGCTTTGAGGACAGCAGCGTCTTTCCCGCCTTCAAGCTACAGCACCCTCGCCTCGGCGCCGCCATTGAACTCATGGAACAGGACCACCATGCCCTTGATCAGCTGCTTGAGGTTTTGCGCCTGCGCAGCCAACAATCGGCGCAGGCACTACGGTTACGTTCCGAAGTGGAGAGTGCCCGGCTAGAGGCCGATCATCTGGAGCAGATGCTGCATGGCCACATGCAAAACGAAGAGGAAATCCTGGTGCCGGTCTATCTGACCTATGGCTGAAAGCCAGTGAATCAGGGGCATCCTGTTTATTGAACACCCCAATTAACATTCTTTTGCATCTTGCCGAGAACCAATTGCACCAGCGCTGACTCAAAATCAGCAAATAACGGATAACAGGAGATTCACCATGAAAAGCGTTGCTGTTGCTACTCTCAGCCTGGCCGGTGCAGTTGCGATTGCCGGTGCTGGATATGGTGCCTACCGCGTCATGACCCCGCCTACTTCCGGTTACGCCACCGTGACCAAAGTGGAACCCATAGTGAAACGCTGGGAGGAGCCCCGCGAGACCTGTCAGGACATCACTGTCACTCACCAAAAGCCGGTGAAGGATGAGCACCGGGTAACCGGTAGTGTGGTTGGCGCCGTCATCGGCGGGGTAATCGGCCACCAGTTCGGCGGCGGCAGCGGTAAGGATGCGGCCACAGCCGGTGGTGCCATTGTCGGCGGTATCGCTGGCAACAAGGTTCAAAAAGGCATGCAGGAGAAGAACACTTACACGACCACCGAACAGCGTTGTAATACTGTCATGGAAAGCCGCAGCCGCACCGAAGGCTACGATGTGACGTATGTGTTTAACGAGGTGGAAGAGACCATTCGCATGGACAAGAAACCCGGCGAACGACTGCGTATCGAAGAGGGCCAGGTAGTCACGGCCCAGCAGTAACCCCAAGCCATGCTGAAAGCCATTTGTTCAGCAAGCTGAATCTCCCACACACAGGCCCTCGCTGATGCGGGGTCACTGGTGGGAGATTCAACTTGTTGAACGAATACGGCACCTTATCCGTAAAGGCGTCAGTACCATTTCCCAACCCCTGCTCCCCCCAGCAAGATCCGCTATACTTCTTCGCGAACTCAGGACAAGACCATGAATCGCGAGAAACGTACCGAAATCTTTTCCCGCCTGCGGGACCAGAACCCCCACCCCACCACCGAACTGGAATACAGCTCAGACTTCGAGCTCCTGGTAGCCGTGGTACTGTCCGCCCAGGCAACGGACGTGGGCGTGAACAAGGCCACTGCCAAACTGTATCCCGTGGCCAATACCCCGGAAGCCATTTATGCACTTGGGCTTGATGGCCTCAAGCAGTACATCAAAACGATCGGCTTGTTCAATTCCAAGGCAGAAAACATCATCCAGCTGTGCAGGATGCTGATTGATCAGCACGACAGCCAGGTGCCCCGCACGCGCGAAGAGCTGGAAGCCCTGCCCGGTGTTGGCCGCAAGACCGCCAACGTGGTGCTCAACACCGCCTATGGCTACCCCACCATTGCCGTGGACACCCATATTTTCCGGGTCTCCAATCGCACCCGTATTGCCCCAGGCAAAAATGTGCTGGAAGTCGAAAAAAGGCTGGTCCGGCTGGTACCGGAAGAGTTTCTGCGCGATGCTCATCACTGGCTGATTCTGCACGGTCGCTACGTGTGCACGGCCCGCAAGCCCAAGTGCGGCGAGTGCCTCATTGCCGATCTGTGCGAATTTCCACCGAGCAAACGCACGCCCTGAACCCGAACAGGGCCATAACGAAAGGATTCGTCATGAAACGCTCCCTTACCGTTCCTGCCTGCCTGCTACTTCTCTCCCCGTTTATCCAGGCCACCGAACTCACTCCCGGCCGGTGGACGCTCTCCATGGAGATGGAAGCCCCCGGCATCCCGGAAAATATGCGCACACGAGTTCAGCAAGACTGCATGAGTGCAGATGATGCCAGCGATCTTGAGGCATCCATGAAGAACAAATGGAAGGAAGATAATTGCAGCAACACCAAGCTCAAACGTAACGGCGACACCCTGACCTGGAGCGCCGACTGCACCATGCCTGGCACCTCCGCCCAAACCCGGGTATCAGGAAAGATGGTGGTGCATGACCGCAAGCACTACACCAGCGAAATGACCATGAAGGGCAACAATCAGCAGATGAAAACCCGCATCGAAGGCGAATGGGCGGGAGAGTGCGAAAATTAACTGCCCGCAATGGCGAAAGCACCACCGCGCTGGCAGGGTTTTCTTTGCAGGAGCCCATGAATGCATGGGTTCCTGCAAAGCCCTGGACCATATCGACCGATATTAGCCTGCGGCCGTGATCTCTCCGGAGAACACCTTCTCGAAAAACACCAACACCCGCTGCCAGCTGTCCTCAGACGCATTGGCATCAAACCTGGAGCGAAGCGGCGGCAACGGGCCAAGCTTCTTGAAGATGAACCCCTGGTGGTTATTCATGTAGGAGTGGCCCACGTTATCGTAGGTCTTCACATCGTGGGGCACACCCAGTTTGTCCAGATGGCTGGCGAGTCGCTCGCCGTGATCGCCATACAACACATCATCACGCCCCCAGCCCCCTACTGCCGGACAAATGCCCTCTATGCTTTTTGCCTTTTTGGGAATACCGCCGTAGAAAGGCGCCACCACCTGCACCGGCGCCTGGCTGGCATACAGCACCGCAAAGCGCCCCCCCATACAAAAGCCCATGACCCCAATCTGCTCCACCGGCTCTTCATCCTGGTCCAGTAACCAGTGTCGGCAAGCTTCCAGTTGTTCAAACGCCGGGCCTTTGCCTGTTTCATGGGCCTTCAGGGTTTTTACCACACACAGGGCCTTGCTCCCCGGCAAGTCATACAGATCCGGGACCAGCACCGGGTAACCGTTATCAGCCAGACGTTGGGCAATACGCTCAATGTCATCCGTGTAGCCAAAGATGTCGTGGATAGCGATCACTGCCGCCTTGTTCGGGTTGGCCGTGGCCGGGCGGAGCCAGCGGGCCCGCATGGTATGGCCGCCGGGGATGGGAATGCCTACGGGTTGGTTGGACATAGCAAAACCAATTAAGAGTGAATGATGGGTAGTTGATAACCAAACATGAAGACTACTACCAGCGACAAATTCTGCCCCTGTCCAACCGGGCCACTCCCTGTCCCGACTTCTAACCCTCCGTTATTCACCCGCCATGATCCTTCAGTTTTCCTGCATGGCGATGAGACGCGCCTCTTCCAGAGCCGCAGTACGATGCTTCGTGGCCTCGCGATACTCTGGATCCGCCAGCATGGACATAAAGGCCTGCTTGCTCGGGTAGCGCACCAGCAACACGCTATCCCACTGCTCCTCTTGCGGTGCGATGACACCGGCAAGGGCCCGCCCCTTCCAGACCATTTCGCCCCCGACGCCCTGCACCTTGCCGAACGCCACCTCAGAGTACTTCTGATAAGCCTCTCGGCCGCTGTAACTCGCTTCACCCTCTTTATAGCGGGCGGTTTGCCGAAAGCGCAAAAGGTTGAGCATGACGATGGGGGTATCATCGGGCAGGGAGGCCATGATGTCTGGCAACGTGGCCGGGTTGGGATCGATGATCGACGAGCTGCTCATGGGCGTTCCTCTGCATTGTTGTTGTAGGCTTGACCAACCATCTCAGGAAAATGCCATAGCGGAAAGGGTAACGGGCGACACCGATAGCGCAGATGCTGTCAGTCTGCCGACATCGCTATCTGTTCTGCCGCGCAGAGTGCCTCCAGGTCCGCGAGATGCTCGAGTGGCGCAGACAGTTGCATGGCGACCTGCTGACCGTACTCCACATTCAATACTTGTCCCTGATGTTGATCCACCCAGTGTCGCAACCGCTGCTCCAGGGAAAAATCCATGCTCAGCCGGGCATGGAGTAACGGTACATGCTCAACCCGTTCCACCTCGGCCAATACCGCTTCTGCCGCCGCAGCATAGGCTCTCACCAGTCCACCGGCCCCCAGCTTCACACCACCAAAGTACCGAATCACCACGACCAGAACATCACTCAGCCCCTTGTGCTGAATCACATTGAAGATCGGTTTTCCCGCGGTACCGGAAGGTTCGCCGTCATCATTCATGGCCGCCTGTGCCGAGGACGGATTACCCAGAAGATAGGCATAGCAGTGATGAGTGGCATCCGGATACAACTGCCGTGCTTCTTCCACCACCGCCATGGCCGCATCACGGTCGGCGACCGGCCGTAGCCAGGAGATAAAGCGGCTCTTGTTGATAATGATCTCGCGGTCCACAGGACCAGCGGGAACAGCATAACCGTTGATGGGGGCTCTCCAGACGAGGGGTTGGGTTCCTATGGTAAAGTACCCATCCCATACTTAGCTAACGGAAGCAGGCATGAACACGCCCACAGAGCCGACAGAATATCGTCTGCGCCGCCGCCGGATTCTCGCCTTCACAACGGCCATGATCATGAGCGGTGCGGTGTTTGCGCCATGGCTGTGGTCCTTGTACCAGGGCGGCAGCGTGTTCTTTCTGTTGTTTGTCGCGCTCTTCTGGCTGGCGCTGGGCCGGTTCTGCTACCAGTGGCTCGCGCCCGCGCAGGCCAACCAAAACGGGCGGCCCGAGGCCGCCCGTGAAGAGGATCAGTGATCCAGGTAGAGATAGTGTCGCCAGCTGGTCATCCTTAACAGAATCTTTCGCATCACCGCGACATGATGCACATGGTCTGAATACACCGCGGCTTGAGCGTTCATGCCCAATGGCAGGGATTCCAGTTCAGCGTTCTTATCCATTTTCAGCACCACCAGCGCTTCGTTGCTCATGTTCTGGAATGCCGCCGCACCGACCAGTTGCTGGCCCGCCGAAAGCTGGGCTTCCGCAATGGTCGGCAACACTTCGTCCACTTCTGCCGTAAACACCTGCCCCGGCAATGAGGTAAACGTGAGTTCTGCCTCATAACCTGGCTTGAGACGGAGCAGGGATTGCTGCCGGAAGGCAGCCACATAACGGCGATCCTGATGACTGATAAAATTGGCTACCGGCTTGAGAGGTAACGGAACGGCCATCATTCCGGGCTTCACTGCCAACTGGGTAACAAAGCCGTCGGTGGGCGCGCGAATGACGGTGTTATCCAGATTGAAACGTGCCTCCTCCAGCTGCGCCTTGATGGCCGCTACCGCAGGGTCGTCGCCGTTCACCTCACCACTCAACTGGGTCTCGGCCTGCTCCAGCGCCGCCTTCGCCGCCTGCAAATCGGCATTGGTGGCAATTACCCGTTCACGTTGGGTGTCCAGCTGCTGTGCGCTGAACGCGGAGGGTGCGCCCTCATAACGCTCCAGGGTGTGCACCGCCTGATCACGTTTCGCCTTGGCCTGTGCCACCTTGGCACGAGCTTGAGACACTGCAGATACATTGCCCCTGGCCAACTGGCTGGTATCCGCCAACTGCGCTTCCAGCTTGGCGACGCGAGCCTTGAAGCGGGTATCATCGATAATGATCAGGGGATCACCTTGCTTTACGGGTGTGTTGGCTTTCACCGGCACCGACACCACCCGGCCACGCACTTCAGAAACTATCGGTGTCACGATATAAATCTGGCGTACCTTGCTGGTAAAGGGATGGTTGTAGTTCATCAGTAACACCAGAGAACCAATCAGGATGATGCCGCCCAGCACGGCTGTGGGCACCGTCCACTTGTTCAGTGGCACCTTGAACACCTTGAAGATAAAAATACAAATCGCTGTGTAGGTAAGGAGCAACAAGGTTTCCATCAGCCCTGTCCCTCCAACTTCTCTTCCAGAGCAGCAATTCGCTGTGCCTGGGCATCCAGTTTTTCCTGCAGCTCTATCAGCAAGGCTTCATCGACTTTTTGCTGCTCCTGAAGGGTCTGAAATCCCCAGCCACGCTCCGGGCGATACAGGGTTGCCCAGATCCACAGGAACGGCCACAACACATGCAGTGTAAACAGGCTCACCCAGCCCGCCACATGAATGGCATCCTGATGTGGATGGTTGCGTTCTTTGGATATTTCGTAGGGGATATCGTGAATGGCAATAACGCCATAAAAGAGCACCAGCGCGACAAACACCAGCAGCCCCAGAGCAACATAGCTGAGCATGGGAAGCGTCCTTGTTGTAATCCACCGGCAATTACCCGCCGCGATTCAGCGATATTAACAAAAAGCCGTTACGGTAAAAGGCAAAGCTTACAGATTGCGGCCACACCCCCGATACTCATGCTCGTTCAGTGTCACTCGCACGGTATATTCAAAAGGGGTGTCACTCATGGTGTCCTGACAACCCTGTTCGCTGATCGACAGAGTCATCTGATGTTCTTCATCACCAGTCTGATAGCGGCTTTCCGTGCCTTCGATGGCCGGATGTACGTACGGGAGGGTGACTTCGTTACTGCCGTAATCACCCACAAAATCGATTCGCTCGTCCGGATAAATCACCGCATGCCAACCAGGTTCATTACCCATGGCCCAGAAGGACGCCCCGGCGTCACGGGCATCCTCCATGGCTGATGACATCGCAGGCGTCCTCGCAGAAGCGACTCGTTGCAGCATCAACGTGATCTCATCGGGCGCCACTTCACTGCTCAGATCCACCGGATGACGCTCTGTGGTGGTCCACAACAAGATGCCATCCGCATCCCGGATTTCGCCCCTGATCGCATAGGCCAATGGATGGCTCTGAGTCACGGCGGCCGTTCGGTAACGCAGGCTGAACGGGATCGGGATCTGCCCCGGATTATCGATATGCTCCTCTGCCAGCACCTTCATGGGGGCATCCGCACGGGATACATCTGCCAGGATCACCGTCACGGTCACATTTTCCGGCAACGCTACCCGTTCCCGATACATCACCTTGCCGCTGATCACTCGCTGCTCATCCTTCTGTGTCGTCTGCGGGTGATTGCTTTTGTCAGAAGCTGTGTTGCTGTTATCACAGCCGGGCAGTATTAGCGCGAACGCCAGTGCGACAAGCACAGCGCAGCGTTCAAACAGTCTGGAGGCAAGTGTATCGTTCATGGCATCGTCCTATCCGGGGTGTGTATCTGTCATCAGACCATCACACAGGTGGATTCATTCCGCATCGGCCATCAATTAACTGAACGCCTGCAAGCCAGTCTGGGCTCGGCCCAGAATCAGGGCATGCACATCATGGGTCCCTTCATAGGTATTGACCGCTTCCAGATTCATCACATGACGAATCACATGGTACTCATCACTGACCCCATTTCCGCCATGCATGTCCCGCGCCTGACGAGCGATATCGATGGCCTTGCCACAATTGTTGCGTTTCATCAGTGACACCATCTCCGGTGCCCACTGCCCGCTATCCATCAACCGGCCAAGCTGCAAAGCGCCCTGCAGACCAAGCGTAATTTCCGTCTGCATGTCAGCCAGCTTTTTCTGGATCAGCTGGGTTTGCGCAAGCGGGCGACCGAACTGTTTGCGATCCAGGGTGTACTGGCGTGCGGCATGCCAGCAGAATTCTGCCGCCCCCATACTGCCCCAGCTGATGCCATAACGAGCCTTGTTCAGGCAGCTGAACGGACCTTTCAAGCCTTCCACATCCAGATGATTTTCTTCCGGAACGAAACAGTCCTCCAGGACGATCTGTCCCGTCACGGATGCCCGCAGGGAGAATTTGCCTTCAATCTTTGGTGTGGAAAAACCAGCATAACCGCGCTCCACCACGAAGCCATGGATCTTGCCTTCCAGATTGGCCCACACCACGGCCACATCGGCGATGGGGGAATTGGTGATCCAGGTCTTGGTTCCGTTGAGGCGATAACCGCCGTCCACCTTTTGCGCGCGAGTGCTCATGGAACCGGGATCCGAGCCATGATCCGGCTCAGTCAATCCGAAACACCCCACCCACTCTCCGCTGGCCAGCTTTGGCAGGTATTTCATGCGCACCAGTTCGCTACCAAACGCATGAATCGGATGCATCACAAGGGAAGATTGCACGCTCATGGCGGAGCGATAACCGGAATCCACCCGCTCCACTTCCCGCGCCACCAGACCATAGCTCACATGGTTCACACCGGCGCCGCCATACTGCTCGGGAATGGTGGGCCCGAGAAAACCCAACGCCCCCATTTCATGCATGATTTCACGATGGAAAATTTCGTGGCGGTTGGCTTCCAACACCCGAGGCATCAAGCTGTTCTGACAGTACTCACGAGCCGCATCACGAATCATGCGCTCATCTTCCGTCAGCTGTGTTTCCAGCAACAGCGGGTCACGCCAGTCAAAGGCCTGCATGGGGTGTCTCCTGGTCGAAAGGCCGCGAGGCGGCAAGGTGAAGGATCAGGTAGACAAAATGCCAGAAACAGGTATGAGTTGCGAGTGGCGAGCAGGATGCTGGTGTTACGGGTGAAACAGCATAAAGGCCGGTAAAGCATCTGGAGAGAAACGGGTTTTGACGTTCGTTACTCGTCACTCGTTCCTCGCAGCTGTTTCATGCACTGAACCGCCAAACCCCGTCCACTTCCCTGCGCGCCACCCTGCCCTGCAGCATCAGACAGTTCAGGTGCGCAATGCTTTCGCCCATGGCGAACATCAGTTGCTGGACATCCAGCTTGCGATTGAACAACACCGGCAACATGTCGAACGCCGATTGAGGGTGTTGCAGGCAAGCCGCCTGCACCCGATCCAGTTGCTCTTCATGGTGATGCACCAGCGCATCCACCCTCTCCCGCAAGCCACGGAAAGGCAAACCATGGGCAGGCAATACCAGAGTGTCGTCGGGCAGGTTATCCCGCAGCGCCTCAAGGCTGTTCACAAAGTCGGTGACCGGATCCATATCCGGATCCGAGGCTCGCACATTCAGATTGCTGGAGATGGTCGGCAGCACCTGATCGCCACTGATCAGCAGGTGATCCTCTTCTCGATACAGACACAGATGCTCCGGCGAATGACCACATCCAACATGCACAGCCCAGCGCTGGCCATTGATCGTCAACGCATCCCCTGCCGCCAGAAAACAGGGATTGGCAGGCAGTGGCTGCACCACACGGCGAAACCCGTTGCCCTTGCCCGCCACCTTGTCCAGATCATCACCGCCAAGGCCATGTCTACCCAGAAAGGTACGTATTCGCTCAATGGTGTCTCTCTCGGGAGAGTCACAGATGTCATTGGCCAGCACCCACTCCCCGCGACTGATCCATACCTGCGCCCCGGTTTCCTGCTCCAGCCAGCCGGCCAGCCCAAGATGATCCGGGTGGTAGTGAGTCACGATCACCCTTGTCAGCGGTTTGCCATCCAGCTGTTCCGCCAGCACCCCCTTCCAGATTGACTGGCTCGGCCTGATGCCAAGCCCTGTATCCACCACCGTCCAGCCGCCAGTGTCTTCCAGCAACCAGAGATTGATATGATCCAAAGCAAACGGCAGCGGGAACCGCAGCCAGTAAACCCCGTCGGCCACCTTGAAACGCTGGCCGGAAGACGGCAGATCAGCAAACGGATACTGTAGAGACATAAATTACCTTCAGGTTTTCACCGCAGAGGGTTGGCAGGGCACAGGAGCAACCCCATCCCGCCCAGTTATGTACCGAGCCTTGTGTAGCTGCAACGTTTCAAAGGAGCACCATGATGCGAGCCTGGTGTATTGAGGATCGTCAACTTCAACTTGCCACCTTGCCTGATCCTGAACCGGGTCCGGACGAAATCGTCGTCACGGTCCATGCGATTGGAGTGAATCGGGCTGACCTGTTGCAGGTGCAGGGCCTCTACCCTGCCCCGCCAGGGACCGATAACCGGATTCCCGGTCTCGAATACGCGGGTGTCGTCAGTGCTGTGGGTAATCGTGTTCAGACGCGTCAAGTGGGCGACCGGGTCATGGGGCTGGTGCCGGGCTGTGCCTATGCGGAACAGATCGTCACCTACGAGCGGGAAGCCCTGCCTGTGCCAGCAGGGCTGGATTTTGCCCAGGCAGCCACCCTGCCCGAAGCCTTTCTGACTGCCTACCGGGCCCTGTTTCTGGAGGGTGGTCTGCAATCTGGTCAGTGGTGCCTCATCCGCCCGGCCACCGCCGGCGTGGGACTGGCCGCCACCCAGCTGGCCAAGGCGCTTGGAGCCCGGCCCATCGGCAGCAGCCGAGACCTTTCGCGGCTGGGCACTGCCCGGAGCCTGGGGCTCATGGCGGAGGTCACCGATGACCTCAGCCTTGCTGACCAACTGGACACCCTCACCGGGGGCGAAGGCGTAGCCGTGGTACTGGACATGGTCGGACCGGACTGGAACACCGTCCTGAAAGGGCTGCGCCCGGAGGGAACCCTGGTCAACATTGGCCTTCTCGGTGGGGTGACAACGGAGCTGAACCTGGGCAACCTGCTGATGAAACGACAAACACTGAAAAGCATGACCATGCGCAGCCAGCCGCTGGAAAACCGCATTCGCATGAGTCAGATATTCAACGACCGGCTGGCACCGCTGTTCGCTGGCGACCAGCTGTCGCCACTGCCCCTTGAGACGTTCGACTTTGCTGACGCACCCGACGCCCATGCCCATATGCGGGACAGCGACTTTAGCGGAAAGCGGGTTATTACGATCAGAGCATGAGGGCATGGAAGTACGCTGAACCGGGATATAAACACTATCCCTGCTGGCCCTGACGGCCTCAATGACCAAAACACTCAGGAGTGACTGCAGGAATGCCGGGTAGACATTCCTGCAAGGACTGGAATCAGAAGGTAAAGCCCACTCCGAGAGTGAACGCATACACATTCATGTCGGCCACAAACTCAGCATCACCCACCGCCGCATACTGGTACTGCGGCAAACCTGGTGCACGGATAAAAGTCCGCTCCATCTTGGCCGAGACTTCCTTGACGCTGATGTACTTCACATCCGCCGCCAGCCACCAGTAATCACTTAGACGCCAGTCCGCGCCCAGCTGCCCCACCCAGCCGAACTTGTCTTCGATCTCCAGTTCGGGCTCCCCCACTTCGGTGAGAATTGGGTTGGTGACATGGCTGTCATAGGTGAACAGGTACACTGCCCCCAGACCGGCATAGGGACGAAAGTTGTGGCCATTGCGGAAACGTTTCACCAACGTCACCATGGGCGGCGCCACCTTGGTTTCTGCTACTTTCTCGCCCAGTGCCGGTACTCCAGTTGGAATGCCGTTGGCCTCGGTGACCAGCGGCTCATCCGCCAGCTTGCCCTTGGCCTTCAGATCCAGGGTGGGCGGCAGGGCTGCCATGGTTTCCACGGACCAGCCACCGCCCCACAGTTTCCAGCGAAGTTTGTAACCGACTATGGCCGCAGGAATGGTGAGCGGATCACTGAATGCCTCCCCCTCCTGCTCCCCAGGTTCCACGGCCACCTCTGCGATCTCGGAGAGATTGCTGAGGGTAATCGATCGCGTCTTGATGTCCGGGGACATGTGAATGGCGCCAGCACGGAAATACAGACGATCCTCCCCAAAAATGCTTTGTGTGAACTTCACCAGCGGGTAATCAGGGCCGTACATGTCCTGTTCGGCTATCGCGCCCGATGACATCAGCATCAACCCGGGGAGCAGGAGTTTGCGCATGATCATTTTCATTATTGTGCTCCCCCGTTCAGTTGTTCAGCCGTGGTCATCAGCGCCTTGGCATGGGAGTTCACCACCCGAATCCTGAACTCGTCCCTGTCGATCCCTAACTTGGCGGTTGCCAATGCAGGGGCCCCGCTCTGGATGGCATCAAGCAAACCCGCAAACAAATCACCAATCAGCGGAATATCAAGAAACTCGCTGTTGATCTTCAGAGCCAGGTCCGCCTCCATGGCCGTCACGTTGGCGGACTCCAGCGCAATCTGGCCGCTGGGCAGATATTTCACCGGCCCCTTCACGTAGGACTGCAACTGGACACTGCGCACATTGCCTTCGGCCAGACCTCCCAGAATGGCTATATCCGGCGCATCCATCAGCGCATCGAGCCGGGCCACAAACTGCATTTCATCCGAGCCTTCCTCATTCACCACAAAGCCAAGCAGCGGGCGTTCCGGATCATCGAAATAAGGGCTGAAGCGCAACACAAGTGGACCGGTATCCAGTTCCAGCGGTATCAGGAAAGCACCGGTGGCCGTCATGCCGAGCTGAGTACCCATCACAATCTCCGGGTTAATTTCTACCGGGATCATGAAATCGCCTTCCGTTCGAAAGCAGAAGGTCTCGCCATTGACGTCCGGCTCAGGCACACACCAGTCATTGTCGTCTCCACCTTGCGGGTGGACCATTCCGAAGTAACCCAGATCCATCGGACGCTTCTCGAGGAAGGCCATCGGTAATGCGCCGGAGGTATATGCCACCCCCTGATCCAGAGAAGCGTCGGTGATCAGACCACCAAACTCCTTGATTGTGGCCGTCGCATAGTTTCGCTCGGCAGCTACTTCATCCTCATCCTGATAGCCATTGCCATTCACATCGGTGTAGTCACGGGTCAGTACGGTCGCATAAATGGCACCGCTGTCCCCTTCCGCCGTGATATCCAGAACGATGTTGGGACCACCGCCACCATCGGCAATACCATTGAGTGGATCAGTGTTGAGTGCCTGCCCACCAATGCTGTCATCGCTCAGGAAGGTGGTGCCGGTACCATTGATCACAATGCGGTATTGCTCACCGACAATGACCCTGTTCGCTTCAGGATAGGCCCGCGCGCGCAGGGGATTTTTCTGCAATGAAAGAGGAATGCTTACCCAGTTGCCGTTCACCCTTTCGCCAAGGCAGATTGCACCGGTATCGCACTGGCTCCCGTCGGCGGCAATCTCGCCGGGTGCCAGGGACGCAAGATCCATCGGCTGGTTGAACGTCATTTCGATGGGCCGGCTGACGTCATACACAAAATCGTTGTAGAGCAAATCGGCAGTGAGGGTATCGTCCGCCGCGGCTTCCTCTGCACCAATTCCGCCTGCACAACGGCCCGCCTTGCCTTCCTGCAGATCGATATCCACCAGCGCACAACCAATCCCCGGATACATGCCGAGCAGAATCGGCGCAGGAATCGGCACCTCGGAAAAGGCATAGCTCGAGGTACTGAAATTCAGCATCCCATCACCACCGGTGGCGTCATTGGCACTCAGCTGCAAGGGGGAAGGTTCATACAGGCCCATGTCTGCGATGCCAGCCCCCAGACTCAGCTGGAAATCCGCGCCCCGCGCCATCGGGCTGAGCGGGGTGACCACCACCGCAGAGCCGGTGCTGCGGACCTGGATTGGCACATCGCTACCCGATGTCAGGTTGGTCAGCGTGACCCCTGCCAGGCCTGCAGGGTCCACCGGCTCGTTGAACGTGAGAATGAGGTTATCTGCCGGGTTGGCGGCCGGCTCACCGTCGACCGGCAAACTACCGGTAATCACCAGGGGTTCTGCATTGCTCTTGTCGTACGGGAAGTCCACATCGGCACGCACCCCCAGTGCAAAATCTGCACTGATGGTGGTGGCGCCACTAAACAGATCCAGCTCCATGGTCCGGAACACTTCGAAAGTCAGGGCACCGTCTTTCACGTCCACCACACCCACCGCACGGATATGCATCAGGTTCTGATTGATGGAGCCATTACCGTTCGGGTTCTGGGCATGCATGGCCAGATCGAAATCCATGTACACATGCAGCGGTGCAAAGTCATCGTCTGGATTGAATCCTTTTGGACGATAGGGGTTGGGTGTCAGGAAACCGGTCACGTCGGTGACAAAGGTGCCGATGATGTCACCCGTTACAATCTTGGTATCCACTTCCCCACCCAGTTTCACAGGGTTGAGCCCGGAAATGCGCAGCTGCTGACCTGCGCGTGCCACCACCGGAGTGGCGTAGGGGAATTTCGAGGGCTTGCCCAACCAACCTTCCAAAGTGACCGGCTGGGTATCCACCCTGGTAATACCCAGCGCTACAGTTTCCAGGTTGAATTGGTTGAGCGGTTCGCCATGCAATCGGGAACGTGACGGATAGCCGGCGTCTCCCAGAGTTGGATTGGCTTTCATCAGCTGACGAATCGGCGGATTGGCATCGCTCACATTATCCTTGGACAGGAACGGCACAAACTCGTAAACCACGTCAGCCACGGCGTCATTATCGAAATCTTTCAGACCTGACAGGAAGACCTGATAGGTTTCCCCGCCGATCAGATCTTCACGGGGATCCAGAGTGATGTACTGGCGCTCGGACAGCATATTGACGTCGACCAGCGCCACCTCTCCAGTCAACTCGCCCTGCTCATCGCGGAGCAGATGCTCCAAACGGATAGTGTCTCCGTACTGCACCGAACTCTGTACCAGGGGCTCCGAGAAGGTCATCCGCACCGGAGCGAAATCCATGAACGGGAAATGGCCTTTCACCCCGGAATTTGGCAGATACACGTCCGGACTTTCCATATTGATGGCCAGCACCTGCGCTGCCACCCCAGGTACCGTGGAATACTGACGGGTGCGGAAAGTGATCAAAGGCGCTTTCTGATTAAGGTTGACCACATCTCGGGCAATGCCGCTGGACAACCACAACCGGTACTCCTCACCTTCACGCAAATTTTTCATCGAGTACGTCAATGTTCGGCCATTGTTGCTCAGCACTGCTGTGGACAGATCAACCAGGGTTCCATCACTGTCAGCCAGACAAATTGCCCCCCTGAAATTGTCACCATCCTGTTCGCACTCTGCTGTAAGAGCCGATGGCCTTACCCGGGAAGAAAAAGTCAGCACCATCTTGCTGCCCGTAGGCAGGTCCACCATGCCATCTGCAGGATAGGCGTAGATCAGCGCTTCACCTGGATCCGGCGGGATAAAGACATCCGGCTCTTCTTCGCAGGCGTAAAGCAGCGGTAGCAGCAGGAGCATGCGGTAAGTGGTGAGGAAATTTTTTGTTCGCATTGTTTCACCCTGTTCTTATTTTCGGACTACATAGTCACGGAAGAGGGTCAATGCATTCGATGGTGCGCTGGTATCTGCGCGTTAGTGTTTGTAATTCAAAAGTTCTCAAAAATCAGTGGTTTATCTACTCCCGGGGTATACAGAAACGAAATTGATGTTTTGTCTCAGCCGGAAACCTCTACATTTACAGTGCCGCTGATGCCGACACTCTTCATAAGCGTATTTGCGCTGATCCAATAATTACCTAACAAAAAGGTGACAAAAAAAGCCGCAGCATGACGTTTTCATCCACGCTGTGGCTCTCTTGATACCTGCTCGCCATCCCTGCCACAGTTTTGCGGGCGTACAACCGGTCTTATGAAGAGGGCTGGCGCATTCTCAATGCCACCAGAATGGTTTCAAGATGCGGAACTGCTACCTGGTGCTGGCGAGCAATAGCGACCACGTTACCCAGAATGGCATCCAGCTCGATGGGGCGATCATTCAAATAATCCAGCGCCATGGAATTCTTGTAGGCGCCCATGGCCCGGGTACCCGGTATGTTCTTCTCGACAAGATCCTCGGGCAGCGGGTAACCGTCCGCCTTTGCCACCGCCATAACTTCTCGCATCAGGTTACGGATCAGCACTTCGCCGCCCTCGGCATCCAGCATAGTGAGGGTATCGGCGCCATTGCAAAGCACACTGAGAGGGTTAAAAGCCGCATTCCAGACGCACTTTCGCCAGCGCTCACCCACGATGGCCTGGCTCTGGTCTACCTTGATACCCGCCTCGCGAAACAGCCCCGTCAACCGCTCGCAATGGCTATCGAACCCTTTCGGGAAGTTTCCCATCACCAGTTGCCCATAGGCCTGATGACTCACCTGCCCGGGCGCAGTCCTGCTGACTGCGATAAACGCGAGGCAACTCACTAACGGATTGGCCGGATACGTGTCGGCCAGCTCCCGCTCAATATCCAGACCGTTCTCGATCAGGACCAGGGTGGTGTTTTTTCCCATCCACGGGCGCACCAGGGCTGCCCGATCCACTCCCGGTATCACCTTCACGCACAAAAGGAGGTAGTCCGGTGCCGCATCGGGTCTATCTCCATCGCGATAGACTCGATCCGGTTGCCAGGAAAGGTTGCCCATGGGGCTGCTGATCTCAAATCCGGACTGGCTGACCACCTCATAATCCGAACGCAGCACCACACTGACATGACAACCGGCCTTTTTCAGCAATGCGCCGTAAAAGCTGCCAATGGCGCCGGCACCAACCACCAGTACCGAGGGAGTCTGAGTCATGGATATTCCTCATAAAACGGAGATTGCTTTTCATTGATAAAGGCAGAGCGTGCTCATCATATGCGGCACACAACCGGCGATATGCCAGCATGGGCTCAGCCCGGCATCTGGCGCAAATGAAGTGCTGGGCAGTGAGCCAGGGAGTACAGGCAGGTGTCCACAAAACCGCAGGCCTGTTCACCAAGATCCACACTCTCCGGATCCAGCAGCCAGTACATGATCATGCCGGTAAGCTGACTATGCAGCCAGACCACAGACCGATCCACATCCAGGTTAGCCGGCAACTGCTCACGCTGGATCGCGTTTCGCAACACCCTGCCCAGCCGACTGGACGACTCCCGGCACTTGTCACGTTGCAGCCCCAGTAATGCGAGATTCTCACCACTGAACTCACACTTGTGGAACATGATCTCGAAGATGCGACGCTGGCCCGGGTCGTTAACGACCTGCTGGAGAAGAAACCTCAGAAATTCGGCAAGGCGACCCAGCGGATCCGGCTCATCCGGGGCTTCGGCTTTTTCAGAGAGAATGTCGAAAAGCAGGCGGCCCCGTTCGACCATGGCCATGAACAGATCGTGTTTGTTTTTGAAATGCCAATAGATGGCCCCTCGAGTTACCCCTGCTTCCGAGGCAATATCGTTGAGTGAAGCGGACAAGACACCCTTGTGCAGGAAAACCTGCTCTGCGGCATCGAGTATCCGGGTACGGGTTTCAAGGGCTTCTGATTTTGTACGCCGAACCATAGGGTGACCTGTGGGCAAGGGAGCCTCTGAATAACTCCTTGCATGCTCAGTCTTTCAGGCTGGTTCGCAATCTAGGCGCGCTTTTGAAGGCATGCTGGTTGCCTGTCGAAAAAGCGCAACAACGAGTGCGGGCCAGCCTGGAAGACCCGGAGGGCGCGGCCTGAAGCGCCCACCTGCTGCGCCCTGCCTCTTGGAAAGGGAACCACCCTGACCATCGAGACAAGACACAACAGCTGCACGCTTCAGGCCACGCTGAGCACGTAAGGACTTATTCAGAGGCTCCCATGGATCGAAAAAGTCGAACGAACTGCGTGGTCAGCTGTATACATTCAAGGATGTATGTATCTATAATGAACTTGATTCATTTTTATTACAACTCCGTCGCAACTGCCACGAAAGCCGTGGTCGTTGCGCCGTGATTTCAGGGAATAGAGGTAACTATGCGCAGCGGTCTCATTCTTTCCACCATGGCAGTGCTGGTTGGGCTCCAGTTGGCAGCCTGCAGCGACAGTGGCAACCAGGCAGGCCAGATGCAGCAGCAAGCTCCTGAGGTGGGCTTCATGACGGTCAACGCCGAAACCGTGACCCTCAACCGGGAACTGCCCGGCCGTACCACCGCACACCGTATCGCGGAAGTACGCCCGCAAGTCAGTGGCGTGATCAAGGAGCGTCTTTTCCAGGAAGGCCAGGAAGTAAAGGCCGGCCAACCGCTCTATCAAATTGATGACCGCACCTACCGCGCTACCGTAGCCACTGCCCGCGCCGAACTGGCACGGGCCCAGGCAACCCTGCACTCCAACGAACTGCGTGAGAAGCGCTTTCGCCAGCTGCTGGAAAAGCGCTCCGTCAGCCAGCAGGAATACGACGAAGCCCGGGCTCAACTGGATGAGAACAAGGCGGCAGTCGCCGCCGCCCGCGCCAGCCTGCTAAGTGCCCAGATCAATCTGGATTACGCCACCATCAGTGCTCCCATTGACGGTCGTATTGGTCGCTCCAGTGTCACTGCCGGTGCCCTGGTCACCGCCAATCAAGCCCAGGCACTGGCTACCATTCGCCAGCTTGATCCGATCTTTGTTGACCTCACCCAGTCCAGCAACGACCTGCGCCAGCTGCGCAAGGCCATGGCCGCAGGCGAGCTGGAACAAGTCAGCGAAGATCAGGCCCGCATCACCCTGTTACTGGAAGACGGCAGCGCCTATCCACAGCCCGGCATCTTGCAGTTTTCCGAATATGCCGTGGATGAAAGCACCGGCTCCGTAACCCTGCGTGCCCTGTTCCCCAATCCGGATGAGGATCTGTTGCCCGGCATGTTTGTCCGTGGCCGCCTGCCTGAGGGACAGCGCAGCAATACCATTCTGGTTCCCCAGAAAAGCATTTCCCGTGACCCCACCGGCCAGGCCTTCGCCATGCTGATCGACAGCGAGAACATGGTGAAAAAAGTGAATGTGACCACCGAGCGCGCCGTGAAAAGCCAGTGGTTGATCAGCCAGGGGCTGAAGGAAGGCGACCGTCTGATCGTGGATGGCCTCCAACGCATACAGCCAGGCATGCCGGTCACCCCGGTGGATACTGCCAGCAAAGCAGACTCCACCAACAACACCGCTAACGCAGCCCACTAACGCAGCTTTCAGAGAAGCGGGATTCTCATGGCCAGATTTTTTATTGACCGCCCCATCTTTGCCTGGGTAATCGCCATCATCATGATGATGGCCGGTGCCCTGGCCATCTATACCCTGCCCATCGAGCAGTACCCCTCCGTGGCTCCGCCGCAGGTGACCATTGCCGGTAACTACCCTGGCGCCTCGGCAAAAACGGTGGAGGATTCCGTCACCCAGGTGATCGAGCAGCAAATGAGCGGCATCGACAACCTGATGTACATGAACTCCAGCAGCGATTCCTTCGGTAATGCCCAGATCAGCCTGACCTTTGCGCCAGGCACTGATCCCGACATCGCCCAGGTACAGGTGCAGAACAAATTGCAGCTCGCCACGCCCCTGTTGCCCCAGGAAGTTCAGCAACAGGGTATGCAGGTCACCAAGTCGTCAGATTCGTTCCTGATGGTGGTGGGCTTCACCACCGAGGACGGCAGCATGACTCGCGCCGACCTGGCCGACTATGTCTCCTCTAACATCCAGGACCCGGTTAGCCGTGTGCCCGGCGTCGGACAAATTCAGTTGTTTGGCGCCCCTTATGCCATGCGTATCTGGCTGGACCCGAACAAGCTGAACAAGTTTGATCTCACACCGCAGGATGTGGTTCAGAACATTCAGGTGCAGAACAACCAGGTGGCCAGCGGCCAGCTGGGTGGCGCTCCTGCTGTGCCCGGTCAGCAACTCAATGCCACCATCATTGCCCAGACACGTCTGGAAACGACCGAAGAGTTCAGCAATATCCTGCTCAGGGTTAACCCGGATGGTTCCCAGGTGTTTCTGCATGATGTGGCGCGGGTGGAGTTGGCGGCACAGAACTACGATGTGGCCGGCCGTTACAACGGTCAGCCTGCTGCCGGTCTCGCCGTGAGCCTGGCCACCGGCGCCAACGCGCTGGAGACCGCCGATCTGCTGCGCCAACGTCTGAGCGAGCTGGAACCGTTTTTTCCGGAACAGATGAGGATGGTGTATCCCTACGACACCACCCCCTTCGTCAGTATCTCCATCGAGGAAGTGGTACACACGCTGTTTGAGGCCATCATTCTGGTATTCCTGGTGATGTACCTGTTCCTGCAGAATTTCCGGGCCACCCTGATCCCCACCCTGGCGGTACCGGTGGTCTTGCTGGGCACCTTCGCCGTACTGGCCGCCTTTGGTTTCTCCATCAACACCCTGACCATGTTCGGCCTGGTGCTGGCCATTGGCCTGCTGGTGGATGATGCCATTGTGGTGGTGGAGAACGTGGAACGGGTGATGCATGAGGAAGGGCTGCCGCCCAAGGAGGCCACGCGCAAATCCATGGGCCAGATTACCGGCGCCCTCGTGGGTATTGCCCTGGTGCTCTCCGCCGTATTCATCCCCATGGCGTTCTTCCCCGGCTCAACCGGTGCCATCTATCGTCAGTTCTCTATCACCATTGTGTCTGCCATGGTGCTGTCGGTACTGGTCGCCATGATCCTGACACCGGCCCTGTGTGCCACCATGCTCAAGGCCAAGGACAGCGAGCATCAAACCGATCACGGTTTCTTCGGCTGGTTCAACCGCAACTTCGAGCGTAGCAGCCGCAAGTATCAGGGCAGCGTGGAGAAAATCCTTGGCCGCCGTGGACGCTACCTGCTGATTTACGTGGTCATCGTCGGCGTGCTCGGTTTCAGTTTCCTTCGTCTGCCCTCCAGCTTCTTGCCCGACGAGGACCAGGGCATCCTGTTTACGCTGGTGACCTTGCCTGCCGGTTCCACCCAGGAACAGACAGTGAAGGTGCTGGAGAAAATGGAGGATTACTACCTGAATGAAGAAAGCTCCGCCGTGGACGGCTTGTTCACCGTGGCGGGCTTCAGCTTCACTGGTCGTGGGCAGAATGCCGGTATGGCCTTCGTGGATCTCAAGGACTGGTCCGAGCGCGACCTGTCCGTGGACGGAGCCAATCAGGTAGTCGGGCGTGCCATGGGTTACTTCTCCACCATCCGCGAAGCCATGATGTTTGCCCTCAGCCCCCCTTCTATTCCGGCATTAGGCAATGCCAGTGGCTTCGATTTCCAGCTGTTGGACCAAGCTGGCCAGGGCCATGAGGCGCTCATCAATGCCCGCAACATGATGCTTGGCATGGCCAGCCAGGATCCACGCCTCGTCGGTGTGCGCCCCAACGGTCTGGAAGACAGCCCGCAATACCAGATCGATGTGGACCAGCAAAAGGCCAAGGCACTGGGGCTGACCATTACCGACATCAACAGCACCCTGCAGATCGCCTGGGGCTCCAGTTACGTGAACAACTTTGTTGACCGTGGCCGTGTGAAGCGCGTTTATGTCCAAGCCGATGCGCCCTTCCGGATGCTGCCGGAAAATATCGATGACTGGTTTGTACGTAACAATCAGGGCGAGATGGTGCCGTTCTCCGCCTTCGCCACCGGTCACTGGAGCTACGGCTCACCCAAGCTGGAGCGTTACAACGGCGTGTCCTCTGTGAACATTCAGGGCAACGCAGCTCCGGGATACAGTACCGGTGACGCCATGGATGCCATGGAAGAACTGGCTGCCAAACTTCCGCCGGGCTTCGGCTTTGAGTGGACAGGCATGTCATATCAGGAACGCCAGTCCGGTGATCAGGCCCCGGCCCTCTATGCAATCTCCCTGCTGGTGGTATTCCTGTGCCTGGCGGCGCTCTATGAAAGCTGGTCTATCCCGTTCGCGGTGATGCTGGTGGTGCCACTGGGGATTCTGGGTGCCGTTCTGGCGGCGACATTCCGGGGTCTCAATAATGATGTGTTCTTCCAGGTGGGCCTGCTCACCACCATTGGGCTCTCGGCCAAGAACGCCATTCTGATCGCGGAGTTTGCCCTGGATCTGGAGAATAAAGGGGAGCACATGCTCAAGGCCACGCTTGAAGCGGTGCGCATGCGACTGCGCCCCATCCTGATGACCTCGCTGGCTTTCATGCTCGGGGTGACCCCGCTGATGATCAGCACCGGCGCTGGCGCGGGTGCACGTAATGCCATTGGTACCGGGGTATTTGGCGGCATGCTGGCGGCCACCGTACTGGCGATCTTCTTCATTCCCCTGTTCTATGTGGTAGTGAGAAAGCTGTCCGGCGTGCCCTTGCACGGCAAACACGACTAAAACCTCGTCAACGCCCCCTCCCTCAGCATTCAGCCCGCCCCCTGGCGGGCTGAATGGTCTTTGCGACCCTGCAAATACGACCTGTCTCTAATACCTGAGTCTATAAGAAATTCCATTCATCTCCATTCAGGATGCGCTCGTCTTTTGGGGGGAGCCGTGCCTGAACATTCGGGATTAACGTGAATATGTCGTCAAGGAATAAGACTGTAAACGGCTCTCCAAGGATTGGAATTTGAGACAAAGGTCGCTGCCTTATAGCGAAAAAAAATATAAAGCAGACGTCGCCCCCTATAGACCACTTGTCCTCAAATTGTTTCCCGACCTTCACAGATCCTTTACATCTAGAGACGTCGACCTACTCCTCAGTAGGTAAAGGGGAAGTGGACATTCCACTTCGACACCCCCAAGGGAATATTGAGGTCAAACATGGAAGCAGCAGCTATACCGCACAAGGTCAAGGACAGACTCTCCATTCTGGTGGTGGACGACAGCACCGCTGTCCGCAGCCTGATCATCGCCAAACTCTATGAACTTGCTGAAGACAATTTCGACATCGAAGTCTTTCAGGCCGCTGATGGCAACGAAGCCATCACGTGTGCAGAACGAGCCACCTTTGACCTGATCTTTCTCGATGTGGAAATGCCTGGCATGGGAGGGCTTGAGGCCTGCGCAAAACTTCGTGACATGGGCGTCACTGCCCGCATCGCCATGCTCTCCAGTATCACATCTGCTGAATCCCACATGGCTGGCCACAAGGCCGGCTGTAACAACTACCTGGTCAAACCGCCCCACGACAGCGACCTGCGATCAGTGATGCGACTCACCTCCCTGATGAAGCAGACCTCTGCCTGACCGGACAGAAGAACAACCACACAACCGGGATTGGTCATGCCACAAAATGATAAAGCGCTACAAAGTTTTCTGATCGAGAGTGATGAAAATCTTGCGCAACTGGAACAGGACATCGTCGCACTGGAACGCGCCCCGGATGACAGTGATTGTGTCGCCAGCGCATTCCGCGCCATTCATACCATCAAAGGCACCTGCGGCTTCTTTGGCTTTAGTCACCTTGAAGCCCTGACCCATCTTCTCGAAGACATCCTCGGCGCCATGCGCGACGGGCACCTGAAGATGGATCTGGATGCCGCCGCCGCATTACTGGACGGCATCGATGAAATTCGCGTCTTCCTGAAACATATCAATAACGAAGGTAACGACGGTAAAGCAGCGCCAGATGAATTGATGGCACGTCTTCATGCCCTTGTCCCTGAGAAAAGTGCCACTGAACCCGCTGTTGTAATTCCCGAGCCTGGCGTAGAGACCACCACTGCCGTTACCGTCAGTGAAGCCTCCGACGACGACCAGCCTCATCATGAGAATGAAGGCGAAAGCGGCGAACTCGACCACGAGGAGCATGAAGCCGGGGCAGAACTCTCTTCGACAGCGGCACCCACTCCAACCGAGAGTACCGTTCGTGTTGATGTTGTTCTGCTGGACAAACTGATGAATGTGGTCGGTGAGCTGGTGCTGACCCGCAACCAGCTACTGCAACATGCAGCAAGTCAAAATGACTCTCAGCTGGTCAACCTTTCACAGCGCCTTAATCTCGTCACCAGCGAATTGCAGGAAGGCCTGATGCAAACCCGCATGCAGCCTATCCGCAACGCCTGGGCGACCTACCCTCGCCTGCTCCGTGACCTGGAAAAGAAAACCGGCAAAAAGGTCAATCCGACACTCAAGGGTGGCGACACTGAACTGGATCGCAGTTTGCTTGAAGCCATTCGCGATCCGCTGATTCATCTGGTCCGTAATGCGGTTGACCATGGTATTGAGTCGCCGGAAGTCCGTCTGGCCGCAGGAAAACCGGAAGCGGGCAGCCTGACACTGAGTGCCTACCACGAAAGCGGTAACGTCACCGTTGAAATCAGCGACGACGGTAAAGGGCTGGACAGCAAGAAAATTGTTCGCCGCGCCATTGAGGCAGGACTGCTCCATCCGGATCAGGTGGACTCACTGACTGAACGTGAAAAGATCCGTTATATCTTCCAGCCTGGTTTCTCTACCGCCGAAACAGTGAATGATCTTTCTGGTCGAGGCGTTGGTCTGGATGTGGTCAGAAACAATGTGGAACGCATCGGTGGCTCCATTGATATCAAGAGCACTCCCGGTCAGGGCACCACGTTTAAACTGAAGATTCCGCTGACTCTGGCCATTGTTCCTGCCCTGATTGTGCGTTGTCTGCACCAGCGTTTTGCCATTCCTCAGGTCAACCTGCTGGAAGTGGTTTACGTTGAAGCGGACAAGCTGGATGAAGATATCCAGACCGTTCACGACGCGCTGGTTTACCGTCTGCGAGGTCGCCTACTGCCCCTGGTGGACATGCGCACCCTCATGCACATGGGCACACCGGACAAGCAACACGACCAGTTCATTCTCGTCCTTACTGCAGATCAACAGGAATTCGGTCTGCTGGTCGATGACGTGCGTGACACCGAAGAAATTGTCGTTAAACCACTCGGCCGACTGCTCAAGGATAACCCCTGTTTTGCTGGCGCCACCATCATGGGCGACGGCCGTGTCGCACTGATTCTGGATGTGAAGTCCACAGCGGATTTCGCCGGCGTGACACGTCAGGACCGCAAACTCAACCAGCAGGCCAACATGGACGACAGAACCCATCAGCCCATCAATGTGGCCGAAAACTACTTGCTGGTTCGTCCCAACGAACAGACCGGCCGCTCAGCCATTGCCCTGTCGAAGGTCTCCCGACTCGAAGAAATCCGCATCGATAGCATCGAGTATTCCGCCGGGCGTGAAGTCATTCAGTACCGCGGCAAGATTCTTCCGCTGATCCGTCTGGGGAACAACATCAGTACGGATGATGAAGACAATGAAATGATCCGCATCGTGGTACAGCCCACCGAGTTTGGAGAGGTTGGCCTGGTGGTGAATGACATCATCGACATTGTTTCCGACAACACGGCCAACATTGAACGAGTCGCCCAGAGTGATGGTGTGCTTGGTGCCGGCATCCTCCAGGGCCATGTTACCGACTTTATCGACAGCGATGCCCTGATCCGCCATTACCGCGACCAGAACAATAACGGGGGCCACGATGAACACTGATCAACTGCTCTGCACCTTTACAGTGGCTGACAAGAACTATGGCGTGATCGTTGATAACGTGCAGGAAGTGCTCGCCAACCACCAGATCACCGACATTCCTCTCGCGCCGCCTGGCGTGATGGGGCTGATGAATATTCGCGGCCGTATTGTCCCCGCCATCGCCCTGCGCAAGGTGCTGCGACTGGCCGAAAAAGTAAGAAGTGATGATGAGGATGATGAAGACACCATCTTCAACATCATCATCAATCACGATGGTGAGCAGGTCGGTCTGATGGTCGATCAGATCGGCGACATTATCACCATCAATCCTGAAGAAATTGAACCGCCCCCGGAGACTCTGAAAGGAGCTGCGCGACGGTTCATGTATGGGGTTTTTTCGGTGCAGGACACGCTGCACCTGCTTCTTGATCTCGACACCCTGCTTGATGACGAAATGTGCACGCGCTCGCTGAGCGAGAGCACACGTAGTGTATTGCAGTAAGCCAGCAACAAGGAAAGTGACTGATGAATAATGAACAGAACAACATCAATGACGATTCCATCTACAGCAAGGTTGGCGGCGAGCCGGCAATCACCGCGGTAGTGTCGGAATTTTATGACCGAGTGCTGGCCGACCCATCGCTCGCCCCCTACTTCCGCCTCAAGCAGCGTAAGGGCCTGGAGAAATTACAGGTCAAGTTCTTCAGCCAGGCCCTCGGCGGGCCACAGAAATACAACGGTCGCGACATGGTTGCGGCACATAAATCCCTGAACATCACCGCCAAATCTTTCGACAAGGTCGCCGGGCATCTGCACGACACCTTGCTGGCCGTTGGCGTCGATGAAGACCTTGCCGAACAAATCATGCAGGCAGTAGCACCCCTCAAGGAGCAGATCGTGAACGAGCCAAATACATCTCAGACAAATGGTAACCAGCCAGCCAGCGATGTCGCCCTGCGTGACGTGGACCTGGAAACGTCTGTTACAGACAGCCTCGAAGGGGTAAAAGCCACCCTGGAAAGTCTTCAGGCCAACGTCTTTGTGGCGGACACCAACCTGAACATTGTCTATATCAACCCCCGTGCCACCGAAACACTGGCCACCATTGCCCAGCCCATCTACAACACCTTTGGGGTGCGCATTGAAGAAATTCTCAATGGCCATATTCACCGCTTCCACCGCGACCCCAAACGGGTAGAAAGCATCCTGCGCAACCCTAACGCCATGCCGCACTCAGCGGACTTCAACTTTGGCGGCGTTACCCTGCGAACCCGTATCAATGCGGTGCTCACCGGTCAAAACCAGATCGCTGGCTACACCGTATGCTGGGAAGATGTGACCACCGAACTGCGTCAGGAGAATGAATTCCGCCGGGTAATGAACATGGTGGACCAGATGCCTACCAACGTGTTCCTGTGTGATCGCGACCTGAAAATCATTTACCTGAACCCTTCCGCCACTGTCACCATGAAGAAGCTGGAAGCGCATCTACCGATCAAGGCCCATGAACTGCTGGGCGCCAACATTGATATTTTCCACAAGCGTCCGGAGCATCAACGTCGCATCCTTTCCGACCCGACCAACCTGCCCTACCGCGCCCGCATCAACATTGGCGATGAGAAGGCTGATCTTCTGGTGAACGCCATCTACGATGCCGAAGGCAGCTATGTCGGGCCGATGCTGACCTGGGAAATCGTGACCGAGAAAGTCCTGCTGGAAGAGCGTATCCGTGGCACGGTTGAGGTCCTGGCAACTTCCTCCGAGGAAATGATTGCCACCAGCGACCAGATGGGTTCCAACGCCGCTATCACCAGCCGTGAAGCGAACTCGGCAGTGAACACGGCTGATGATATCAACGAAAACGTGCAGGCGGTCTCCACCAGCATCGAGGAGATGGGTGCCAGCATCAAGGAAATTGCCAAGAACGCCACCGACGCAGCGCGCGTCGCTGACGAGGCGGTAAGCATTGCCGAAGGCACCAACACCACTATCAGCAGCCTGGGCACCAGCAGTGCTGAAATTGGCAAGGTCATCAAGGTGATTACCGGTATTGCCCAACAAACCAACCTGCTTGCCCTGAACGCTACCATCGAAGCCGCCCGTGCCGGAGACGCTGGCCGAGGTTTCGCGGTGGTGGCCAACGAAGTGAAAGAGCTGGCCAAGGAAACCGGCCGGGCCACCGAGGACATCGGTCAGAAGATCGAAGCCATCCAGGTGGACGTGAAAGGCGCTATCGAAGGCATTGCCCGTATCAGCGAAGTAATCCATCACATCAGCCAGGTACAGGGTTCCATCGCCTCTGCGGTTGAAGAGCAGACCATTACCACCAATGAAATGGGACGTCGTGTCGGTGATGCCGCCAAAGGCACCAACGAAGTAGCCTCCAACATCAGTGGTGTGGCAGAAGCCGCCAAGAGCACCAACGCCGGCGTGGAAAGCATGCGCCAGGCTGCGGCGGAGCTGGCCAAGCTGTCTGCGGATCTGCAAACCCTGGTCGTGGATGCCGAGCGCAACTCACGAGCAGACAACCAGAGCAAGTAAGGAGAAACAGCCATGGCGACTCCGCAAGCACTTGTCATTGATGACTCACGGGCCATGCGCCTCATTCTCGGTGACTTGCTGAACCAGCTTGGCTACGAAACCCACGAGGCAGGAGATGGCCAACAGGCCATCTCCCTGCTCGAGGGAGACGCCAACATCCCCACCCTGGCACTGGTGGACTGGAACATGCCGGTCATGAACGGGCTCGATTTCATCAAGGCTGTTCGGGAAAAAAACTGCTACACCAACATGAAACTCCTAGTGGTCACCAGTGAGGCTGAAGTCGGCCACATGGTGGAAGCGCTCACCGCCGGCGCGGATGAATATTTGATGAAACCGTTTTCGTCCGAAGCCCTGGCCAGCAAACTCGAAATGCTGGGGTTGCGCCACGCATGAATCGCATCCGTGTTTTTCTGGTGGATGATACCGCCGCCGTGCGGCACATCCTCACCCAGATCCTGGAAGAAGATCCGGAGATTGTCGTTGTCGGCACCGCCTCCGATGGTCAGCAGGGCCTGGAGCGACTGACACGTGTCGAAGCGGATCTGTTGATCCTGGATGTGGAAATGCCTGGCATGGGCGGACTTGAAATGCTCAAGGCATTGAAAGCACGGCAATCCACGTTACCCGTCCTGGTATTCAGCTCCATCACCGAACGCGGCGCCATGGTCACCATCGAGGCGCTGTCACTGGGTGCCAATGACTATGTACCTAAACCCGCCATGGTGGGTACAGCAGCAGAAGCACGTGACTATATCCGCAACAGCTTACTCAGCAAGATCAAATCCCTGTTCAAGCTTGAGCCGGTTAATACACCCACCCGCATACCCACAGCCACCTTTGTTCCCAACCCTGCCTACCGGCGTATCCCGTCCCGGGTCGATCTGGTGGTCATCGGTTCTTCCATGGGTGGGCCCAAGGCGTTGGGTGAAATCCTGCCGGCTCTTGCAGAGGACTTCCCCGTGCCGATTCTGCTGGTGCAGCACATGCCTGCAGTCTTTACCAAGGCGTTGGCTGAACGACTCAACCAGAACAGCAAACTATCCATTAAAGAATGTAACGAGCCCACAGTCATCGAACCCGGCCAGGCATTGCTCGCCGCCGGCGACTATCACATGACCGTTTCCCGTCATGGCGATCAAATAGTGGCTGCCCCGCTCCGCTCCGAACCGGTGAACTTTTGCCGCCCGGCGGTGGATATTCTCTTTAACACCGCCGCAGAGCATTTCGGCGCCAACACCCTCGCGGTGGTACTCACCGGCATGGGCCAGGATGGCCTGGATGGCTGCCGCAAGCTGTCAGAAGCGGGAGCTCAAATATTGATCCAGGATCGCGCCAGTAGTGCCGTCTGGGGCATGCCCGGCTCGGTTTCCCGTGCTGGCCTGGCCACCGCCGAGTTTCCGTTGATCAGGATGGCCGATGAAATTACTCGAAGGGTAAACCGTGGCCGCCCGACTTTTCGCTCCCGACTGGAAAGAAAGGAAGGAAAGCAAAACCAAGAGGTTCAGGGATGAGCGAAATCCACCCCGAAAATTACAGCCACCTGCGTAATTTGCTGTTCGAACGTATTGCCGTGAACCTGCCCGATGACAAGGCCTACCTGGCCGAAGCTCGTCTGCACAGTCTGGCCCGGGAATACACTCGTGGCGACATCAATGCGCTGATCGAAAAGGCCTGCAACGATCCTGAAGATGAACTGCGCTGTCAGCTCGTCGAAGCCATGGCCATCAATGAAACCTATTTTTTCCGTGACCCTATTTTCAACGAGAGTTTCGTTGATCACATGCTCCCCAACCTGATGGAGCGCCGTCGCAGGGAAAGATCACTAAAGATATGGAGCGCCGCCTGCAGTACCGGACAGGAGGCCTACAGCATTGCCATGTTGCTGGAAGAACGCTTTCCCGAACTGAAGGATTGGGATGTGCAGATCATTGCCAGCGATTTTTCCCGCAAGTCCCTGAACAAGGCACGCAGTGGCCGCTACAGCCTTACCGAAATGAACCGGGGGCTGCCCGCAAGAATGATGGCACTGAACTTCGAGCAGGATGGTCTTGAGTGGCAGGTAAAAAAGCCGCTACGCGACAAGGTGGACTTCCAGTCCATCAACCTGATCCATCAGTGGCCTGAAGAGCTACCCTCCTTCGACATTGTGCTGCTACGCAACGTGTTGCTGTATTTCACCATCGCGGATCGCAACCTGGTACTCAGCAAGATGCGCCGGCAAATGCAACATGACGGCTACCTGTTGCTCGGTGCCGCCGAAAACCTGGAAAAGTGCAGTGGTTTCAAGCCGGTTCAGGCCAGTAAATACGGCTCGTTCTTCCAACCTGCCTAAGCCCGATCAGTTTAAAAGAGGTGCACAACATGGACTCTCAATCAGCGCAACTGTCAATGAAGATCGCCCGTATTGGCAGCACAGTCATGAATGATTTTCTGAAAATTCCGGTGCATACAGAACAGGCGCCGGCGACGACCCTGCCCCGGGGGGCGGCGATCACTATCTCGGGTGGCTGGAAAGGCAGCATCACCATCAGCAGCAGTGACGAGCTCAGCCGTCGCATTGCTGCCGCCATGTTCCGCAAGGAGGATGACAGTGTTGACGCACGGGATATCACCGACGCACTCACCGAGTTGACCAACATCATTGCCGGCAATATCAAGGCCATCCTCCCCGGCCCCAGCCAACTCTCCCTGCCTGTGAGCCTGGAAACTGTCCCGGAAGCCAGCCAGGGCTCACTACTGGTTCAGCTCAGCGACAACAAGGCTGGCCATCTGTTGATCTGTGTGCAGCCTGGATTGCATTGACGCATCACGCTACACGCGATCCGTAGCCGGATCCAAACGCGTGTAGCGCTTCCGGCGGCTTACGAACCTTCATCACGATGGGGCTGAGCTTTACCACGACACCCGGCTTCCCGTAGGAGCCCATGCTTGCATGGCGATCCCAAGCCGCCTCGCCGAACATCCTGGATTCCAGAATCCTGACCAAACAGACCACCACAAAAAAGTGGTTCATCGCGAGTTTGCGGGAATGTGCTACTCCAGCGCTTTACTCCGCCCTCAGTGAACTCTGTGGTAAACCCACTTTTGATCTTTGCGTGCCGCATGTTGCGTGTTGCCGGTGGCGGCCGCAAAGCGGCACAAAAAAGGCCGCCCCCTTTCGGGAGCGGCCTTTCGCGTATTGCATGAAGCGTGATGAGTGCAGCGTCTCAGTTACAAATGAATACCACACTCAGTCTTGCTCTTGCCCTTCCAGCGACCATCACGCCCTTCACCCTTGAAGGTACAGTGGCTGCAGCCGATGGAGTCATAGCCTTCCGCCACCAGCGGGTGGAACGGCAGGTCATGCTCGGCAATGTAGGTGTCACGCTGCTCTTTGGTCACATCGATCATCGGGTTGAACTTGATCATGCCGCGACGCTCTTCAAACACTTCCAGGCCCGCACGATGCTCGGTCTGCCAACCCATCAGGCTGGAAATCCACAGGTCGTAGTTTTCCTTGGCTTCTTCCAGCGGGTTGACCTTGTTCACCTGACAGCAAAGATCAGGGTCGGTTTGCCACATCTGGTTGTCCAGAGACACCTGGTGATGGTCCGGATCCGGCTTCACATCGATCACGGTCAGACCGAAACGCTCGATCAGGTAATCCTTGTACTCCAGGGTCTTCTCGAAATGATAGCCGGTATCGATAAAGTGCACGGGCTGTTCGGGACGAATGGAGGAAATGATGTGCAGGAAATAGGCTGAGGTGGCCGCAAAGGACGACGTCACCATGATCTTTTCCGGAGCAAAATCCTGGTACACACGACTGATGCGCTCTTCAAAGCTCAGGGGACGATACACACGGTTCAGCTCGGCCAGGGCCTCTTTCGACAGGCCTGCCGTATTGTCTCCGAAACGTGTAATCATTTGAGCACTACCCATGATTTTCAGCCCTCAATTTCAGGATTGCGAGAGGACATGATAGGAGCTTAGGGAAGATTATAAAGGAATATATAGTGATACTTTTATACCTATTAGAAATATTAAGGAATACATGATCTCCGGGTAAATGCCCGCCATATCGGCGAAATTCCATTGCAGATGACGACTACGCTACCCTTACCGCGTTCCGCATTCGCTCGATTCGCCTGCAAACCCTTTAGGAGCTCTCTTCCAGGGGACGAATCGAGCGCAGCGAGGAAATGTTTTCCAGGAGAGCCAACGCCTCGAATAGCGTCTTTGGAATCCTTACCTCGCTTGGGCTCGGATCGCGAGCAGGCTCGCTCCTGCGGCTGCTTCGTAGAAATCCAGGAACGCTGGGAAGGGGCCTTTCTTAATCCAATCGAGCGTAGCTCATAGCTCGCAGCTTGAAGATCACTCCGGCACCGACCAGTCGATGGGCTCTTTCCCCTGCTGCAGCAGGCATTGATTTGCCCGGGAGAAATGCCCGCAGCCGAGGAAACCACGGTGGGCGGACAAGGGTGAAGGATGCGGAGCCGCCAGCACACAATGGCGCTCCCGGTCGATCAGGCGCCCCTTCTTCTGGGCATGGCTGCCCCACAGCAGGAACACCAGACCGTCCCGGTCGCGGTTGAGTTGGTCTATCGCCTCATCGGTAAAGGTTTCCCAACCCTGCTTTTGATGTGAGGCGGCCTCCCCTGCCTCTACCGTCAGTACCGCATTGAGCAGCAATACGCCCTGCTCGGCCCAGTGCGTCAGGTTACCGTGAGAGGGAATTTCGATCCCCAGGTCCCGGTGGATTTCCTTGTAGATATTCACCAGTGACGGCGGCGTCTTTACGCCACGTTGGACAGAAAAACACAGGCCATGGGCCTGATTGGGGCCGTGATAAGGATCCTGTCCCAGAATCACCACCTTGACCTTTTCAAAGGGGGTGAAGTTGAAGGCATTGAAGATATCAGCCCCAGCCGGGTAGACCGTCTTGCCCGCCTGCTTTTGGGCGCCAAGAAAGGCGCGCAGGCGGGTCATGTAGTCTTTCTGGAACTCACCACCAAGGTGCTGTTGCCAACCGGCTTCCAGAGGCTGTGTATCAGCCATGGGGCAACAACTTGTCGATCAGGTTGCACATGCGGGCGTCAACAAACTCGGCCGTGGCATTCTCCGGATGCACCAGCAGCCGCTGCTCCAGGGTCATCATGGTGGAGAGAATCAGCTCGGCATCCAGGCGGGGATTACTGCTGCCGAATAGCTCGGTGGCAATCTTCAGGCTTTCCAGCTGCTGGCGCAGATAAAGATCCGCCAGGTCTCTCAGACGCTCATCCAGTACCGCTTCCTGCAAAAAAGCCTGCTCCGCAATGAGATGCCCCCGGCGCTGATGAAACTCATCAAGGATGAAGCCCGACAGCATCTGACCTATCAGCTTGACCATGCGCTCGCGCTGCACAGGGTCCGCCAGCGACGAACGGGAGAATTGCGACAGCAGCGTGAAGGCTTTCTGCTTGAAGGGCTCAATGACCTCGGTGAGGGCACGCTCGGCAAACAGCGTGAAGGTATCTGCGATCAGGTCGGAGATATCCTTGAAATAGTAAGTCGTGGCAGATAACGGAACATCCGCTTCACGGGCAACCGCCCGGTGACGCACAGAACGAATACCGTCCTTGACGATAATCGCCAATGCCGCCTCGAGGATCGCCTGTCGGCGTTGTTCACTGCCCGCACGGCGGGCTTTTCGACCTTGGTACTGAATTACGTTTGTCATGGACACAGCAAGCCTTTGTTATTGACAGGGTTGTGTCACTCTCCCAATACCCGCACGGGCAGGGGCACAAAAGGTGCCCCAAAAAAGGTTACCCGCGCCCCTGGGGACGCATGTGCGGAAACAAAATCACATCGCGGATCGACGGGGAATCGGTAAACAGCATCACCAGACGGTCAATGCCGATCCCTTCGCCCGCCGTCGGCGGCAGCCCGTGTTCCAGCGCCACCACGTAATCTTCATCGAAGAACATGGCCTCATCATCCCCGGCGTCCTTTTCGGCAACCTGGGCCTGAAAACGTTCCGCCTGATCTTCGGCATCGTTCAATTCCGAGAAACCGTTACCGATCTCACGGCCACCGATGAAGAACTCAAACCGCTCAGTCACGAACGGGTTATCGTCCATTCTGCGCGCCAGCGGTGACACCTCGGTCGGGTATTCGGTGATGAAGGTCGGATCCTTGAGTCGGTGCTCCACCGTTTTCTCGAAAATCTCGATCTGCACCTTGCCCAGACCGTAGTTGTCCTTGAGCGGAATACCCAGCCCTTCCGCAATCTTGCGCGCACCGGCCTCATCCGCCAGCGCCGCCGCATCCATATCAGGATTAAAGTGAAGGATAGACTCAACCACGGTCATGCGCGCGAAGGGCTTACCAAAATCATACACTTCGCCTTGATAATGCACATCTGTCTTGCCGAGTACATCCTGCGCCAGCGTGCGCAACATATCTTCAGTCAGATCCATCAGGTCCAGGTAATTCCCGTAGGCCTGATAGAACTCCAACATGGTGAATTCCGGGTTATGACGGGTGGAAAGCCCCTCATTACGGAAGTTGCGGTTGATCTCGAATACCTTCTCGAAACCACCGACCACCAGCCGCTTCAGATACAGCTCCGGCGCAATCCGCAGGAACATCTCCATATCCAGGCTGTTGTGGTGAGTCACGAATGGCCGCGCCGTGGCCCCGCCCGGAATAACCTGCAGCATGGGGGTTTCCGCTTCCACAAACCCTTTCTTCACCAGGTAATTGCGGATACCGGCCACTACTTGAGCACGGATCTGGAAAGCGCGACGGCTTTCCTCGTTCACGATCAGATCCACATAACGCTGGCGATAGCGCGCTTCGGTGTCGGTCAGCCCCTTGTGCTTTTCGGGCAGCGGACGTAGCGACTTGGTGAGCAGCAGGTACTCATCCATCATCACATACAGGTCACCCTTGCCGGATTTGCACAGCGTGCCCTTCACACCAATGATGTCGCCCAGATCCCAGTGCTTGGTGTCCTGCTGGACATCCTTGCTGGCATAGATCTGAATACGGCCGGACATATCCTGAAGTACCTTGAAGGACTTGCGGTCCAGCATCAGACGACCTGCAACAGCTACCTGAATGCCCTTCTCCTCCAGCTCTTCCTTGCTCAGCTCGCCATACTGCGCCTGCAGCTCGGCCGCCAGGGAGTCGCGACGGAAGTGGTTGGGAAACGCATTACCCGCTGCACGCAGGTCTGCCAACTTGGCACGACGCTCAGCAATCAGGCGATTCTCTGCGGCCTGCTGGTCGGCTTCAGTATTCGGTGTGGTTTGCTCTTGGCTCATAGCTCAGTGCTTCCAGTAAAGCGCCCATGCCTGACACCTGGGGCCTGACGCTTTGGGGTAGCGTCCGGCGTTCGGCATCAAGCGTCTGGCTTTGTCACAACCCTGCTTTCAGGGACGCCTCAATAAAGGGATCCAGTGCGCCGTCGAGCACCGCCTGGGTATTGCGGTTTTCAACACCGGTGCGCAGATCCTTGATACGGGCATCATCCAGTACATAAGAACGGATCTGGCTGCCCCAGCCGATGTCCGCCTTGCTGTTTTCCAGTGCCTGCTTTTCGGCATTGCGGCGCTGCATTTCCAGCTCATAGACCTTGGCCTGCATCATCTTCATGGCCTTGTCCTTGTTCTGGTGCTGGCTGCGCTCGCTCTGGCACTGGGTCACCACGGTATGCTCGGTACCGCCTTCATCCTTGAACACATAGGTCAGACGCACCGCGGAATCGGTCCGGTTAACGTGCTGACCACCGGCGCCGGAAGCCCGGTAGGTATCCACCCGCATGTTGCTCAAATCGATCTCGATGTCGATATCGTCATCCACTTCCGGAGACACGAACACGGAGCTGAAAGAGGTGTGGCGGCGACCGCCAGAATCGAAGGGGCTCTTTCGCACCAGACGGTGCACGCCGGTTTCGGTCCGCAGCCAGCCGTAGGCGTAATCGCCTTCGAAACGAATCGTTGCGGATTTGATGCCCGCCACGTCTCCTGCGGAGGCTTCTACCAGCTCGGTCTTGAAGCCGTGGGCTTCGCCCCAGCGCAAGTACATGCGCAGCAGCATCTCGCCCCAGTCCTGGGCTTCGGTTCCACCGGAGCCAGCCTGGATATCGAGATAGGCATTACAGGGATCCATCTGGCCGGAGAACATGCGGCGGAACTCCAGATCGCCCACCAGTTTTTCCAGCCGCTCCAGCTCGCTTTCCACTTCCGGCAGGCTGTCTTCATCGCCTTCTTCAACCACCAGCTCAAGCAGATCCTGAGTGTCGGCAATGCCCTGGGAAGATTCGTCGATGGTTTTTACCACCCCTTCCAGCTGGGCGCGTTCCTTGCCGAGGCCCTGGGCATATTCCGGATTGTTCCAGACGTCCGGGCTTTCCAGTTCGCGCGTAACCTCTGTCAGGCGCTCATGCTTGGTAGCATAGTCAAAGATACCCCCTAAGCGCGTCCACACGCTCAGCGAGTTCAGAAAGATGGGTGCGCAGCGGATTGACTTCCATTACGTCTCTCTTCAGATCGTCAAATGATCGGGCCATGCGGGCCTGACAGTGCAGGCCCGGGGAAACGGCGCAGTTTAGCGGGTTGCGCCGCTGCTGACGAGAGGTGAAGTCAGTTCTTGAGTTCGTAAACGTGGTAGGCCTGGGCTTGCATGTGATCCAGGGTCGTGCCCAGGTAGCTGGCATTGTCGGGAATGCCGGAGCCAGTGGTGAACACCTTGAAAGTACGCACTTCCTTGGGGGTGTCGATCACGGTGTCCGCGTCCACTTCCACCCACATGTAGATAGCCGCATCCTGAAGGATGTAATCAACTCTCAGCACCTTTCCCGATTCCTGCAGGCGGATTTCCTGCACATCACTGGACGTATTAAGACGGTGCTTGTGTATGGTTTTCATCGGGTCCCCTCCGTTAAGGACACAAGGACAGCGGGCGATAGCCCACCGCCAGAGTCAATGCTGGTGAGGCCTTGTGGGCCACACATAAAAGAAACAGCAACCCTCTCAACCCTTTGTGAAGGGCGGAGGCAGAGCGCAATCCTAGCAAAAACCCCGCCCCCTAACAGCAATTGTCGACAATTTTGATGTCAGGTTTTCCCGATACCGTCACCCCCTCCTGTGGGAGAGCCAACTTGTTGGCCGAATTGCCAGAGGATTGCGTCTTGCGCCAACAGAGCTACCCGCCTCCTTCGGCCAACAAGTTGGCTCTCCCACAGACCAAAAGGGGGAACGAGCCTCCACCTCAGGATTCGCCCAGACAAGCTGGGCTCCTACAATATGATGTGGTCAGTTGCTCACGGAACGGACAGACAACACCTACAAAGGATGTCCATACTGTAGGACAGCTATCGACCTCTCCATGGCCCATTCTTTCGCAATGACGATATTCCAAGGCCACCGGCTCAGAAAAGGCAGATTCTCCGAAACGGGACGCCCCTACCTTGTTACCTTTGTGACCAAGAACCGGGAGAGGCATTTCGCAGATCATAGCTTGGCGAGGCTCACCTGCCAGCGGTTGCACGAGGCTGAACAGCAAAGCTGTCTCAAGAACTGGTGCTATGTGGTGATGCCCGACCACGTTCACTGGTTATTTTCACCGTTGGAAGGTGATATCAGCAGGATCGTCAAGATGGTCAAGGGCAGCATTAGTCATAAGGCCGGCGGCCCCCTCTGGCAAAAAGGCTTTCATGACCGGGCCATTCGCAACGAATCAGATCTACTGCCTGCCGCTCGCTATGTTATTGCCAATCCGGTTCGTGCAGGGCTGGTGAGCAGTGTCTGTGATTATCCATACTGGAACGCCAAATGGCTCTAAGGAGTTGTAGGAGCCCAGCTTGCCTGGGCGAACAGGCCCTTTCCTGTAACCCGGTGCAAGAGAAACTCAAGCCTTTGCTCCTGACATTCAGAGCACTTGCAGGGAAATGCCTGCCCAATGCTCCAACATCTGCCAGGCAGGTTACGTTGACGCGAAATGCGGCCCCGTGATTTTCCTAGTACCCGCCCCGCCCAAATCAGACGAAATGACTACCTGACAAGGGCACGAAACGTTGATATTGCAGTGCCATTATTTGTGAGAAGCTCGGTTTTCGGAAGGAACGCAATAAAAGACTACACAGGCGTTACAGCTTTACTGCTATTCGACAACAGGACAGGTTCAGGTTGCGCAGTAAGGTGAATACAGGACGACTGTTTAGTACAAAATAAGAAAGGGAAGGAAAATCATGTCAGCAATCACCAAGCATCTCTGTGGTGCCGCTATGGCTGGCGCCCTGCTCCTCACCGGCCAAGCCAATGCCGCGGATCAGCAAGCCACTGTGATTCTCAGCCAAAGCTGCGATTACCTGCTGCTCAATTCCAGTGCCGGCATGGTACTGGTCAAGCAACTGAACGGCATCAGCCCGCAAGCCGGCGACACGCTGAAAGGCAACTTTACCCCCGGCGATTTCAGCAACCTGCAAAACACCCGGAATCAGGACTCCATGCAAGTGTGGGTCGATCTGGTCGATCCGCATAGCAGCAAGGCCCTCAGCCAGTACGGCCGCTACTGCGCCTGATATCTATCAGCTGTAACCCTGTTCTCTCCACCCGCTCCCGGTGTTCGCGCCGGGGTGCGGGTGTTTTAATATGGCGCGGCACGCAACAGGCGTTCCGCCGAAGCCCCCCTGTTTTGTAGGAGCCCAGCTTGCCTGGGCGAACACCGTCAAAAACGTGAGCCACCCGTTTCCAGAAACAAAAACCTGACCTGCTACGGTTTACGATTTTGCCTTTCGAAACTCGTTACTCGTACCTCGCAGCGGCAATCTTCGCCCAGCAAGTGGGCTCCTGCAGGAATGTCGGGCTGGAGAGGGTTACACCGGAATCAGATGCTCAAACAGCAGCTGCGGATTTCGCTGGCCACGGAATTCATTCACCTCAAGCCGGTACACCCCACGCACGCGGACGATACGGCTGGGCAACGATTCCACCGGCACATTGAAATGAATGGCATCGATCACGCCACTGACACCGGGTAGCCCCAGTGTCAGTTTGAGATGCCGCTCACCGACAATCTTGTGCTGCAACACCTCGAACTCACCATCAAAGCAAGGTGCCGGGAAGCCCTGCCCCCAGGGGAAGCGGTGGCTGAGCAACTCCGCATTGCTCAACGTCAGATCCTGATCCGACAACTCGCCATCGGTCTCCACGCGGCGCTCCAGTGCCTTGGGCGACAGCATCTCCGCCACCACCGCCTCAAACGCCACCTTGAAGCGATCCAGCTGATCCAGATCCAGCGACAAGCCCGCCGCCATGGCATGACCACCGAACTTGCTCAGCAGCCCCGGGTTACGGGTGGCCACCGCATCCAGCGCATCACGCAGATGCAGGCCAGGTATCGAACGGCCAGAGCCTTTCAGGGTGCCAGGCTGCTGGGCCGGTGCGAAGGCAATCACCGGGCGGTGAATCGCTTCCTTCACCCGCGAGGCGAGAATGCCCACCACCCCTTCGTGCCATTTGTCGCCATACAGGCACAGGCCCGCGGGCAGGTTGTCCGCATTGAGCCGGTTCACCTCCTCCATGGCGGCATCACGCATGCCCTGCTCAATGGAGCGGCGCTCACGGTTGATGGTGTCGAGCTCCTGGGCCATCTCCATGGCTTCTGCCTCGCTGTCAGAGAGCAGGCAGGCAATGCCATGGGTCATGTCGGAAAGGCGGCCAGCGGCGTTCAGACGCGGTCCTGCAGCAAAGCCCATGTCCGCCGCCAGTACCCGGCCCGGATCACGGCCCGCCACTCTTAGTAGCGCGCGGATGCCCGGGCAGCCCTTGCCGGCGCGTATCCGCCGCAAGCCCTGCTCCACCAACACCCGGTTGGCATCGTCCAGCACCACCACATCAGCCACCGTGCCCAGCGCCACCAGATCCAGCAGATCGGTGATCGGCTGAACCGGCTGGAAGCCCTGCTCGCGCAGCGCCCGCTGCAGATCCATGAGCAGATAGAAGGCCACCCCCACCCCGGCCAGATTGGCCGCCGGAAAATCCTCGCAGCCCGGCAAGCGCGGGTTCACCAGCGCATCCGCCTCCGGCAACGTCGCGCCGGGGAGATGGTGATCGGTAATCAGCACCCGCATACCACGGGCACGGGCCGCCGCCACGCCATCCACGCTGGCGATGCCGTTATCCACGGTGATGATCAGATCCGGCTGAAACTGCTGCTGGGCCAACCCGACAATGGCTGGCGAAAGGCCATAACCGTATTCAAAGCGATCCGGCACCAGAAACTCCGGCCGGGCAAAACCGAGCAGTTCCAGCCCCCGCACCATCAGCGTGGTCGCGGTGGCCCCGTCTGCGTCGTAGTCGCCCACGATGCAGATGCGCCAGTGCTCGGCGCGGGCCTGCAGCAACAGCTGCACCGCCCCGGCCAGGCCGGTAAAGCCCTGCGGGTGCGGCAATCGTTTGAGAGCCAGCTCCAGCTGCGCCGGATCGTCCACCCCCCGCCCCGCCAGAATCCGCGCCAACAGCGGCGGCACATCCGGCCAGTCTGGCGTGTGCTGGGGGCGGCGGGTAATGGTGGGCAAGCGCAGCGTATCGATGGGCATCAAACGACCTGAAGCAAAAGCCGTGCAGGGGCCCGTCTCGCCTGAGCGAATGAAACAGTGCCGAGTTACGAGAAGCGAGTTTCGAAAGGCAAAACCGGAAACCCGGCAGGGCCTGGTGTTCGCAACTCGAAACCCGTGGCTCGCTGCTCGATATCATTCGCCCAGACAAACAGGCCCCTGCAAGGCAGGAATGAGATTGCCGGGCAGTTTACCTTAAAACCCCCGCCCCTCGCTGCAGGCATCCGACAGCGCCGCCAAACCACCCTCAACGGAGGCCTCCTCTTACTTGGAACCATAGGCGCCATCATCCAGGCGGAATTCGCTCAGGCGAGCTGAGCTCCTGCAGGGACCGGGTATGGCAACAGCCTTCCCGCTTTTTGTAGGAGCCCAGCTTGCCTGGGCGAACCATGTACGAGCCTTGGCTGCGCAATAACAAAAGACTGAGCCTCGCAGCAAAGGCGCAGCCATTCGAAACGCATCGCTCCCCCGCGCAACGCCTGATCGCCATGCGAGCATAGCTCCTACAAGGGCAACGCCCGACGGTTTGCCACACCAAGCCTGGCCACCGTTGCAGGAGAGCCAACGGGTTGGCCGCAGGGGTCGGCGTTTGCTCCCGCGCATCAGACGCCGGGTAGCGCGTTCGGCCAACAAGTTGGCTCTCCTACAACAATCCGGGGCATTGTGCCTGGGTGGCCGGGAGGTATTCGGGCAACCAGGCCCCGGCCTGCGCGGGTTTTCGCTTTTGTCTCTCGAAACTCGCTACTCGTCTTTCGCGACTGAAAAACTCGCCCAGGCAAGCCGGGCTCCCACAGAAACAATGGCGCTTCCCCACGGCCACAAACGACACCACCCACCCTAATTACGCCATCTGACGCCATCCGACCAATTAGTCACAAATTAGGGCTAAAAAAACCCTTCACGTTCCCTATACTTGCGGGCCTACGAGTTCGTTGATTTATGTAAGCAAACACTCACATGAATCGCGTCGCCTCCCTCTTTTGCGAGGACCTTTCCGACAAAGAGAGGGGTAAAGAGGCACTACCAAAGCGGCCACGTTAGCCGCGTACTTTGGGACTGGAGAGCAAACGCTATGATCTATCAAGGCAACGCCGTAAGCGTACAACTGCTTGACGACGGCATCGCCGAACTGAAGTTCGATCTTCAGGGCGAGTCCGTCAACAAGTTCAACCAGGAAACCGTGGAAGATCTCGGTAAGGCCGTCGAAGCCATTCAGGGCAACAGCGACATCAAGGGCCTGATCGTGACCTCCGGTAAAGGGGTTTTCATCGTTGGCGCTGACATCACCGAATTCACCGACATGTTCAAACTGCCGGAAGACGAAATCGCCGGCTGGTGTCTGAAATCCAACAAGGTCTTCAACGCATTCGAAGATCTGGACATTCCCAAAGTGGCTGCCGTGAACGGTATCGCCCTGGGTGGTGGTCTGGAAATGTGTCTGGCTGCCGACTTCCGCATTCTCAGCGAGAAGGCTCAGGTAGGTCTGCCGGAAGTGAAGCTGGGCCTGTTCCCGGGCTTCGGTGGCACCGTGCGTATGCCCCGCCTGATCGGTGTGGACAACGCTGTTGAGTGGATCGCCGCTGGCGGCCAGCACCGCGCCGACAAGGCCTTGAAGGTAGGCGTTGCTGATGCTGTTGTCGCTCACGACAAACTGCAAGATGCCGCCATCGCGCTGGTGAAGCAGTGCCTGGAAGGCAAGATCGACTTCCGCGCCAAGCGTCAGGAAAAGCTCGAGCCCCTGAAGCTGCCGCCCATGGAAAACATGATGGCGTTCCAGACCTGCATGGCCATGGTCATGGGTCAGGCTGGCAAGAACTACCCCGCTCCGGTTGCCGCCGTGAAAGCCATGCAGACTGCTGCTGGCATGAACCGCGACCAGGCACTGGAAGTGGAAGCCAAGGGCTTCGCCAAAGTGGCCAAGACCCCGCAAGCCACCGCGCTGGTCGGTCTGTTCCTGGCTGATCAGGCCGTGAAGAAAGTGAACGGCAAGACCGCCAAAGGCACCAAGGCGATCGATCAGGCCGCCGTACTTGGCGCTGGCATCATGGGTGGCGGTATCGCCTTCCAGTCCGCCCTGAAAGGCACCCCGATCATCATGAAGGACATCGCCGACAAGGCGCTGGACCTGGGCATGTCTGAAGCCTCCAAGCTGCTGTCCAAGCGTGTGAGCAAAGGCAAGCTGGACGCTGCCGGCATGGGCAAAGTCCTGTCTGCTATCCGTCCGACCTTGAACTACGGCGATTTCGACAACGTCAACGTGATCGTTGAAGCCGTTGTGGAAAACCAGAAGATCAAGCAGTCCGTTCTGGCCGAAACCGAAGGTAAAGTGAAGGAAGGCACCGTTCTGGCGTCCAACACCTCCACCATCTCCATCACCAAGCTGGCCGAAGCCCTTGAGCGTCCGCAGGACTTCGCCGGTATGCACTTCTTCAACCCGGTACACATGATGCCGCTGGTGGAAGTGATCCGTGGTGAGAAGACCTCCGACGAAACCGTGGCGACCCTGGTGGCCTACGCCCAGAAAATGGGCAAGAACCCCATCGTCGTTAACGACTGCCCCGGGTTCCTGGTAAACCGCGTTCTGTTCCCGTACTTCGGCGGCTTCGGCATGCTGATGCGTGACGGCGCAGACTTCCAGGCCGTGGACAAAGTCATGCAGAAGTTCGGCTGGCCCATGGGCCCGGCTTACCTGATGGACGTCGTTGGCATCGACACCGGTGTTCACGCTGCCCAGGTGATGGCGGAAGGCTTCCCCGAGCGTATGCAGTACGACTTCAAAGACGTCTCCACCGTGATGTTCGAAAACAACCGTTACGGTCAGAAGAACGGCGTTGGCTTCTATAAGTACGAGCTGGACAAGAAGGGCAAGACCCAGAAGGTTGTCGACGAAACCACCTACGAGCTGATCAAGCCGCACGTGGCCGACACCAAGGAATTCGATGCTGAAGAAATCATCGCTCGCATGATGATTCCGATGTGCACCGAAACCGTTCGCTGTCTGGAAGACAACATCGTAGGTTCCGCTGCCGAGGCCGACATGGCCATGATCTACGGCATCGGCTTCCCTCCCTTCCGTGGTGGCCCGCTGCGCTACATCGACAGCATCGGCGTACAAGCCTTTGTTGAGCTGTGCGACAAGTACGCGCACCTGGGTGGCATCTACGAAGCACCGCAGATGCTCAAAGACATGGCCGCCAAGGGCGAGTCTTTCTTCGCCTAAGCCACGGACTGACAGGAGATATAGATATGAGCTTGAATCCGAATGACGTAGTAATCGTCGATGCGGTCCGTACTCCCATGGGCAAGAGCCGTAATGGCCAGTTCCGTAACGTGCGTGCCGAGAAACTGTCTGCACAGCTGATCCAGGCGCTCATGGCGCGTAACCCCAACTGGGACATCCAGCTCACCGAAGACGTGATCTGGGGCTGTGTAAACCAGACCAAAGAACAGGGCATGAACATCGCCCGTAACATCTCCATGCTGGCTGGCCTGCCGCGCACCAGCGCTGCCCAGACCGTGAACCGTCTGTGTGGCTCTTCCATGCAGGCCCTGCACTCCGCTGCCCAGGCCATCATGACCGGCAACGGCGACACCTTCGTCATCGGTGGTGTTGAGCACATGGGTCACGTCGCCATGGATCACGGCATCGACCTGAACCCGGAAATGTCCAAGGTGGCAGCCAAGGCCTCCAACATGATGGGCCTGACTGCCGAAATGCTGGGCAAGATGCACGGCATCACCCGTGAGCAGCAGGACGAGTTCGGTGTGCGTTCCCACCGCCTGGCCTGGGAAGCTACCCAGGAAGGTCGCTGGAAGAACGAAATCGTGCCGATCGAAGGCCACGATGCCGAAGGCAACAAGGTCCTGTGCGAGATCGACGAAGTGATTCGTCCGGGCGCCACCCTGGCCGACATGCAGAAGCTGCGTCCGGTATTCGATCCGGCCAACGGTACGGTGACGGCCGGTACTTCCTCTGCCCTGTCTGACGGTGCTTCCGCCATGCTGGTCATGAGCGCCGAGCGTGCCCAGGCCCTCGGCCTGAAGCCCCGCGCCAAGATCCGCTCCATGGCTGTTGCGGGTTGCGACGCTGCCATCATGGGTTACGGTCCGGTACCGGCCACCCAGAAGGCCCTGGCTCGCGCAGGCCTGACCATCGACGACATCGACTACGTGGAGCTGAACGAAGCGTTCGCTGCCCAGTCTTTGCCGGTGGCGAAGGACCTGAAGCTGCTGGACAAGATGGAAGAGAAAGTGAACCTGAACGGTGGCGCCATCGCCCTCGGTCACCCGCTGGGTTGCTCCGGTGCGCGTATCACCGGCACCCTGCTGAACGTCATGGAATGGAAAGATGGCCAACTGGGCCTCGCCACCATGTGTATCGGCCTGGGTCAGGGTATCGCTACCGTCATCGAACGTGTATAAAACCTGATAACCGTCGCCTGACGCCGGACTCGCTCCGGCACTCAGGCCCGGATGCCCATTTCCGGCCCCGCCTCACAAGGGCGGTACTGGGAACAAAAAACCCCGGCTTATCCGCCGGGGTTTTTCTTTTTGGCCGCTTCGCGGCTGCACACGCAACACGCAAAACCATCAAGACTCCATCGTAGGAGCCCATGCTCGCATGGCGATCCCGCAAAGCGGGATTTGGAAAGCTCAATCAAGTGCCAATCAGGCAAGTGCTGCCACCGGCTCAGAAACCCAGCACCACAAAATCAGCTAGAAAACCGCAGAATATACTCTCCTTCCCAGCCGTCTGGGCCGATACCGGGAAACTGCATTGCAGAAGCGATCATGAGAAAGCGTCGTTCAAGCTCAGAATGGCTCAGGTCAGATTGGATAATTTCTACTGAAGCCACCTTCCCATCACCTTTTACCTCAAGCCTGAACGTAACATTGCCTTGCAGAAAGGGTTCATCTCTCAACGCTCTTCGGTAATGGCTATCAAATTTGGGTTTGTAGCGGCAGAACGTATGGTTGATTAGCGATAAAGCCGAGCTCTCTATACTCCCCCGTTCACAAGACTCATCGCTCGCATTGCGATTAGAGGCTTTGCCAACCAAGGCCTTACCCTCTTGCCCTGATAAACCCCGATTACCCTCAGAAGCAACAGCATTTCCCAAAAGCAATGTCAGACTCAGCATCAAAAAAGGAAGTCTCATAAATTTCTAACCCAATATTCATCACCCACAAAAAGCAGATGAAGACATGCTATTGTTGCTGGCGATATTGGCATCCCGGGCTGTTTGGAACAACACCGATCCAGGGGTCGAAACGGAGCAGCGAAGTGCTTGTCAAAAAAATTCATTCACTGGTAACCGCCCTCCACCAAAGGAAGCGACTTGTCATTTTCATCTATGTGTTGGCGATATTGCCCGGAATTTGGCATTTCCAGGACATCAAAAGCTTCTTCAACATCATCTTCGCGCTAGTCTTTATTGAGTTTTTCACGCGTTTATACATCATCCGAGATCTACCCTTCGTAAGCATTGCCTCAAATCATGTTCCGGAAGACGCGGTAGATATCATCGATTATGGGTTTGGGCTTTTAACCTACATTTTTGGGATATGGATGGCGGCCTACATATATCTCGAAGGTATCCAGTGAGAGCTTTCTCTAGAAGATGCCTATTTCTCGAACAACAATAAACAAACCGATGAAGTCACGAAGCGCACGGGCCATGACCTGACCCTCGAGTTCAAAAGCAAGTCATAGGGCCTTTAAAAATTCAACCAGCGCAGACATTTCATCTTCTCTAGTTATATCAATAAAACCAAGCACCTCAGACCTAGAAGACAAAATTTTCCCATAACTCAATAGCTCACGATCAGAGCTCCAACCCTTTTCTGAAAAGAATGGTATTGGATTAAGGTGAAACATAACAACTTCTTCTAGTGTTTTAAAAACTCCGTTATGACCATATGGAGGTGTCCGAGATACATAAATCAGCGAAGGGGTTCTAAATTTATATCTATCCCCAAGCTCATGAGTGACACTTGCCCGCCCAACATCCTGCCCATGAATATATGGCCCAAACTCTCCCTGAGGGACGCCAAGAGAGTGAAAATCAAAATCCGAAAACAAACTTCCTCCATGGCAACTTGCACACCTCCCTTTCCCGAAAAATGTGACAGCTCCCTCTTTTTGTTTATCCGTCAATGCCTTTAGATCACCATTAATATATTCCTCCCAAGGAGTTGGGGAACAATCCCTCACCTTCTCGGCTATAAAACTAGCCAAAGCATTACCGACAACCTGGATACTCGGTTCTACAACATCTGCAGCGGCAAAAGCATCAGACAATCTTAATTCACCTTCATCACTTGGCTCACGCACAACCTTATGAATCAAGATATTGGCAGCTTCAATTTTTTTCTCATAATAAACATCATTGATTAGCTCGAGATTTTCACTAGATCCATACGGTCTCTGCAATCCTAAGAACTCATCGCGTGCCAAGATTGGCAATACCGCAGCAACAGCAAGCGGCGAATTAAACCCTATCTTATAACCATCTCCAATCGGGGAATAAACAATCCCGTCATTTTCCTGAACCCGACCATCCCAAAAAAAATTTATATAATCAGAAGATGCGCGCCCAAATAAAGTAAAGGCATTACGAGGAACAATGACCCCGGAGCTCTTAATTCTATCAACTCCTTCCCCCTCCCCGCCCACTCCTATCGCGATAGGAAGGCCGTCAGTAAGCGCCATCTCGTCAATGTGGCAAACTGAGCAGGACATGTCTTTATCGCCACTAAGTACGGGCGTATTAAAAACAAGTTCACCTATTGGGGAGAGGGCATCATCAATCAAATCTTCATCAACTTCGCAGAGGCGCGACTCAAGGCCATAGACCTCTTTTATGAGATGCAATTTATCGTCTAAGGACAAGGAGTAACAGTTAACTGAAAACAAAAAAGAAACCAACAGAAAAAAGACATTCTTAATGGCAATCTTCATCGCTCTCTAAACCTATGCTGCTCGACTAGTTTTTCGGCTGAATGCTGATTAATCTCTAGCGCTTCAAGCCCCAAATAGGAAAGCACATTCTCATCAAGCCCAGAAAACAACATTATCTTTCTTGTCTTGTCATATTCATGACAAACCAGCAAATGAACCTTAGAACTACTTTCCAACATTCCATCTTTATATTGATCAGAAAACCATGATTCATCCATCGCATTAGCACACGCCGAGCTAAGTAAAATGTATTTCTCTGAATAAACCAGGTACACCGAAACAGGGAATACTACATTTTTCAATATCCACATAACGCAAAACAACGACACCAAAGACTTGAAAATTAAATTCAGTATCATGGCGCAAGAATCCCTAAGGAGTTAAGCAACTCCGCATCAATCAGCCCCCATTCTTTCAATCCTTTATCGATACGATAATTCTGAATAGCGGCTCGCGTCTGAGGCCCCATCAAGCCATCAATACTTCCATGATAGTAACCATGAAGATTTAGCGCTAACTGAACCCGTCTAATTAGAGTAATTCTATCTAACTTCAACTTATCAGATGGCTGACGTTGATACTCTTTAGGATATGTTGGCGCAGGAGGCTGCCCAAGAGGGTCCGAGTTGTAGCGAGGTGCCGTGGACCTTGATGGCGCAGCCCCCCCTCCCCCTGAAGAACGGTGAGAACTATGAGAACTATGAGAACTGTGCCCGCTCGATCCGGAAGAAGAACGATGAGAGCTGTGGCTGCTATGGCTACGGTGACCAGCCAAATAAAGAGGCTCACCCTGATTAAGTGGCACGATCACCACATCTCGAAGAGCGTCCTCAACATCACTAGGTCTGGCACCATCATTATATGCCCCATTTGCAGATTGACTATTCAAAGCTAAAAATCCTGGAAGCAAAGTTGCCAAACGCTTAATCACTCTCACAATATTTTCCTCGGCTTATGGTGTGTCCTCCCTTTGGATGAAGAAAAGAAACCACCACATTGTTTTTTTAATGAACAATCACCGCATTCTTCAGGGTAATAATTCTTCCAGTCAGAGATAGACTTTACTGCTCGACCGCGCAATCCTTCATCCAAATGACATAATGGATAATTGTACAAGACAATCGGGACCCCACCCTTATCTCCGTTAACTATGCACTTCCTGAGCTCAGATGAGTAACTTTCCGGTGAAACATATAGAGTGCCCCAATTAAGTTTAGCCCACCCTGTTGGCTCAAGATTCATAATCGATATCTGTGACACCGAAGAAAATACGCGACAAGCGAACTCCACAACAGAGCTCAATTCGGAAAAATTTTTTTTCGTGGGTATTATTCTTAGCTCAACAGGAACGCCTAAATTTCCAGCATTAATCAATCCTTTAACCGTCTCATGAAATGCCCCCTCAGACCCAACCAAATGGTCGTGAATATCACTATTAAGTGAATAGAGAGGAATACCAAAACATATCTTCCCATCAGCACACCGCTTAGCTACCTCACTTGCATAATCTTTATCAGAAAATGCCCGCCCATTCGTAAGAACATGTAACGATGTAGCAGGAGACAATTCAGAAACACTATCTATAAATTTCACAAAGCGCTGACCATAAAGAAGCGGCTCCCCACCACTTATACCAATCAACATTGGGGCCTGAAAGGCTGCAATTGCCAAAGCAGATTGGACCAACAACCAATCATCTTCTTCTTTTTTGGGGGGCTGTGAACAAAACAAGCATAAATTATCGCATCTTTCCGTAACTAGGAGAGTATTGTGATTAGCCTTTCTTGAAAGAAGGACCCTAAGCGCGCCATTTCGGGTATAGAACCCAACATCACCATCTTCGATGGCATCAAAAACTTGTTTATCAACTATTCGCCAAGAGCAGTAATCATCCCACCCCCGCATATCATCAACACCTGAAAAAACTCTTACCTGCTCTAAATAGTCATTCCTTTCATCGGGTGCACACTTTCTCAAAAGCACATACCCTACCGGATGCCCGCCATCAGAAGCCCCTTTAAATATATCTTTTCTGACAACATCAACCATGACACCACTCATCAAGTATTTTTCGACTAGCTGGGTCAGAGTAGTATTCATTTATAATGTAGCCAAACATTTCTTTGTGATAATTACAGAACAAAGAAATTGATTTATCTCCAACAGGCTCCCCCTGCTGACTTATATTTTGACATGCATCCACACCACAAAAAGGTTGATAAGCACAATTATCACAACCAGGATGAATAAAATTGAATGAATTAGATATTATGTGTTCGTAAATCGGATTATTCTTAGTCAAGCCTTCATCTACTTTTCCAAATGAAAAGTCAACATTTGGCAAGACACGCTGAAGCATCCTTGCCTCATCACTTCCATACATTTTTCCGTCAAAATCAAATAGAATTGAGTTAAAGACAAATCCTCCCGGTGACTTAAGATCAGCATATTGCGAAAACCCAGGATTCATTACACGCCTCACGTGAACTGAAGCGGAATATTCAAACATGGGCAAACCACTCAAGCATTCAACTTTAATCCTTTCAAAAAGCCTCCTATAAAAATCCATGTACTCTTTTATTGTATACGACTCTCCTTCCCTCCCATCAGCAAACCCATAGGGACTTATTGGCCTAACAAAGATGCCGCGAATGCCGAGCTCCTTATGAGCATCAACAAGTGAATCTGGATTCTTAAGAAGCTCCTTGGTAACAGTTGTCACAGTCGAAATCTTGTCAGCGCCCAGCTCTTCTATTATCCATTTTATTCCGTTTCTGGCTTTCTCAAATGACCCACCATCGGAAAGAATTCGGCTTTTATTATGAATCACTTTTGATCCGTCTAACGACACAGAAAAGAACACATCTCTTCCCTTGGACCAATTAACTATACACCGATCCAACAAGGATAGGCTTGTAGCAATAACCATTTCAAAGGCACCACTCCCTATCACCCTCAAAGCCTCATCATATATTTTTTTTATTAAATCAAACCTTACGAGTGGCTCCCCCCCTTGAATTTCAATCTTATATGGAGGGTCAGATAGCTTCACTATTTTTTTAATTATATTTTCAATGTATCTTTCAGGCATGTCATATTTCTTTGCGCCTATTGAGGCTCTACTCACCTGACAATAAGTACACGCATGATCACATCGAAGGGTTGGAACTATCATGTATGTTGGATTGAACAGCATGTCATTGACGATCTTCTTTGCTGTGCCTGAGGCTAAAGAATAAGTCGCCACCTCAACATCCCGATCAGATGCAATAAAAAGTTTACTCTTCAATTTGTTGTCATTGAACTTGCAACCTGTTGTAGAGGAATGAACTAAATCAAGTAGATAATTCTTGGTAACAACATCATGAAACCCAGCAGAGTTACTTATAAAATAATCGCCACACTCTAACTCTTCAAAATTAAATGGCATTATATTCATGTTGACAATTGATCCTGAATTCCATCAATTACCGCTTTTGCAATTGCCACTCTCGCCCCTTCCGTTTTCAACATGATTCTCTCACGGAGAATATAGTCATTAATCAATCTAGAAAGCTGGCATTCAGTAGAATGGCTATCATCCATCAAAACCACAATCCATTCTTCATCGCTCTCATCCAATGACCACTCACTTACACTAGAAAGCCAATATAGTGCATTTCTAATTACCCATTCCGACAGTTTCAGCTTACTAAAATTTAGTACTTTCATGATTTCCTCACTTAGCAAACATTGGGAACACCGAAACATCGGGGTCAGATACCCTCTTGAAGGTCAAGCCTATTCATTGCAATTTCCGCATTAAATGGTATCCCGGATTTAATGACGCCATATATCAGGTGCACCAATTTCCGCATGCTGGCACCGAAAATTGCCTTGGGGGATAACCCTCTGGTTTGCAGCCGTACAGCCATCGCCACAACGACAGGGCTGTGATGTTTGGCAACCAGCCCTGGCATATAAAGGGACTTCCTCGCCGCCACATGACCGGTCCTGGACATGGCGCTTCGCTTGTTTATCGAGCTTCCCGACTGCCTCTGCCTGGGTGTAACACCAATGAATGCGGCTAGTGCTTTGGCGTTTTTAAAGCGTCTGACGTCACCGATGTAGGCCAACATTTGGGAACTGGCGCGACGCCCTATACCAGGGATGCTTTGCATCAGATCGGCATCGTTCTTTAGCTCCGGGCTGCCATCAATATGGTCATCAATGTCAGACTGAATCTTCTTGATTTGATCATTGAGCCAGTCGACATGCTCCTTCATCATCTTTTCTACGGATGAAGTTGATGTTTGGCTCAGGGCTTCAAGGCGATTTAGCTCTTGCTGGCGCATATCAATCAATGCTTGAAGGCGGTCTACCAAGGCCCTTAATTCCCGCACAGCAAGGCTTGGAGGAGACCAGCTTTCAAGTCTTGCTCGTTGAGCAAAGCAAGCAATCAGCCGGGCATCCGCTTTGTCTGTTTTGTTCCGGCTTAACTCACTTTGGGCATAGCCTGAAATTCGGGAGGGATTCACCACACTGATTGACCAACCTAAATCAGCCAGGAAGATAGCTACTGCTTCGCTGTAAGGGCCAGTCGCCTCCAGAACAACGGGCGTATCAACGGGGATGTCTCGCTGCTGCAGCCACGTATTTAATGCCTCATGACCGCCAGGGGAGTTTGCAAAAACTTTACTCTTGAACTTGTTGCCGATGGCAACACAGATATCCAGCTTCTTCTTCGATACATCAATGCCCACGGCCTGCTCGTTCATCTTATCCTTCCTCGTATTCAGGCTCTTGGTTAATAACCAGGCCTAAGTTACCCTTCGAATTGTATGAACGAAACTACAGGTCGGCGGACTTATCTGACCCACAGGCTATTACGCCTTATGTCTCATCAGCCTCAGCCGACCTGGCCGCTTCATCAGAACTAGCATCCTGATTTGAAGAGGCTGATTCAAGATACGAGGTCTCCCATTTCCCACCACGCCCTCACTCAGTCGCATACCCATCCTCTTCTTCCCTCGCCTCAACAACCGCCCCGCCACAGCAGGACTGCGCAGGTGCAGTGCCCGGCTTACCAGCGAACCCAGACGGGCAGCTTCAGCTCGATCCATCCTGCGCGATGCGATCCAGCGCCTGCACTCTGTGGAGTTCCTGCTCGCTGAAATAGGCTTGTTGCAGGCGTAACACTGCGGCCTGTTGATCCTCTGCCGCCAGCCCACTGTTCAGGATGGATTGCCGTTGCTGCTGATATTCCGCATAGCGGGCATCCCATTGCGCCCGCGCCTCGTCCAGGGCTTCCAGCCGGTCGGCGGCGGCGGCGCCGAAGTGTTGCTCTCGCAATGCCCGGATCTCCGCTTCGCTGGCGCCCTGCTCCCGCAGGGCTTCGGTTTTTTCTGCCAGCAATACGGGCGCCCGGGTTTCCTCCAGCATGCTTTGCATCTGGCTTGGCAAGGTCTGCTGGAGTGCCATCAGGCGCTGCTGTTGCTCCGCCTCATTCAGTGATGAGTCATCCAGAATCGACTGACGATCAGCCATGTAGCGGTCGTAGGCCATGTCCAGGCCATAGAAAGCCTCCGCCGCTTCCGGGCCCAGGTAGGCCTGCTGCATGGCATTACGCTGGCGCACGGCCTCGCGAATGCCTGCCGGGGAACCATCATGGGGTGGCAGCGCCATCATGGCGTCGCCCAGTGCCAGATACTGCTGAAAGAGTCGCCAGGCTTCGGCGGCGGCGTCAGGGGGCAGGTTCTCATTGAGATAACGGGCAAGGCGCGCCTGGCAGTCGGCCAGTGTCTCTTCACCCTGGGTAGAGAGAAAGTAATCGAATACCCAACGCAGGTCCGGCGTGATCACCAACTCGCCCTGCTCCGTGACCTGTAGCTGACCATCCACCTGGGTGCCGGTTAACGATTCGGGGGCCTCGCCCAAGGTCTGCGCATGGGCCAGCGCCGCCTCAAAATGCGTGACGGGTATATCGGTGTGGGGGCGTATCGCAGGTGCATCTGGTTGCGTTCCATCCGGCAACGCTACAGCGGCTCTGGTATCGGGTTGGAAAAGCCACCAACCCAGCCCCGCCAAACCCACCACAACGAGCAGGCTTAAAACCTGTAGTTTCCGCGACATGATGTTCTCCTTTTTATGTCATGTCCTGGCATCAAGATGCTGTGTTCGTTATTCCTCCAACGCCATCAGGCGGCTGAAGAACGGCGATGCCAGCATGGCCTGCCAGTCATCGCGATTGCCGATCATGCTCACGCACAAACGCGCCATGATCGCGATATAGCGCGGCATGTCTGTGTGCTCTGCCTCGGTACAGAACTGGTAACCCAGATGCTCAATCCCCTGCACCAGGGTGGTCAGTGCCAGCACATCAGCCGGAGTGCGGCCATGCTTCACCATGGCCTCGTGAAGGATGGTGACGATGCGCTCATTGTGTACATCCCGATGCCGGGATACCGGTGACGACAGATCGTGGAGCTCACGAAAGCGGGTGGTCATCAACGGGCCCTGCGACCGCCCCCAGTTGAGGTAGCCGCTCAGCGCGATGAGCAAATAATCGTAAAACGTCTTTTGCGGCTGGGCGAACACCTTCAGGAAAAGGCCTTCTACTTCGGCATTGCAGGCCTGCACGATTTCATCAATCACTTCCGGCACCGAGGCAAAGTATTTGTAGAAGGTGGGCCGTGATACCCCGGCTGCCTTCAGAATCCGCTGTACGGTTGTGCCGTTGGTCCCCTGCTCGCCATACACCGTGCGCGCGGCTAATAAAATACGCGCACGCGTTTCTTCCCCTTTTCCGGTCTTGCCCGGAGGGCGCCCCCGGCGTGGTGCCGTTACTTCACTCATTACTACCCACCAAGATTAACAGCAGTGTTAGTTTACCGTGTTTTTCTCGCAGAACGACAGGCTCCAACCGCCTTGCCCGGCGTAGATGCCAGTACTTTTTTCTGAGGCTACCAGTTAACACGTATCACCAGAGTCGTTATAACTAATTAATATTAACACTAATGTTAATTTTTAATGGCAAGTACCGTAAGGTGTCTCCACCCCCTGACCAGGGAGGCTCGACGTAGAAACGGCAGTACCGTCGATAACAATAACGAGCCAGGTACAACGCTATGACAACGCCAACACGGGGACCCATTCGGGCTCTCAGTCTTACCCTGTTCCTGTTCAGCCTTTCCGTTAGTCTGCCGGCCCAGGCCGGCTGGTTCGATTGGCTGTACAAGGATACCTACACGCAAACCCGTTACCCCATTGTGCTCAGCCATGGGCTGTTCGGCTTCGATGATATCGCCGGCTACAACTACTGGTATCGCATACCCGAAGAGCTGCGACGCAGTGGGGCCGATGTCTATGTCACCCAGGTGGCCGCCGCCAACAGCACCGAGGTGCGTGGCGAGCAGCTGGCCCGTCAGGTGGAGGAGATTCTGGCCGCCACCGGCGCCGAGAAAGTGAACCTGATTGGCCACAGTCACGGCGGCCCCACCGTGCGCTATGTGGCGTCGGTGTATCCCCAGTACGTGGCCTCTGCCACCGCCGTGGCCGGACCGCACACCGGCGCGCGCATGGCGGATGTGCTGCTCGGCATGCAGCAGGCCCTGCCGCTTACTGGCGAAGTGATCGGTGAAATTGTGAATGCAGCCGTCAGCTTTCTGGATCTGATTTCCAGCGGCGGTTACGAGCAGGATTCACTGGCGGCCATGTACTCCCTGTCGACCGAAGGCAGCGCGGAGTTCAACAGCCATCATCCGGAAGGGCTGCCCCAGGACGCCTGCGGAGAAGCCCCGGAGCAGGCCAGCAATGGCGTGCGCTATTACTCCTGGTCGGGCGCCAAACCGCTGACCAATGCCCTGGACATCAGCGATGCGGGCATGGGCCTGCTGGCCCTGCTCTATCTCGGCGAAAAGAATGATGGCCTGGTTTCCAGCTGTTCCAGCCATCTTGGCCTGGTGATCCGCGATGATTACTGGATGAACCACCTTGATGAGGTCAACCAGATTGCCGGCCTCACCAGTCCCTTCGAAACCAATCCGGCCACCGTATTCCGCCAGCACGCAAACCGGCTGAAGAACCGGGGCCTGTAAACATACCTTTTCACAAGGGAGAGTGCTGAGGGCACCACGCGTGCCCTCTTTTTTGCGCCACACGCGCTTCGGGACCGAAGCGCGAAACGGCTGATTATCCTGTTGTCTGATCAGCCCTGTGTGGGTGCACAGGGGCCGCCACCGTACCACACTACTCAAACCCCGGAAGCGGATGTACCTCTGTCACGGCCATCAAAGACCATCCCTCATCGATAAAAGACACCCTTGTGATATCGCTGAATGGGCCACGATTCAGGGCCGTCGTCAGCCTATTCATTTTAAGGCATAGTTAACGCCTTCCCCTGCTATTCGAACAATGACAACAGAAAGGACGCACCATGCATTTGTTAATTGGGATCATCCTCGTCGCGGCGGTGGTCACTCTCTTCCTGATGCAATCTCCCTCTTCCACACGCCCGTCTTCGACGGCACGTTTTGTTCAGCGACCGCTGAACCGTTCCTTTGCCTACCTTTCCAACGGCCTGATGTTCCGCCGGGACGCCAACGGTACCGTGCAGCAGTTGCACAGCCCTTTTGTTGAGGACGCTATTCGGCGACAGGAGAAGGCGGCATCGCGGCATGGCTGGAAGGAAGGAACCACGTTTGGTGTCCGCGCCGGTGGTGGCATGCGGAACTTTGATCCCGCCAAGGAGAAGCCGTTCCTCAGCAGTTCGCTGGCCTTCGATCACAATGGAGATCTGCTCTACTTCCTGAAGGATGATACGGTGGGCGGACTGTTCAGGCTGGAGCAGGCGTCCGGCAAGGAGCTGCGGCTGATCCTCAAGCAGCGGCTTGATCTGGCTGATATCACCCTCTCTCCGGATGGCGAAAAGATTGCTGTGTCATCCACTCAGCCTAACGCCACGACCAACATCGCCCTGCTGGACAGCGATGGCGACAACTACCGGGAAGTCACCGGCGGAGACACCCTGGATTCCAACCCCGCATGGGTACCGGATGATCCCAATGCGTTACTGTTCCAGTCTATCGGGTTGGCACGTAACCAGGACGGCTACATTGTGGCCCATGGTAATGCCAGCATTCAGATGCTGGATATGGCATCACGGAGCGTGACGCCTATTCTGGAAGACCGGGACACAGATTATCTGAAGCCTCGTGTCGCCCCCAATGGCGACCTGCTGTTCATCCGCCGGCCGTTCGAACAACCCAGCTATGGCTATTCCGATTCGGCACTGGATACCGTGCTACTGCCCTTCCGCCTGTTGCGGGCCCTGTTCCATTACCTGAATTTCTTCTCGCTGATGTACAGCCGCAAACCGCTGACCAGCGCAGACAATCCGGCGCAGCAAGCCGATGTGAAAGAGATACTGCTGCAGGGAAAGCGGGTGGATGCAGAGAAAGCATTACGCGAAGGCGGCAAGGTACATGGCATCCCCTCACTGGTGCCTGCCAATTGGGAACTGGTCGCCAAGACCCGCTATGGCGATGTGCAGGTATTGGCCAATCATGTGTGTGATTTCGACGTATTCGATGATGGCACCATCATCTACTCCAATGGCCAGGCTGTGTTCTCCGTTCACCATGATGGCACTCAGGGGCTGGTCTTTTCAGGGGAGCTGGTGGCGCAGGTGGTGGCTGGCTGACGGCATCGACACCCTCCTCGACTCTTGAATATGGGGGCAGGTGGATTGTATTTTCACATTAAAAAATAGATACAGGCAAAATACATGTATGGATTATGTATACCTTATACCCTTTAAAGAAAAAATTACTATAGAGACCTTCGAGCAGCGATAGCTACAAGCAGGCTTTGACAGAATTTGCCAACAATACCTTGGCGCCCCAAATATGGAGTGACGACATCATACCAATATCGCCACTCCTGAAAGGATTGCAATGCAAACCTCAAGGGGGGTTTGGGAAGTGTTTATTCATCCAATACATAAACCCATTTTTGTCGAACAATTTCTATTACTGAATAGAGCCTAGTTAGCCACAGGCCTGTCTTCGTCCGTAACTGCGCCATCGTCGTTAACGACTACGGTCTTGCCAGGCTGACATTGTCGACGGTTGTTTGGAGTAATACTACCGTCATCTGCATTAGCTGCAGTCAGGACATCGACATCCCAGACTACTGTCATTGATATTCCATCAATTTCACTCACAAAATTAGTAAACGTTGTAGAGTCCGACTCGTTGAGCCCATCAGGCGAGCTAAATAAACTAAACGAATAGGGTGAAGATGTTTTATTACCAGATTTCGCCGGACTTGTTGGTCCGGTTTCCAGATGTGCAACAGCAGTCTGGGCTTGAACAACAAACTCCTGTCCTGGTTTGAGAATGGTAAACACAGGTCCATACTTCTGAACACCTGATCGACCCGCGCTCTTATTCTGAGAGTAAAGGAATTCTGAGCTAATCGCCGCATCAGTGGGTTTTATATTCAGATCGACAGTCACGTCATTCACATCATTATTTGCACCTGACAAAGTGGTTTCAAGTGTAAATGTGACACCGACACAAACATCATTGGTTTCCAAGGGGTTCAACCCGAGGATCTGCTCTTCTTTATCTGAGAAGACATACTGATCCTCGTCTGTGTTGAATTTATTCGGATCAGTCCCCAAACCTTTTTCAAAGCCATCTGACAATTGATCATTGTCGACGTCATCGAAATTGGGATCAGATGAAACTCTGTATGGTTCGCTACCTACAACAGTAACAAGCCAGCCAAGAATCTCTTCATTATCAGAGAAAACATCATTATCGCTATCCCAGTCGAGAGGATTAGTAACAGGATCCACTTCAGTCTCTTGTTGGTCAGGCCGCCCATCTTTGTCAGTATCGGCCAGCCTGGGATGAGTCAGAATAGAGAACTCCTCGAAGTCGTTAAGGCCGTCGCCATCTGTATCTACGACCGTGGGCTCAGAAGTCGGTAATTGACCAAACTTTTGGCATCCTTGTGAATCAGGAAGAGAAGGGTCACAGACAGACTCAAAGTTATCTGCAGCTACTCTGGCGGTCACAATCCAGCCATTGTTTTCTTCAAAACCCAAAAGCCCGTCCCCGTCAAAGTCACCTATGTCGTCAATATCTTTCACATTGGGGTTTGCGTAAATTGGTAACTCGGTACCATCAGGCACACCGTCGCCATCCGTATCTCTGTCAAGTGGATTAGTGAAGCAGAATACGGCTCTTTTTTCTGGGAAATCACTTAGCGAAAAACCGGCAGCAATAATTTCACTATCCTGCGCATCACGGCATGTAGATATATCATCTGGATTATCATCCAGAAGACCTTCAGTATCGCGCAAGAAACTTACAAAACCTGAAATTTCTTCAAAATCGCCGATACCGTCATTGTCGGTATCCTGACTTGATGGATCAGTAACATATTGATTGGCTGTTCCGTACTCAAGGTGATCCTCTATGCCATCATTATCTGTGTCTGAGGTGTTACAGCTTGAAAATGCTTCGTATGATGGCCCTTCCTCTAGGTTGATAATCCATCGATTAAAGACCGTCTCACTCTCATCTTCATCTTCATCAATAAAGACATAGGAAGGCTCACTGATCCCATTAACCTCTTTCGTGCCAAACACTTCAAAATAGTCTGGCAGTGAGTCTCCATCACTATCTTTTGAAGCATCATCACATGCATGTAGGGATTCAAGTCGAGCAGGTATTTCATCAAGATCCTCATCTTTCACAAGGCCAAAAAGCACACCTGTGCTTGGAGACAACTCCTGGTCGTTGACCTTAACGCTTTGGCCATCACCAAACGAAAGACCTCCATTAAGGATAAGACCGCTCTTTGTTAGAACCATCCAGCTTTTATAAAGGCTTGGATCATTCTTGAAATTTCGAATGCGCGTTATTCTTTCCACGCCACCACTACCAGGAATAATCTCAGTGGCGTAGCTATTGAACCACTCCGATTCAGGCGCATCATTAGCCGCCTCGTAGCGCGTCAGACCGATGACATCTTGCATGATGGTATGAAATTGAACTCCTATGTTCTTTCCATCAAGGTCAAAGGATATAGGACTTACATTGTCGCCATCCTTGATGCCATATGCGTAACGAACCTCTTCCTCGCTTATCCCCTTGTTCAATGCAATTTTCGGGGCAACCACACTAATCGGCTGACCAAAACTGCTTGCAATTCTGTAGGATTCGACAGGGTCCACCCCTCCATAGTCGAACGTTATGGTAGTCGTTCTATCGGTGACATCTTGAGAGCTATACGCAAAGTTCCGTCCATTCTCATCTTCGACATTATAATTTGATATTTTGAAAACAACCCCGCTCGGATCTCGCATCAACCTCTCAACTTGGCCTGGAAATATATCCTTTGCGGTGAAAATGATAGGACCAATTTCTCCTCTTAAGGGTCCGAGGTTATATTCGCTATTAGATGAAGCTGGAACCAGCGTTGCCACAGGCACATAAGTGCCGGGATCATTTGGATCATCTACCAACGCAGACACTTCAATATCTCTCAAAGTGAAGGCCACATCAGAAACAGATGAAAGATAAACAAGGGTACTAATCCTTGCTGCTTCGACAGACCTTGTCAGTGAGGTATTTTCAGTCACTTCACGTGAGGAGGTTAGTGACTTGTTATATTCTTGTTGAGTAGATTTCGCAGTTTCATCTGACCAGGAAGACGACCAACTATGCTCATAGCCAGCAGTCAGCTGGAATTCGGTGGAAAATTTGGTCCCAATTCCCACACCAATGCCAACTGTAGCGTCAAACCCGGTTTTAGCAGATATGCCTGCAGAAACTTTGTCACCTATCTCGGAAGTACGTGTGTTAGTTCTTGAATTACTTTGTGAAAGAGTACTGGAGAACGTTTCTTGTGTTGATGTGACGCTGCCTTGTGAGTCCGTTTCCGAAAATCTGACGTCAAGCTCTAACCCAATACTCTCTACCCTGAATCTAGGCTGCGGAAGGTCGGACAATCTCGGATTTCGGTTTGCGAGAATCACTTCATCCTCGTCCCCAATTTGATCTCCATCGGTATCTGACAGCAGTGGAGAAGTTTTAAAGAATGTCACTTCTGCTCCATCAGACAAGCCATCCTGGTCGCTATCCTGGCTAGTGGGGCTACTAAAGACACCGTTAAACTCATGCGCATCCGACAACCCATCTGAATCCGAATCAAATCTTCTTGGATCAGTCAGTAGATTTCGTTCTACAAGATCACTCAGGCCATCTCCATCAGTGTCCGGGTTGAATGGATCACTACTCACCTCTCGGATATCAAACTCACCACTTGTATTTTTTACCCTCACCAACCAACCAAGTTGCTCATCATTATCTGCCAGCCCATCACCATCAGAATCAGTCACCTCACCAATTCCTGGGGGCGAACCAGCGAAAACAGCTGTATTGGCGGAAACAAATCCTTGCCCATTGATTGGCTCTACCTGTAGAGCCAATCCTTGGCGATCTGTTACATCCACGACAACTACTCGATAAGTCACTTCATTTTGAGACAGGGTGCTTACTATTACCGACGACCTATCAGAACCAACGAACGTAGCGCCAGTAATCTTCAAATAGCCCACTTCACCATTAACTGTTTCTTGAACAATTGAATAATTGTTTATATCAATTGCACTGTTCGACATTGCTTTGCTGAAACTGATCTTGACACTGACGTTGCTAGTTGAGATCGCACCGGTTACAACAGGAGAGACCTTAGGTTCTTCAGGAGGTGGGGCGACATTGACATCATCACCCCCGCAACCTGCAAGGAACGCCATCACTAATAAAAAAACTACTGACAATCGAATCGCCGAAAACATGATAATTGCCTCATTTCACACTCAGGTGCCAGATTTCAAGCAGCAACGCTGACGCTTGAGACCAGGTTCGCTTTTGTCATTAATGTGTTTAGCCCGGATGGCTTTTTGAGTAGCGCCTAACAAGATCGCCGCACGCCTGCGGGTTGTTCAAATAGCGCTCCAGGCCAACCAGAACGATATCTGCTCTCCTGAGCTCACTTTCGGTGTCTACCGGGTCGTAGTAGGATGTCAGCCCCCATTCTCCATATCCGTCTGCAGTGATTCTGCTTAACGAAAATCCTTGTTTGGCGAGATAATCACGAACGGCACGAGCTCTTACTATCGAAAGTGAATAGTTGTAGGTTTCCGATCCATCCCGGTCGGCCTGCGCTCGTATCTCGACGTGAATATCATCAGGTAACTCTTTGAGCTGACTGGCCAGGTCCTCCAGCCTCTCCCTTGACTCTTCATTCAACGCGACAGAAGCCTTAGCAAACTGAATGCCATCAAAATAGATTTCAAAATCTTCGCACTGGTGATTATCGGATAGAGGGACAACGGGATCTGACTCGTCGTTGGGATGTGTCGGCTCATTACCAAACTGAAAATACTTAACAATTCCCAGTGTCATAAATTGAATATCGTTATTAATGAAGGTGTAGTTCGCTCGAACATGCAATGTTTTGTAAGGAAGCCAGTGCATCGATGCACCGAGATAGACGTCTTGCTCGTTTTCGTCGTCCATATCTACATAGTATCGATAGCTGTAACTGGTTTCTGCTAGTCCAGCACTCAAACCAAAATCCAGGTTTGGTCGATAACCAATGGAGTAAGTCGTACCAAGGCCATAGGTTTCCAGCTCTACCATTCCGCGTGTACCACGATCAGGCAAACCCACTACCTCGGCATCACCCAGATCGTGCCAAAAGAACTCTGCAGCCCAAGGCGAAGAAAACTGATACCCTGCTAAAAGACCTTGAGAGAATTCAGAGTTTTTCTTGGACTGATATTCAGCATCATCCAGTTCGATATTGAGAAAAGATATGCCGGCTCTGTACCCCACGTAGAAGCTCTTTTCAGGTGAAGAAGAGTAAGATTGCGATTCGGCAGTGCCCACGAAAAACACCCCAGCCATTAAAACCACCAACCTCTTCGAGGCGAAATCTCCCCCCATACTTTTACCTCGTGTCTTTGCACGGAAAACCAAAAACATCCGTACCGATAACGGTTGAGATAAACTAGATGGAGTCGTTCTGCAGAGCTATAGCAAGTAAAAATTCATGCCTAAAAAATGACATTGTATATTTAAATAAAAACACACCGGTTACAAAATAATCGCACCATCCTCGTACGCGCCGATTGCCCCAATTACGAGCGCGCCCTTATCCTCTTATTTTTCATAAACTTTTTTCTAATATTTTTTCCTAAAATAAAGAAGCTTGAAAAAAATTTGAACAACGTTCAACTCTGTTGCTAATTAGCCGTCCTCCAGACTCTTAAAACCTATACTCGATTTACAGCAATAAAAAAAGCGAACCCCCGAAGAGGTTCGCTTTACTCATCATGATCCACGAACTTCGTGCTGACGGATCAGCCCCGCTTGGGCACTGGCCGATAGGGGTGCAGCCAGCTCAGGAACGCATCGACACCCCGGGTCTGGATCCAGACTTTGCCTTCACCACTAAAGCGACATACGAAGCCCTCGCCGGAGAAGAACAGGGATTTATAGCCACCCACCTTGGACACCTTGTATTCCAGACCTTCAGTGAAGGCGACGATGTTGCCGGTATCCACCACATAGTCGCCCTTCACGTCGATCTCGATCATGGCACCGTAGGTGTTGAACCAAAGGTCGCCCGTACCCTGGGCACGAATAAGGAACAGGCTTTCACCGGAGAAGAAGCCCTTGGTAAGACCCTGCCACTTGCTCTCTACGGCAACCTCCGGTCCTGAAGCCACAAAGGCTGAGTTCTGCAGGTAGATGGTGTCCTCGTTCAGGTAAACGTGGCCCATATCACCGGGAGCTGCGGGTGCAATGCCAATTTCTCCCGGCCCTCCAGGAGAGGTGAACTCATTGATAAAAATGGATTCACCGGTCATCAACCGACCCAGGCCGCCGCGCATGCGCGTCTTCATTTCCAGATGGGCATCCATGGTCGCCATGGCGGAGGCCTCGACCTTGATCATCTGGTTGGCGGGCACCGTGACGGTAAGAAAACTGAAGTCCGGGCGCCCTTCAATCCGGAAGGCGTAGCCGGGGTGATCCTTGTCGCTTTCAATCACCGCAGTATCCGCCACCGCTGCTTCCCCAGGAGGATTCGCAGCCACAGGCGCCTCATTGACCGGCGCAGGCGCAGGTGCCGGCTCCGCGACAGGCTGGCTTGCAGACTGCTCAAAGGTGACGCCGATACCCAAATTCTGCAGCGCGGCTCGAAACTTTTCTGCCACGTCCGGAGATACATTCTTGCGAATAACAACCGGGGCGCTTCGCAGCACTTTTGATGCCTTTTCTTCTTCCGTCTTGAACAACGCCGCAAACCCGGAGATGGCCTGTTGCAGCGCGGTTTCATCGAAATCATGGTGAATGCGAATATTCACTGTCTCATTCATGTCATGTCTCCTATGCGCGACGCTGCTTGAGGCCTGGCGACATGGCCCAGCCGAAACTGCCCGGGTTATGGGACTGGCACCACACCGTTCCCTTGCCCTTGAATTTACACACCATGCCTTCCCCACCCAGGAAAGACTGCAGCCAGCTGCTACCCGCTTTGGTGATGCTGAAATCCAGTGTTTCATTGAAGGCCACGATATGACCGGTATCGACAATGTATTCACCGTCCACTTCCACCGGATAAATCGCACCAAACGAGCTGACGACCAGCTTGCCGCTACCTTTCAGGTTCAGCCAGAAGACGCTTTCACCGGACAGGACAGACTTGAAACCTTGCCATCCCAGATCGATCTCGACCCCGGAATCGCAGCACAGAAACGAACCGCCCTGCACAATCAGGCTCTCGTTATCCAGTTCGTATTCCATCATGTCACCTGACAAAGTGGTGCCCATGATGACTTCACCCTGGCCTGCAGGTACAGAGAAGTGATTCAGGAACAGTGACTCACCTGCCACCATGCGTTTCACAGCTTTCAGTAAACCGCCCTTGCCACGCTTGTGGGTGGTGGTTTCGATGCCCATGTTGCCGCTCATGGCAATCATGGCACCGGCCTCTGCGGTGCAACTTTCGCCTTCTTTCAGGGTAATACGTGCCGCGGCATTGCCGGGGCGATGCAACAATTCAATCTCCATGATTGCCTCCGGTTAACGCAGCTTGGGGTTCACCCAGCTGGTAATGCCACTGATAGAACGCGTCTGAATCACCACACGCCCCTTGCCCTGTACCCGCGTGACCAGCCCTTCGCCACTGAAGAAGCTGGAGAACAGACCCGCCGCCAATTGCAGTTTGAGCTTGATGGTCGGGTCATACGCCACCAGGTGGCTGGTATCGACGATGAACTCGCCATCCACTTCCCGTTCCAGCAACGCACCGTAGGCGCCGTACCAGACTTTGCCGTTGCCTTTTACTTCGAGACGAAACAGGCCTTCACGGGCAATCCAGGAAATGAAGCCCGCCCAGCGCAGCCCCAGTGAAACGGTTTCCTCACAGGCAAGAAACGCCCCCGGCTGAAGGAACAGGCTGTCGCCATTCAATTCATGGCAGCGCACCTCCCCTGGAGTGGGCTGCACGATGGTGAGCCTGGCCGGGCTGTCAGCATTATTGGTAAAGCGGCTGACAAACAAGGTCTCCCCACCGAGAAACTTGCGCAGCAGGCCCCGCAGCAGGCCGCCGTTAAAAATCGCTTTCAGATCAAGGCGGGCATCCATGCTGGACATGGCATCGGATTCGGTGATCACGCTTTCACCGGGTTCCAGATCCATATCGATGTAGGAGAACGCCGCGCCCCCTTTGATTTCACTTTTCATTCAACTCTCCCCCGAGTTACGTTCCGTGTCTTCATTCAGGTCATCCTTTTCCATATCGTCGTTATCATCCCGTGGCATGGCCGCCACGGCTTCCCTTACCTGCTGTTGCAGGGCCAGGAATTCTTTTTCCAGAGTGAGGTACCGACCATCTGAACCCGCAATCATGTCCTGCATGTTTTCAATGCGCTCTTGCGTGGCCGGGTGGCTGCTCAGCAACGGCATGATATTTTCCATTACCGCCTTGCTGTCCTCATCCTCAATCTCCTCAAGACGTGCCTGTTCTTCTTCAATGATTTTTTCAAAGAATGACACCAGCCCGTTCGGGTTGATGTCTGCCTCTTCCAGTAACGCAAAGCCATGCTCATCCGCTGCGGTTTCAAAACCACGGGAATAACTCTGCGACAACAGCGCCGGGGTGGCCGCCGCGATCATGGCCATAATGCCGTTCACATCCCCCACCAGGGCTTGCACGGTCAGAACCAGGCCCGCACGGGCCATCACCTGCCTGACGCCATGCTGTTCGGTCACGTGAGCAATTTCATGGGCAAGCACACCCAATACTTCATCGGCACTCTCGGCACGCTGCAGCAACCCGGAGTTCAAAACGATGTAGCCGCCCGGTAATGCAAAGGCATTAAGCTCGGCATCATTGGCAATGTAGACATGGAATTCATAGCGGTCGTTATCTGCATGCTTCAGCAGGGGCGCAACCAGTGCGTCCAACGACTCGTTGATGGCCTCCGACTCAATCATCGACTGGCCGATCTTGTACTGGGCCAGGGCGCTTTCCCCGAGCGACTCTTCCCATTCGGCAGGCAGCGTTGGCGCGATCCAGCCCGTCACCGTGTCCATATACAGCACCAGCAACAAGGGCACCGCGATAATCAGACCCACCACTGAGCCCAGCACACTCCAATTGAAGATGCGCAGACGTCGGGCTCCCGCGACCTGACGCGACAATGATTTGTGTTGTTGGAAGTGGGGATTTTTGAGGACTGAGCGATCGGCAGTGTAGAGCTGCCAGTCGGGATAATCCGGATGCTCGAAGAACACCAGCCGGTCACTGGCGCCTCCCAGGCGGGCCTTCACTCCACTCAGAGGGAGCGCCACTGAAGCGGAATCATTGGTAAAGCGCACGGTACTGGCATCGATAAGAATCTGGCCAGACGCCCTGCCCTTGGCGAAACCATCATGAAAAGCGTGGCCATCGACCTGCTGTCTTGTCACAGCTTCCTCCCTGAAGCGCAAAAAGAACGACAGTGATGACACTCAAGGTGGCGCCACCGCGTAAAAGAATGGGCTCCAGTTATAGAGAAAACTGCATAGAAGGTAAACCTTTGGCACTATAATCCCAGTAAGAATTATGCATGATCTCCCGCAACACTCTCTCCATGTGCATCTCCGCAATTTAGCCGTTTTTTTGGCCCCATTTCCCACTCTTGTTTGCAGCGGGAAGCAGTGGTTGGCGACTAGACCTATGGCCCTCACAATCAATGTTGATGCCCAATGGAGATGAAACCTCGCAGCTGCTTTTTTTCAGTTCTTGATGCCAACGCCGGGCTATATAGCGGCTAGCTCTAAGTGAGGGCAAAGGGCATTGATTTCGGCAAGCCTTACCTACGAGGGATTAGGCATGAAGATTCAGATGACAATCATGCCAAGCTGGACAGCTGACTAAACTGGCTGTGACCGGCACGACATGCGCGTGTATTTTTTTCAGTCATTCCAGAAGGTTAACGCGGTTGGCATGGTTCCCGCTTGTCTGATATCACTGGCCCAGGGTCGAGCTTTCAAGGAGGACAAATGTTTCCGCTGATTGTGCCCATTGGTGCGGTGTTACTGGGGGTGGCGTTGCTGCTATTGGGCAGTGGGCTGCTCAATACACTGCTGGCTGTGCGCGGAAGCCTGGAAGGCTACAGCGATAGTGCGCTGGGCCTGATCATGTCCGGGTACTTTCTCGGCTACTTCTCCGGCACGTTTGCCGCCCTGCCTTTGATTCGACGCGTCGGCCATATCCGTGCCTTTGCCATGTGCGCAGCTCTGGCGGCCTGCTCTGCCCTGCTACATGTGATGTTTGTAGAACCCTGGGTGTGGATGGTACTGCGGATATTGAACGGCTTTGTGCTGGTAATTCTCTATACCGTGGTGGAAAGCTGGCTAAACGGACAGACGCCGGCTGAACAACGCGGCAGGGTGTTTGCGGTGTACATGGCGGTAAACCTGGGGGCGCTGGCGGCGGCGCAGCAATTGTTGCGGCTGGAGTCGGCCATGTCGTTCATGTTGTTTGCCGTGGCCGCCATGCTGATCAGCGTGAGCCTGGTGCCCGTGACCTGGACCCGCTTTGCACAGCCGCCTGTGGAAACGGTGACGCGGCTTCGCTTCAAGGCACTGTACCGGGCTGCACCGGTATCAGTGGCAGGCGCCCTGCTGTCAGGGCTCGCTATGGGCGCCTTCTGGGGGCTCGGGCCGGTGTATGCCAACCGCGTGGGGCTGGATAGCGCCAGCGTGGCGACATTCATGAGTATGGCCATCCTGGGTGGCGCCCTGTTCCAGTATCCACTGGGCCGCTATTCCGACACTCATGACCGGCGCAGTGTACTGATGGTGATCTGTCTGGCCGCGACGGCCGCTGCATTGCTGGTGTGGCTATCGGATGGCAACACGCCGCTTCTGTACCTGAGCATCGCGATCTATGGCGGCCTGGCTTTTTGCGCCTATCCCGTCGCGCTGGCGCACATGATCGACCGGCTGGATGCGAACCAGATTCTCTCCGGCGGGAGCAGTGCGCTGTTCTTGCATGGTGTGGGGGCGGCCATGGGGCCAGCGCTGGCTGGCCAGTTGATGGAATGGTTCGGCGCTGGCTCCCTGCCTTTCTATTTTATGATCATGCAGCTGGCACTGGCGCTCTATACCCTGATGCGGCTGCATGTGGTGCGCGAAGACCTCTCCGATCATTCCACCCAGTTTGTGCCCATGGTGCGCACCTCACCCGTAGCTCTGGAAATGATGCCGGAGGAAGAAGTGGAGGTAGAAAGCGAGGACGCCCGTGACTCAGATTCCAGCCATCGTGAATCACCCCCGGACAAACCCTCCCTCTAGGAGCGGTGGTTCCACCGCGAAAGGGTTGGCATTTCGATGACCGTTATCGCGGTCGGACGACCGCGCCTACGGGAAGGGCGGCAAATACAAGCTGTTGCTGGCGAGTTTCGAGTTTCGAGTTTCGAGTTTCGAGTTTCGGGTTTCGAGTTTCGGGTTTCGGGTTTCGGGTTTCGGGTTTCGGGTTTCGGGTTTCGGGTTTCGGGTTTCGAAGATCAAAACTCACCCCCTCTGGGTGCAAAAGGTTTCTACGCTTTTGATTTTCGCAACTCGATACTCGTCACTTGCAACTCGCTTTATTACCTCGCTTTGGCTCGGATCGCCTGCGGGCAGGCTCCTACGGAAAATGCTGCAGGCCCGGCTCCACAAAACCACCCGCAATGTCTTCCCTTCAGACTTGGCACGGTTTACGCAGTATCAGGGGTAACAAGCGGCATTTAAGCCGTTATTACCCATTTGAATAACCTGAGAACACTGCGAGGGGTCCACCCATGGAAACGTCTTCTATCAAAGAACTGATGAGCACCCGCTTTGCCAAAATCCACCCGGCCATGCCCGTGGTGGAAGCCTCCAGCAACCTGATCAAGCAGGACATGCTGGGCAGCCCGGTGACCGACGACAGCGGCACGCTGGTGGGCTGGATAAGTGAACGGGAATGCCTGCAGGCCGCATTGCAGGTGGTCTATCACAATCAGCGCGTGGCCACGGTAAAGGATCTGATGCAGACCGAGGTGCTGACCGTTTCCCTGGACAGTGATGTGCTCTCACTGGCCCAGCAGATGCTCAACGCCAAGCCGAAGATCTACCCGGTGGTGGATGCCAGTAACAAGGTACTGGGCGTCATCAGCCGCCGTCATATTCTCAACATGCTGGATGACAAGCTGGCCGAGCTGAGCAAGAAGGCGAGCTAGCCCCGAGGAGATTGCACAATATTGAGGCAGCATTTCAGTCTTTAAGTGCACCACTTTGGATCTTTGCCGATCATTTCAACCGCAATGACCGGGGTGTCTGAACATAAAACATTGAGCATAAAGAAGGGCCAGCCAGGCGCCAGGCTAGCCTTGTTCTGCGTGCACCAGGGAGGCCAGCTCTTCAAAACTGCGATGAAAATGCGCCACCAGGCCCTGAGGATCGGTCATCAGGTTTTGGTCCGCAACCACACCAAACTGGACCGTGCCTGCATAGCTGAGGATGCTGAGCCCCATCCCCACTCCGCCGGACTGGGGAACCCAGACCATGGGTTGCAGGATGCGAGCCCCAGCCAGATAAAGCGGTTTCTGTGGCCCGGGCACGTTGGTCATGACCAGTGACGCTTTGCTGCTGAGGAACTCCAGCGCGGCCTGCTCCAGCGCATCTGGCCCCTGGCCAAGCCCGACAAGCATGCCGTAAAACACCCAGGGCTGAGGCGACGCCTTCAGGTCGCGCATGTGTTTCTGCACTTCCAGCAAGCGACTGCGGGCACTGGCCAGATGAATGGGCAACCGCACCAACACCAACCCAAACTGGTTGCCGAGCGTATCAATGGGTTTGTCCAGCGGGCGCAGATTGAATGGCACAGCCACGTTGAGATCCTGTGTCACATCATCGCCCTGCTCCAGAAGCCAGCTACGCAGCGCTCCGGTGGCACAGGTCAGCAGAACATCGTTAACCGTACCGTCAAGCGCATGGGCCACATCCTTGACGGCTTCCAGATCCAGCGGTTCGGCCCAACCCACCACTTTACGCCCACTCAGCGAACGTTTCAGGCAGGTGGGTGGGTCGCGGGGCTGCAGGGTGACACGGGCCAGTTCAGCACCGGCTGACCAGCCGGCACGCGCCAGTTCGAGCAGCTGATCCGGATGGCGTACCAGCTCCGTGGCCTCTTCAATCAGGTCATGGGCAAGGTGGCGGCCCCGTTCCAGCCAGGAAGTGTGGTGATACGGTCGATCGCCATTAGGCGCTTGCCGATCTCCCTCCCTGGTGGTGTCCGCCACGGACAACAACACCCTGACCAGAGCGAGCCCATCGGCGATACAGTGATGAATTCGGCACACCACCGCGCTGTGCTGACCATCGACCCGATCGATGATATGCATCTGCCACAGAGGATGGTGAAAGTTGAGCGGAGTACTGATCAGGTCTGCGCAGAAGGCCTGCAGCTCGTGCATATCTGCCTTGCCGGGCAAACCCACGCGATGCACATGGTTGTCGAGGTTGAAACCGGGATCGTCCTGCCAGTAGGCATGCTCCTTTTCCATCACCACTCGCTGGCGAAAACGGGAAAATGACAGCAATCGCTGTTCAAGCACGGACCGCAAGCGGCCCAGATCCAGCGGCCCCTCCAGCAGCAGGACCGTCTGTATCATCATCAGATTGTTATCGTTTTCCATCCGTAGCCAGGCAGTGTCGACGGCGGACATGGGCTCGCGGTCTTGTTTCATGGCGCTCGCTCCCTGCAGTATTTTCCCAGCGCGATTCCTTCGCGGGACAAGGTCTACCAGCGTACGCCCATGGCCGGTCCAAGAAGTTGATGTGGGTCAAACCTGGCAACCTGCCAGCGGTTACTTGCTACCGGGAGAACAGGCTAGACTCTGTAGGGTTCCTTTATCGATTTCAGGGCGTTCATGGACGACGTAGCACTCCAGTTTCTCGAAAACAACCAGACCACCCTGCGCCTGGCGGTGGCCCTGTTGCTCGGCGCGATTATCGGGCTGGAACGGGGCTGGGAAGCGCGCGATCAGAAATCCGGCGAACGTATTGCCGGCATCCGCACTTTTGCCCTGATCGGCCTTCTGGGTGGGGTGGCCGCGGTTCTGACACGAGAGGTGACGGAGTGGGCCTTTCCGGTGTTGTTGATCAGCGTGGTGGCCATGTCCATTGCCGGTTACAACGAGCGTCTGGCGCACATCCGCAACTTCAGTATCACCGGCATGATCGGCATGCTGCTTACCTTCTGTTTCGGCGCCATCGCGGTGGCGGTGGACCCGGTGATGGCCGCTGCTGCGGCCGTCATCACCGCCACTGTTCTGGACAGCAAGGAAGAGATCCATGGCTGGGTCAACCGTTTAAAAGAGCATGAACTGGATGCGGGCCTGAAGCTGCTGTTGATCTCGGTGGTGATGCTGCCACTGCTGCCCAATCAGCCCTTCGGGCCCGGCGGAGTACTCAACCCGCGCGAGATCTGGTGGATGGTGGTGATGATCGCGTCCATCTCCTTTGTGGGCTACTTCGCCATGAAGCTGGCAGGCACCCGCAAGGGCATTCTGTTCACCAGCCTGTTTGCCGGGCTCAGCTCTTCAACGGCGCTCACCCTGCACTTTTCCCGCCAGTCCGCCCGTAATCCGGAGCTCAGTGGACAACTGGCGGCGGGCATTTTGATTGCCTGCGGCACCATGTTCCCGCGCATTCTGGCCTACTGCTTCGTGATTAACCGGGACCTGATGCCCAGCCTGATCTGGCCGGTGCTGGTAATGACTGCGCTGCTCTATATTCCTGCTGGTCTGATCTGGAAGCACTATGGCGATCATCAGACGATCTCCAGCCCGCCGCTGAATCAGAACCCGCTGGATCTGACTTCGGCGCTGGTATTCGGTGCATTGCTGACTGCAATCCTGCTACTGGGTGAGCTTCTGACAACCTGGCTGGGTGATACCGGTATTTACGTTTTAGCCGCCAGCTCCGGGATTGCCGATGTGGATGCCATCACCTTGTCATTGACGCGCATGTCTACCGATCAGCTGGCCATGAACACGGCGGTCATCGGCATCGTGATTGCCGCTGCCACCAACAATATGGTGAAAGCCGGTATGACCTGGGTGATCGGCCAACGGCAGATGGGCTGGCTGGTCGGAATTCCCATGGTGCTATCGCTGGTGGCCGGGATGACGGTGGCCTGGTGGCAGTGAACTTTTTGCGTGGTATTCGTTTTTAAGAATAGACATTCGGCCGACCACCGCCCCTTTGCATCAAGACGCCGCACCTTGCCCTGGTTCGGACGTTATGAGTCCTGTGAATCTGGCGCCTTGCAGGTAGAAATCCCGAAGGGAAGGTATGCGGGGCACCAGCGGGTGGTGCCGGTGAACAGCGGGATCAGTCCGATAGCGCCCCACCAGCTCTGGAAAACGATGCCCAGTGCGATAATCACGACGCCTGCCACCAGGCGCAAGGTGCGGTCGGCGTTGCCTACGTTTGTCTTCATGGCGCAATCCTCTCAGAGTCATCTGATCCGAGTATGCGACCCACACAAAGCACCGTCGACATCAATCGTGCGCGAGCTTGATTCACATCAAGCCGCACCGCATCAAAGCTTTTTTACTCGCCGGTTCTTGCCCTTGATCTTGCCGCTCATCAAACGCTGCAGCGCCAGTTCCGCACTGTCTCGCTCGATGGCCACATAGGCCTGGTAATCGGTGACGGTAATCTTGCCGACCTGATTGCCGGGGATACCGGCATCCCCCGTGAGCGCCCCGAGGATATCGCCAGGGCGAAGCTTGTCCTTGCGACCGGCAGCAATACACAGAGTGATGGTGGGCGGCAGCATGGGATCGCCTTCGCGGGGCTTGAGGCTGGACGCCGGATGCCAGTTGAGTTTTTCACCCTGCAGCTCTTCGATGGCCATGGCTCGGCGAGCCTCTTTCGGCGCCACCAGATTGATTGCCATCCCCTTCTCCCCTGCCCGACCGGTGCGGCCAACCCGGTGAATGTGGGTTTGCGGATCGTGGGAGAGTTCGGCATTGATCACCATATCCAGGTTATCAATATCCAGCCCACGGGCTGCCACATCGGTGGCCACCAAAACCGAGAGACTGCGATTGGCAAACAGGGTCAGTACTTCATCGCGCTCGCGCTGTTCGAGATCACTGTTCAGTACGCGGGCAGACAGCCCGCGGCGGCACAACTGGCCGACCACATCGTTACACTGCTGTTTGGTTACGCAGAACACCACACAGCTGGTGGGGCGGAAGCATGCAATGGCATCGGCTACGGCCTCATAACGCTGCAGCGGCTCCACTTCATAGAAGCGCTGTTCGATACGGCTGTTGTCATGCAGCGCTTCCACCTCCACATGCTCGGGCTCGCGCATGAAGGTCTCGGCCAGCTGCTTGATGCCCGGCGGATAGGTGGCCGAAAACAGCATGGTCTGACGCCGGGCCGGCGTCTGGCGAATGACCTGGGCAATGTCATCGTAGAAACCCATGTCGAGCATCCGATCTGCCTCATCCAGCACCAAAGTGTTGAGGCCGTCGAGGCTCAGGGTGCCCTTGCTGAGATGCTTGAGTATGCGGCCCGGCGTACCCACGACGACCTGTGCGCCATGCTCCAGCGAGCCGATTTGCGGGCCGATGGGTTGGCCGCCACACAGGGTCAGCACCTTGATGTTGCCCACACCGCGGGCCAGCCGACGGATCTCCGCTGCCACCTGATCCGCCAGTTCCCGGGTTGGGCACAGCACAAGTGCCTGGCAACCGTAATAGCGAAGATTGAGCGGATGCAGAAGCCCAATACCGAAGGCGGCGGTCTTGCCGCTGCCCGTACTGGCCTGGGCGATTACATCGTGACCTTTCAGCAGTAACGGCAGGCTCGCTGCCTGTACCGGGGTCATGCTGGCGTAGCCCAGGGTATCCAGATTGGCGAGCATATCTGTGCCAAGCGGCAGAGAGGAAAACAGGGAGTCAGTCACGGCAAAGCTCAGGTGGTGGGAATCAGGCGTGCAGTGTAGCAATTGTTGAGCACAAGCGACCGCACTGATTTAGCGGCTTTGCTGAATGCCCTGCAACCGGCGGGAATAAAAAAGGCGCCTAAGCGCCTTTTGGGTCAGATCATACAGCCTTTCTCAGGCTCAGCCGCATCCAGATCGCCAGACCCAGGCCCCAGGCAGCGTTGACGATCAGGCCACCCACAACCTTGGTGGCATTCACCTCAATCCCCTTCATGGGGAACACCACCAGCATGGCCACCAGAGTGGGCCCAGCGGCGCCAATGAGGACCGCACTGAGCCAGTACGGCAGGCCCTGCCAGCGCCGAATCAGCCACCATACCGGCAAGCCCCACAGCCCGCCCCAGAAAGCCAGGGAGATGACCTGCGGAACGGCAAAGGGCGGCACCGGATTCATGTTCCAGGGAGCCGCCGGAATCATGTCGGCCAGCCAGAACAGCGCGAGAACGCCCTGATGGAAAAGCAGCGTGGCAATAAAGCCACCGGTAAAAGCCTGCAACCATTGTTGTTTCGTATTCACCCTGAGGATCCTTGTCTGATTCGGTACCACGCAGGCTACCGAAAGGTGCATTCGAATCCTAGTGTACCTCGGGTGCAACGGGATGATGTGAAGCAACCGGCGAGACTGGCAACAAAACACTGCGAGCAATCTTGAGCGTCACCGGATCGGTGTAGACCATGGCAAATGCCAGTGTTTTCACGTCCGCCGATGAGGTGCTTTCCGGAGGCGAGATATCGTGACAGGTCCACAGTGCAACCGGGATCTCTGCTCCCGGTCGAATATCTCGCATTTCATGGTGATTACACGCCCTGATTCTGCGCACATTGCCATAACGAATAAGCAGCAGGGCGTCATGGATATCCGGCTGTGTCATGGCCTGTTCCGAAAGGACAGACTCAAGACAGTCCGCCTGATCCTGCTCTTCCAGTCGATGACAACTGCCCGCCTGCGCCAGCTTGAAAGCAATGCCATAAAGCAACCTGTCGTTCTTGCCACTTTCCGGGCAAGCCATGACCGCAACAGGAAGGATCAAAAGCAGCATCAGCCAGATTCGAGATTGTATGGTCATCGAACACTCTGCGCAGGTTTGAATCTCTCTTATGTTATGACCTTGCCCCGCAGACACCTCACCTGTTTGGGTGATTCGTCTGAATGCAAACCTCTGATGGGAGGATCAGGGGAACGTCATAAGCACACGTAAATCCGGCGTCACCTGGCTGCTGTCCATATAGCCGATGTACACCTTGTCGCCCGCGCGCAGCAGCACCTTCATTTCAGACAGCCCACTGACCGCACGAGGCGGGGCCCCTTTTCCGGTGAAGATCATGCGCGCCCGGAAAGAGCGCATCTGCGCTGCGTGCTTGTGGAGCAGCCGGTAATAGAAATCATCCCTGATGGAACTCCCCTCTGGCATGTCGAGCAGCGCTACGCGGGTGCCATCCAACGCACGGATTTGCCCTTTGAAAAGGCGGCGTAAATCTTCGGTGGAGACATTATCGACAAGCGCATCCTTGCCGACCACAACGGCTAAATCTGCCCACAGGGGCTGGCCCATCAGCGTCGCAATGAGCAAAAATGTCAGCTTGAATCCTTTCATCGCCAACCTCCCTAGAACACCATTTGCGCAGCGATGCGAAACACCATGGGCGTTTCATCATCATCCGGCTGGCCACTGAACAAGGAACCTGTCTGGAAAGGCACCGTTGTCGGGCCGGGGAATATTACCGAGCCGGCCTGGCTGGCATCCCCCAGATCGTAATAACGGGATACCTCGACCTTGACCGCCAGACTATCGGCCAAGTCGGTACGCACCCCGAAGGTCCAGCTTTTCTGGTGAGTGGCCTGGGTGTTGTAGAGGAAGGCGGCAGCCGGATCATCACTCACCTCGTTGTAGCCACGGTCTTCCACGGTGGCCCAGGTAAGATAGGGCGTCACCGCAGCAACCCGATACCCCAATGTGGTGTAGTACGCTTCATTGGAGGCTCCCCAATTATTGGTAAATGTCACTTCGGCACGTTCGGCCATGAATAAAAGGCTGCCGTTGTCGTACTGGAATCCGACACCATTGAAGTAAGCGTACTCGCCCTCCACGTCGTAGGGGGTCGGACCTCCGAACTGGCTGGAAAGATCCAGATTGGCTTCCGCCCCCGCATAGCTCAACCAGGTGGAAAGGTTGCCCCAGTTGGAGGCTAGATTGATGCCGACAATATCCCGCATGGAGAATTCCAGACCACCAAGATTGGCTTGCACAGCGCCATGGTAGCCATTGAGGCGATGGGCAATGCTGCCGGTATCAAACTGGTAGCTGACGTCCACACCGTCCATGGTGCGAACCGGCGCGAGGTTGTACACCTCTTGCGGCAGAGATACCCAGGGATAGGCGAACCCGACAGTGTAATACTGTGAGTGCATATACAGGGGGATAACCAGGCGACCACCACGAACCGTTAACGAGGGCGTCAATTGATACGCAAGGTAGGCCCACTCAGCATCCACGTCATAGTCTTCCTCCCCCTCCGCCAGCATCTGGATGGTGCCTGATAGTTGATCATTAACCCTGGCGGTAAGCTGAAGGCCCGCGGATGAAAGAGAGCGATAATCCACCTCCTGCCCGACACCACGGTAAGTCAGCTCGTTTCCTGCAGCGTCCTTGACGTTATTGGTAGCGACCGCCGCCACATTGATATAGCCGCTGACATTAAGATCAATGGATGAGATGGGGTTCTGTTCACTGAGGCGCGCGGACAGGGCCGCGATTTTCGCATCCTGCTCCGCCAGACGGAGCTCAAGGTCTTCTTCGGCCGCCAGGGCTGGCAGCCAAAGACTTCCCGCCATGGCAGCAACTGCCAGGGACATTGGCTTCATAAACACTCCTTGTTCTTTCATACAACCGGTTCCATCCGTTGTATGAAAACTATCCGTCAAAGCCCGGACAGGGACAAGAAAATGTGGTTGATTGGGATTGATTAGCGGATGAAGCGCACTTCGGCCAGGACAGGGGGCAAGCAGTGCCTGCCACTTTTGAGGCAGTCTTTATGTGGCCAGTTTCGCGACCGATGCAATACATCAAAGGAACACCGCCCAACTCAAACATGGACAACTGTTCACAATTGGTTTTACTCTCGGTAACGAAGCACTTTTTCCCAACAGGGGCTGACGCCACAACAAAGCGGAGGATGATCCACGCCAACCACACTGATAGGGCAACGATTATTACGTTCAGATGCGTTTCCGTACTGATTGCGTACACCCGTTGGAAAAGCCCGACTGATCAGGTGGATACTCAGACTTGAACTACTGCTCTCAGCACACTGGATCACCGCCAAGGGCTGACAGCCGAACGACATATCGACGCTACAAGAACCTCAAATAACGACAATGAACGAGGAAATGCTATGCGCCAACCCGTCCCAACGGAGCACAATACGACTCCGTCCATCTGGTCACGACTGAGCACCATTACTGACTATTTCGCCTGGCCCTTGCGCACCTCCCATTATCTTGAGCTGGTAAACCCTCTGTGGACCACCCACAAGATGCAGGCGCGAGTGGAGAAGGTCTGGGATGAAACCAGGGATGCTCGCACGATTACCCTGCGCCCGGGGTTGAACTGGCGAGGTCACCGGGCGGGTCAGCATGTGCGGGTCGGCATTCCCGCCAACGGCAAACATTACACACGCACCTATACGATTTCCTCACCGCCTGAACGAAACGATGACTGCTTCACCATCACGGTGAAGGCCATCGACAAGGGCACCATTTCCCATCACATTGTCCGCAACATCAAGGTGGGTGATTATCTGCCGATTGGCTTGCCGCAAGGCGATTTCTATCTGCCCGATGCCAATCCGATCCAGCCTCTGTTTATCACGGCCGGTAGCGGTATTACCCCGGCCTTCAGCATGATCAGCAGTCTGATTGCCCAGGAACGTCTCCCTGACACCTGCCACCTGCATTACTCGCCACATGAGTTTGATGTGGTACTGGGCAAGCAGCTGAAGGAGATGGATGCCAAACATTCCCGCTATCACCTCAATCTGCTCTATACCCGCGAGGGTAAGGACCAGCATTTCTCTGAAGCCCAACTCGCGGCGCTTTGCCCGGACTGGAAGGAACGTGACGTGTACGCCTGCGGCCCCCCTTCCCTGCTGGAAGCCATCGAAGCCTGTTTCGAGCAGGCCGGCTGCAGCCGCAACCTGCATATAGAACGCTTCCGCGCACCGTTCACGGAGATCCCCAAGGATGCCGTGGGCGGCAAGGTACGCTTTGCCCAGAGTGGCATCGATACCGAAGCCGACAGCGAAACCCCGCTATTGAAGGTGGCCGAGGATGCGGGGATGAACCCGCCCCATGGTTGCCGCATGGGGATCTGCCACACGTGCAACACCACGCTGGTGTCAGGCTGTGTTCGCGATCTGCGCACCGGGGAAGTGTTGAACGAGGCAGGCAGCATTGTGCAGACCTGTATTTGCGCCGCTGCCGGCGATTGCGAACTTGACTTGTAAGGGGCCCGAGATGAAGACACATAAGTTGCCGGTGAACCTGACCGATGAGCAAATTGAAGATTTTGGCCGCGAACTGGATGCCATTCGTGACGAAATTCTGGACTCCCGCGGCGAGCGGGACCGCGCCTACATTCTCAAGGTGATCAAGACACAGCGGAGCATGGCGCTCGGCGCACGGGTGCTGATCTATGCGTCCCTGTTCTTCCTGCCCGCCTGGGGACATGCCCTGGCGGTCTGGCCCGTGATGTTGACCCTGCTGGGGCTGGGCACCTTCATGCTGGGCATCGCCAAGATTCTGGAAAACATGGAAATTGCCCACAACGTGCTCCACGCACAATGGGACTGGATGAAAGACCCGGAGATTCAATCCAACATCTGGGAATGGGACACCATGAGCCCCTCCGACCGCTGGATGCATTCCCACAATGTAGTGCATCACACCTGGACCAATGTGCTGGAAAAGGACCTGGACGTAGGCTACGGCATCATGCGCGTAACCCCCATGCAAAGATGGAAACCGGCCTACTTGCTGCAGCCGGTGTATTTCATCCTGCTGATGCTGTTGTTTGAAGAAGGAGTGGCATTTCACGAGCAAGCCATTGATGACCACATTAAAGGCAAGAACAAATTCGCCGACTTCAAACCGCTGCTGAAGCGTATTGGCTACAAGATCTGGCGTCAGGTAGCAAAAGATTACATCGCCTGGCCGCTGGCCGCAGCGTTGGTGGCTATTCCGATTTCCTTCTTTGTGGATTTCTCACCGCTGGCGGTGTTCGGTATCGTGGCGGGCGCCAACGCCATCGCCAATGTGATCCGCAACATCTGGGCGTTCATGATCATTTTCTGCGGCCACTTCCCTGCGGGAGTGCATAACTTCACCCTGGAGCAGGTGGAAGGCGAGACTCGTGCCCGCTGGTACCTGCGTCAACTGCTTGGTTCCTGCAACATCGAGGGCGGCAAACTGTTTCATGTGCTGTCCGGCAACCTGTCCCACCAGATTGAGCACCACCTGTTTCCGGACATGTGCAGCAACCGTTACAAGGAAGCCTCTCCCCGTGTACGGGCGCTGGCCGACCGCTACGGCCTGCCCTACAACAGCGCCTCCTTGTTCAGGCAGTTCGGCACTACCTGGCTTAAGAATATCCGCCTTGCCTTCCCAGGCGGAGGCGAGCCCTATCAGCGCAACCCCAGTCAGGCCACCTCCTCCTGACACACCACGCGGCCTTCGGGCCGCGTTTTTTTTGCCTGTTTCTCGGCTGCATCAAGCTTCACACGAGACGCTGCATGCGAAACTTTTTAGGGTGTTGAAACTGCGTGACCCCAAGGCCAGCCGGATACCAGATTGAAAGGTCTTGTTTGTTCAGCAAGCTGAATCTCCCACAACGACATTGCCTGCTTGCGAGGCATTGGGATAATGATTGTTTTGTGGGAAATCCAGCTTGCCTGGATGAATGCAGCCCTTCCCGTTCGCACTGCGGATGCATCACCAATTGCTTGAAAAAAGACTCAGAAATACACCTGCCAACGCAGAGTCAGGCTGGCGGGGATAGCGCCGAATTCCGAATGGCCGGCGCCGCTGCTGTTGATGCCTTTGCCACCGCCGGTGGCCAGTGACAGCAGCAGTTCGGATTCGTTGCTGACGGAATAATGCAGATTGATTTGATGGAGAAACGATGCATGCAGCTCTCCTTCTTCATCCTCCAGCCCGCTGGTGAGCAAGAGGTAACTACCACGCCATAATGGGGAGAGTTCCCTTTCCAGCGCCAGACCGAGCACATTGCGGGCCAGCTGTTGTTTGAGAGTGAACGGGATGAACGGATCGGTTTGAAAGCTGAGTAGTTCGCCTTCTGTACTGGCGCCCGTTGACTGGTAATACCATTCGGCCACCGCCACCCACTCGCTGGCAAAACGATAGTCCACGCCGGCAACAGCAAACACCGGCGTTTCATCGGCTTCTTCCAGATCATAGACCGATGTTTCCAGCCGCCAGCCCATACCGCCAATCGCACTTTCCCAACCTGCGCCAAAAATCTGGTCACGATTCACCGAGGCAGCCAGCAACAGCAGCTCGGATTGCTCCCCCACCTGGCCACGATAATAGGCTGCTCCGCTTGCAGCATGGTCACTGTGTTCCGGCGCCGCCACGGCAGCAAAGGCAAGAGAGGAAAAATCCGCTGGCCAGGTTTCCACCTGCAGGGCATCCACCCCGGGTTTGAATTCGGTGTCCAGATCCGTGGGGGCAAAGGCCCCGAACACATTGAGCGGTTGCCACAGCCGGCCCGTGCCCCAATCGATGGCCTGACGACCTGCAGTGACGGCAAACACCTCCGTCATATAGCGCCATGACAATCGATCAATCTCGTGCCCGGCACGGGTTTGCCGATCCGCTGCGGTTTCATTGACCCAGTCACTGGACAGGTCGCGCCAGCGAAATTGATTTATTGAGGCATCATTGAACGACACCTTTTCCTGACGCAACCGCACCAGCCGCAAGTGCGCAGAAAAATCACCGAAGTCGGTCACCGGATCGGCCATCAGCCGGGCCGTCTGCTGATCTGCGCTGAGGGTACGGTTATCTTCATCCACATAACCAATGTCACCCGGTTGTGCATAGCCGGTAGTGCCCGTGAGGGATAGTCGCGCAGTAAAGGGCGCGGCCTGCGCCAACGGCACTGCACACAACAGCAGGCAGGTCAGCCCCGCGCGAACAGGGCGGAGAGCAGAATTACACGGCGTTCGCATCCGCTATCACCCGATCCATTTCCACCTTGCCGTCACGCAGCTGAATGATACGCTCTGCCCGCTCCATGACCCGCGGATCATGAGTGGAGAAAAGGAAGGTGGTTTTCTCCTCGTGGGAAAGCTTGTGCATGATGTCCAGCAAGGCTGTCGCGTTGTCGGAATCCAGATTCGCGGTGGGCTCATCTGCCAGCACCAGCCGCGGCCCGCTGGCCAACGCTCGCGCCACTGCCACCCGTTGTTGCTGACCGCCGCTGAGTGCGGAGGGACGCCGGTCCATGACCTTGCCCAGTCCCACCAGATCCAGATAATGGCGCGCTCGCTCCCGACGCTCTGATTCAGCGCGCCCCTGCAGCACCATGATCAGCTCCACGTTTTCCAGCGCGCTGAGTACCGGCACCAGATTGTAGGCCTGGAACACGAAGCCCAACTGGAACAGTCTGAAATCCGACAGCTGCGATTCATTCAGGGCGGTCACGTCGGTGCCATTGAGATGCACCTTGCCGCTGGTGGGACTGTCCAGCCCGCCAATGATGTTCAGCAACGTAGTTTTACCTGACCCGGAGGGCCCAACCAGCGCCGCGAACTCCCCTTCCGAGACATCCAGACTGATATCGGTCAGCGCATGGACTTCGATATCGCCCTGGCGAAAAGTCTTGCTGATATTTTCCAGTCGGACCAGCGTCATGGTGTGTGTCCTTTTCCATTAATCCCCATTATCAAGTCCTCAGTGCTGCGACTGGCGTGACTCTGGCCGCTTTGATGGCCGGATAAATGCCGGTGGTAAGTGTGGTCAGGAATACGATCAGGGTAAGTTGCAGCACGCGGGCCTGTGACAGCTCCGTACGCACTACCGGATCCATGAAGGTGCCCGCTACAGCGGTGCTGTCACCGAGCACCCCGGTGAGATCCAGACCATGCTGGGAGAACCACAGGTGCACCAGCCCACCCAGCGTCCAGCCTATCCCCACTGCCAATACGCTCAGCAAGGTGGCTTCCAGAAAGACCATCAACAGTAGATGGGAACGACTGAGCCCGAGTGCGCGGAGCAATCCGAATTCCCGGGTGCGTTCCAAGACACTCATCAGCACCGTATTGACGATGCCAAACACGATCAGCACCAGAATGACCGCGAGAAACACATAGGCACCGGCGCTATCCAGGACTATGAACTGCACCAGCTGCGGCATCATCTGCTGCCAGTCCAGCACCACAACAGATGATGTTGGCAGCTCCCCGTCGATGCGCCTTTTCCAGTCTGCCAGCGACTCGGGATCATCCAGAGAGACGGCAAGGCGAGTCAAAGGCTGGCGGTTAATATCGGCGCCTTCCGCCACCAGAAAATGCCGGGCCAGCTGCACGTTGCTGATCACCAGAAAGTTATCCAGCTCGTCCATGCTGGAGTCAAAGATCGCCCGCACCCGGCCAAGCTGGGCCTCGGAATCGCCACCCCGCTTGCCCGCCATCAGCACGATCTTGCCGCCCACTTTCACCTTGAGCTTGCGGGCCATGCCTTCGCCAATGACCACCCCTCTTTCGTCATCGGCTTGCAGCCATTCACCCTTGATGACAAAGGGCTGCAGCATCTGTGCTCGCTGATCGCTGGACGCCATCCCTTCCAGCCCTGCGCCCACGGAGTTGTAGGGGGAGCTGACCAGCACCCGCAGGGAAATGCGTGCATCCACTTGTCCCGGCAGATTCAGCGCCAACAATTGCTCGCGCAGCGCTGCGCCATCAGCCAGATATTTGTCATTGGCAGGGGCTTCCAGGTACCCCTTCGGTTGCACGGTGATATAACCCTCCCCCAGCTTGATGGCATTGCGGATCATGGCATTGTGCGAACCATCGTTGAGGCCGATGAAGAACACCGCCAGCACAAAGCCGATCCCAATGGAGCTCAGGGTGATCAGGGTCCGCTTCGGATGACACCAGAGATTGCGCCAGGTAAGACGCAGCAGCAGGGCCGGATGCAGACGGGCATGGCGCTTGAGTTCACTCATCGCATGGCCTCCACCGGTTTCAGGCGAATGCTGCGCCAGGACGGTATCAGTGAGGCCAGCAGCGCCACAATGATCATCATGACGCTGGCATAGAGCACGTGCGTTGGCTCCAGATAGCCTTTCATGACCGGCTCAAAAATGAGCCCGCCCCAATCATAGCCATCCGGCATCATGTCGCTGAAGTCAATGCCGGTCTCTTCCATGCGCAGGCCCAGCCAGCTACCCAGCAAGGCACCTATAACCGCAGACAGCAACGAGAGGCACAGTGCTTCCAGCAACACCATCACCAGTATCCAGACCTTTTTCATGCCGATGGCCATGAGGATACCGAACTCGCGGGTGCGTTCGTGGACGGCCATCAGCATGGTATTGAGCATACCCAGTGATGCCAGCGCCACAATGATCAGGCCGATGATCAGCGTCATGCTGCTGCTCACTGCCAGCATCTCCGACACAGCGGGATTCAGTTCTTTCCAGGTACGTACTTCGATGGGGCCGCCCCACTCGTCCAGCGGGTTCTGCTTCGCCAGTTCCGTCAGGCGAGCTTGCAGTGCCAGCCTGGTCGTTTCCAGCTGATCCAGATTGTCCATCAGGATAGCCAGCTCGTGGAAACCGTCTTCGAGGAACATCAATTGCTGGTAGGCCTCACGGGACATGACCACACCCATGCGGTCAAAATTCAGTTCCATTGGCGTGAGAACTGCTGTCACCACAAAAAGGGCGTTGCCGATGCTGCCATCGGCGGCCTGGGTGACCAGCACAAGCTCATCGCCAGGCGCTATTCGCATGTTCCTGGCCAGCTGTGTCCCTACGGCAATGCCGTAGCGTGCGATCCCCTGAGGCGTTTGGTCTATGATGCCCAGATCCACTTCGCCCTGACGCACCTGACGCAACATACGCGTTACCGCCAGCTCCCGCTCGGCATCCACACCACGAATCATGACCCCGGTGGACGTGTCAGCGGTACTGGCCAGCCCGGCCGCATAGAGTCGTGGTGCCACCTTCAAATTCGGGAAGTCCGCTTCTATATCTTCCAGCCATGGCCAGGGAAGAGTCGCGTAAAGATCCTGATCATCGGCAAACGCCTGGCGGTGCACTTGAATGTGGCCGGTGGACACTTCCGTGGCGTACACCACCATCTGCCGGGTCATCCCGGTCATCAATGAAGCGTTGAAAATCACCATGGCCAGACCACCAGACAAGGCACACACGGTGAGCAGCGAGCGCACGGGGTAACGCCAGAGGTTGCGCCAGGCCATGAACAGAAAGATCCGCAGCCGTGAGCCGGACAAATCCTGGCTTCGGTGCGACAGCCGGCTCATGGCGATATTTGTCCGCGCTTGAGGGTTTTCAGGGAGAAGAAGTCGTCGTCCAGCGGCACATCGAAGACGATGTCATGGTAGGTGATGACGGTGGATTCATCGGGTTTGTCTTCCGGCTGCAGTGACATGCGCATGGGCACGGTTCGCGCGTCGCGCTGCTGCCACTGATCGAACACCATGGTGCGGATCAGGGTGCCCTCCTCGTCGTAGTACCAGGCCTGATACGGCGCGAGTTCTTGCTGATCGATGGTCATCACCACCTTGCCCCACACCACTGCCGCATCCGGCTTGGGTATGGAGGTGATCTCGATAATGGGTTTCCCGTCGCGCTCGCCCTCAAAGGAAATCCTGGAGTCGTAGTCGTCCTCGAAGGTACTTTCCTTGACCAGATCATCGTTGGTGAAATGGCTGCCCATCCAGGAGCCGGACATCATGCTCGATGGCACTTTGGTGACACGGTTGATCTTGGGAAGATAATTCCAGATGTTCTGTTCCACCTTTAGGGTGGCCACGCCCTTGTCCTTCACCGGCGCCTTGATGACGATCAGCGAATAATCCTTGCCCCTGGACCAGGCCTGCATGGTCATGGCCCGCTCATAACGGCGGGTCGTCACGGTCATGGTCATGGACGCCTGGGAAGTGTTGCCACGCCACAGGCCATCAATATGGCGCATCAATTCATCGGCATCCCACGCTTGCGCCATGGCGGGCAACAGCAACGCGAGCAAGCCGAAAAAAGTAAAAAACCGAAAAGGTGCGTTTGTGTCTCTCATTGCCCCTCCCTGGATGCGTTTCAAGACCTTATCACTATGCCAAACACCGTCCCTGACCGGTATCAATGATCCGCACGGTTAAACCGCAATCATGGCAGCCAGGGCACCATGACTGACAGCACCAGGGCCGCAATCACATTCAATATAACCCCGGCCCGGATCATGGTCTTCTGTGGCACGTGGCCGCTGCCATACACCATCGCATTGGGGGGCGTGGCCACCGGCAGCATGAACGCACAACTGGCGCCGAAGGCTACCAGCAGGGCAACGGCAACAGGATCCGCACCCACAGTGGCCCCCACTGGCATCAGAAGCGGCACCAGCAAGGCAGCACTGGCCGTATTACTGGCCACCTCGGTCAGGAAAATAATGAAAGTGCCGAGAATCAGGTAGACCAACCACGGGTGGCCTTCTGGCAAAATGCCGCTCATACCCTCTGCCAGCCAGGCACTGGCGCCAGAGCTCTGCAGCAAGGTAGAGAGCGTAATGCCACCGCCAAACAACAGCAGCACCCCCCAGTTGGCGTGCTGCTCCACCTGGGCCCAGGTCACACAGCGGGTAACACCCAACAGCACGATGGCCAGCACAGCCACCCAGGTATCAAACCCCTTTTCGATGGCCAGTACGTCGGCCAACGGCGCACCCAACACCCACAGCATCACAGTGAGCAGGAAAATAGCCAGTGTCATACGGGCACCCAGCGTGGAGGGAAAGGCTACCCGGGACAGGGTGTCCACCCGCGGCAGGTTTGCCTCCGGTCGACAGATGAAGAACAGCACCAGCAGCGCGATCGGGAACAACACCAAAAAGACAGGGACACCCGCTGCCAGCCACTCGTTGAACGACCACTCAAGCGCTGCTGCCGCAATGGCATTGGGTGGACTTCCCACCAGTGTGGCCATGCCGCCGATGTTGGCGGACCAGGCCAGCGCCAGCAGTAGAAACACCCGATAACGCGGATACTGGTCTGCCAGGGGGGCGGACATGCCAAGGGCTATCGGCAGCAGCATGGCCGTGGTCGCTGTATTGCTGATCCACATGGACAGCAAGGCGGTAGTAAGCGACAACAGCAGTACTGCCGGTAGCGCCCTTCCCCCGGCCAGCAACAAGAGTTTCTGGGCCAGCCAACGATCGATGCCGTGCTCGCCTAACGCAGCGGCCAACGCAAATCCCCCGAGGAACAGCGCAACGACCGGATGGGCGAAACCTGCCAGTGCGGCATTGATATTGGACAACCCCAGCGCCACGCCCAGCACCGGCACCATCAGGGCGGTGAAGGTCAGCGGCAAGGCTTCCGTCAGCCACAACAGACCGATCAGCACCAGCAGGGCAAAGCCAACCCCGGTAGCCGGCGCTTCCGGAAGTGTGTAAGCCAGCGCGGCTGCCAGCACCGACCCCGCGATCAAACCCAGTCGCATCATCATTAGCGATCACGTCCCTGTTGTGTGGTCAGATGAACTGGCGCCGGTAATCCAGCGGTGTCATTCCTGTCCAGCGAATAAAACTCCGTGTAAAGGCACTGTGTTCTGAATACCCGACGAGCAGTGCAATATCTACCAGCCCCAGACGCGTCTCACGCAAATAGCGCTCGGCAATTTCCCGGCGTACCGCCGCCAGTTCCTTGAGGAAACTGGTCTCCGCGTCAGACAGCTGCCGCTGCAGGGTTCGCACTGACACGCCCATGGCGTTGGCGACGGAGGCTATATCGGGGTTGTGATCCTGCAGAATCCTGCCGATGCGCCGGCGCACCTCATCCACCAGCGGCGATTCGCTGGGCAACTGTGCCAGCAGCGAATCCGCCTGCTCTTCCAGCATGGTGAGCATGGCGGGATCCGCCGTATGCAACGGCTGCATCAGAGTCGCCATGTCCAGCCGAATCACGGTTTCCGGCTGATCAAATTTCACCGGGCATCCGAAGTATTCCTCGTAGGGAGAAAGGTCATCGGGCCATGGGTTGATAAAGGCTACACACTGGGGAGTCAGATCGGTTGTAGTCAACCTTCGGCAGAGATGGACGATCACAGTAATGGCCGTTTCATCCACAAGCGGTCCGGGCCGGCCATGTTCCGCGTCCCAGACCAGCTCAATACTGCTACCAATGGCACGGACTTCCAGTGGTGTGACGTCATAGATCAAACGCTGGTAGCGATGCAGGCGATCCAGCGCCTCACCCAGATTCTGCGATGCCATCACCACATAGCCCAGAACCCCAATATGCCGTGGGCCGAGGGTCTGCCCCAGATTGAGGCCGAGGCGCGGATCCTGCAGATGATCGCCCGCGCATTCGAGCAGCTCGCGCCAATCCTCGATGGGAATATCCGCATTAAGAGGGCTATCCGCTCGCGGCCGCGGCAGTCTCAACAACGCCTCACTGTCGATGCCTTTGTGATCCAGATACTCATACAGTGCCAGTACAAAGCTGGCCGGTATCCGGCGGCGGGGGGCCGCTTTGGGGGGCGACAGGGAGACGGGCATGACGCGCTCTGTTGAATGGCCAATTTGGCGTAAAGTGTTAAATTTGGTGGCAGTCACTGTCAAGTCAGGCAGATTGTAAGCCGCCATACTGCCGGGCCAGCTGACACTGCGTTTTCATCTGACAGAACAAACCGTTACTGGTCGCGGGTGCAGGCAAGACTGCATCATGGACACCGAAACGTTTCTGCCGCGCAGTCTGGTTTTACGTATCAGGGAGAAAATAATGACAACGTTCAAACAGATCACCGATTTCGACGGTTCCCGCGACGCTCATGGGCAACAAAGCCGGGTAGAAGATACCCGCGCCGCCGCCGGCGATTTCCGCAAGGCCATGCTGGCTGGCCCCAAGGCCCGCTACTTCCGCTCCTTCGATCTGGTGCGTGTCCCCTACCCATCCCGTTATGGTCTGCGTAATGCCTTCTCCCGCGAAAGGTGGGTGGAGTTCATCCATCTTCAGAATCGCCTGTTTGTGGTTCAGTTTGATACTCCAGAAGGGACCAAGACCTTGCTGGTCTCCCCCTCCGACCATGAGCGAGGTGGCGAGACGCCTTTCTTCCGACGCCTGCAGGACAAGAACCCTGAGGTGCTGTCCAATCTGATCGTGAAGCGTCAGACCACCGTCCCGGAGATCATTGCCTCCATCGGACTCAAGCCGGAGGACATTGACTACATCACCTATGATCACCTGCACACTCAGGACGTGCGCCGCTGGCTGGGTACCAACATGGAACCGGCCCTGTTCCCGAATGCCAAACTGTTGGTGCACTGGCGTGAGTGGGAATCCACCCTGGATCTGAACCCCTATCAGGCAGACTGGTATTGCCCCAATGGCATTGCCGGCATCCCTGACGACAAGGTTATCAAGTTCGACGGTTCCATCATGCTTGGCGATGGCGTGGCGCTGGTACACACACCTGGCCACACCGAAGGCAACCACTCCATTGTGGTTCATACCGATGAAGGCCTCTGGGTGACCAGTGAGAACGGTGTGAGCGTGGATGCCTACGCGCCGGAACTGTCCACTGCCAGTGGTGTAGCGGACTACGCCAAGACCCTGGGAACGGAAGTGATCATCAACGGCAACACCCTGGAAAACTCTGTAGATCAGTACATTTCCATGGTGCAGGAAAAGACCATTGCCGGCCCATCAAAACGGGATCCACGCTTCCCCAACGTATTCCCGTCTTCGGAGATGACACCGTTCTGGGCGTTCCCTGGCACCAAGCCCGCTTTCTATGTGGGTGAAGCCCATCACGGCCAGCTGAAACTCCCTGACTGATCCGCAGACACATCAGGATTGCCCCGGGTTTTTGCATGCCTCATATTGAGGACCAAAACCCGGGGAATCATTCATGTCAGCATCAGCCATTCTCACCGGAGCTGTCCTGGTTCTGGTGGCGTTCATTCTGTGGCGCGAACATAAGAAGCAGGCTTCAACTTCCACACCTGGCAGGCAAGCAAAACGCCTTACCTTGACGGATGACGCTGCGGATCAATGGCTGAAGTCCCTTCCTGCACAACTTGAGCCACACCGCCTGCCGGTGGTGCGCATTACCCCCATTGCCGAGGCGCCGGCAACACCCCGGCAAAGCCGGTTTGGCGGCCACGCCTGGTGGCCTGAAGACTTGCCCTATCCCACTACCCCCGACGGTAAGCCGCTGCATCTGCTGGCGCAGCTGAACCTGGACGAAATGCCATCGCTGGAGGGCTATCCTGATACCGGGATGTTGCAGTTTTTCATTGCCAATGAAGACTTGATGGGATTGCAGTTTCCGTCTGCCGGTCAGGACATCGTTGCCGTCTGCACAGCCCCTTTGGGGTTTCGCGTGGTCTACCACCCAGAGGTGGCTCAGGAGCCGTCGCTGCTGCGACGTCATGACACCAGCGATGAAAACCAGGAAGTGTTTTTACCGGTGGACGGCTGCTATGCCCTGCGATTCGAGGCTGACAGCATGCTACCGGCGCCGACAGATCACCGTTTCGATGCGCTGGTGGAGGGAAGTCAGGATCTTCCCGATGAAACACTGGATGCGCTTTATGATCACTACAGCGCCGAGGGTTGCCACCTGGGTGGCTATGCCACCTTTACCCAGGACGATCCCCGTTACGGGCAAACGCCAGGCGACTGGCTGCTTCTGTTCCAGATGGACACTACCGAGGGAGAAGGGGTGCACATCATGTGGGGAGACAGCGGTGTGGGGAATTTTTTTATTCACAAAGATGATCTTGCCCGCCGGGATTTTTCACGGGTCTGGTACAACTGGGATTGTTGTTAGGCGGCTCGACGTCCCAGGCCTGAAGCCCAACGCTCGCCCCCGGCGAATCAATCAGCGTCGCTTCAGGTTCTTGGCGGCAAGCTGCAGCGCAGGGCGAGCTCGCTGTCGGGCACCATGGCCGGCAGGGTATGGGTATCGTAATGGCGCTGGTCAGGCGATGCCTTTAGCGCCCTCGCCAACGCCACATAACAGGTTTGAAAGGCCCCCAGCGTCCACTGACCATACACCGTATGCCCTCCTTCATAGGCCTGCTCCTGATACTCTTCAAACGTGGTGACGTATCCCATGTAGTCATTGCAGTAGGTGTTGATCAAACAGATGTCGTCTTGCCCCAAAGAGAGGGCGCCAGTCACTGCTGCCACCAGACGCGCGCCCGCCACCGTGGTGAACTCCCCCGGCGCACAGACCAGACGCAAGTTGCCCAGGCGCACGATTTGCAGGGGCAGAACGGACGGCACCATCGGGCTGCGGGCTAATGCCCCCCGCTTTGCCTGGCGCTTGAGTTCTGCCACCAGTGGATCAGCCAGATCGGGCAGCGGAATGGCATCCAGTGTATAGCCCAGCACGGTCTTGCGCCCGGCATTGAGCACAATGTCCTTGGGGCCCTGACTGTCATACAGCTTGCGATGTTCGGCTTGCTCCGCGGCGCCGGATTTGAGTTTTTTACGTCGTTCAGCACGTGCCAGCCGTTTTGCCGCGAAGCCCAACGGCGCGGGCATGCCCGGTCCATCAATGGGAGTCCCCAGAAAGAAACCCACCCCATGGCAGGGTGCGCTGGTGCGGGCGCCCATCTCGCCGTTGGCAAATTCCTGAGCCACGGCCTGATCACTCATGTCCACATAGGTCAGCACCCCATCCAGCTCACCCGTCACTGCCTCGCCAGGCTCTTTAAGCATGGCAAAGGCGTGCTCGCTCTGTCGCTGACCATTCTGCCGGGCATAGGCGTACTCAGCCTCTCCGCGAAGCTTGCGGCGACGTTTGCGGTCCCCCGGACCGTGATAGTGCGGCGACACATCACCGGCAGTGCCCTGGGCAAAAATGGCCACAGGCTCCTTAACCCCCTGAGCGCGAAGGCAGGACTCCGCATGCAGGGCCGCGTAGCCCTTGTTGTCGCCATCGTAATGATCAAGCTGATTGCCGAGGCAGGTGGCATGGACACCGAACAGCGACAACATCGCTTCTACCCTGCCCTCACGGTGAAAACTGACCAGATGCATGGTGCGATCCAGCGCCAGATGGGTCTGATCAGCCGGGTAAGGGGTGATGTCGGGATTACGGTTATAGGCCCGTAGGGAACGGTTCCAGGCCACCGGCAGCTGATCCGGCAGGGCCTGGTGACGATAGTGGATCTGTGTGGCGGCCTGACGCTCAAGCGCCGTGTTCAGGGCACCTGCCGCAGCCTCCACCACGGCATCCAGGTGGGCGGGCACAAACCCGGGAGTAACCAGGTTATAAAGCCCTTCATGGGCACAACCACCCGGCCCCGAATGGGTGTGGGTACACGTCAGCACCAGACGACTTTCATCAAACGCCTCATCAAGCCGCTGACGTAGCGCCGCCACTACTCCCTGACGCATGGCATGGGTGATGTAACCCAGGTCGAGACAGCAATACAGCAAGGGCGCACCGTCATCTGAAGTGATGACGATGGCGCGGGCAAACAGCGGATTGCGGGTGCCGTAGGCACGGTGCCCGGGCTGACCATACCCATGCATGGCATAGCCACAGGCAACGATGTCGATTTTCTGCTTAGCCCAGCCCACCTGATAGTGCATGATGCTTCCTTGTCCATTTTTTTGGACGAACGTACCAGAAACCAATTCCCATCTTCAACCCATTTTTTTATGGCGGGCTATGGCATGCACTCGTTATCAGGCGCTACGCCGCTTTACCAGTCCGTCATCCAGTACTTGCTCGAAGTGGTCCTTCAACGTTTCACCCACAGAACGATAACGTACCCCCAGCGCTTTGCTGCGGCTGTTATCAAAGTTCACCGGATAGCCCACGTTACGGCTGATGAACTTGCGTGTTACCGGGCCCATCATGGGACCAAACAGCCACACCACCGGCTTGGGAACTTTCATCTTCGGGAACGGATAATGGCGACCAAACTGCTTCCGCAAGAGCGCTGCAATATCGAGCATGGAGACCGATTCGCTGACCAGAATGTAACGGCCCGAGGCCTCCGGGGTGAAGGCACCCAGCAAGTGGGCCTGTGCGACTTCGCGAACATCAACCGCCCCGTAGACCAGATCCGGCACCCCGGTCCTCAATTTGCCGCGGCCCATATCCAGCAAGGTGCCGATACTGGCGGAGTTGCTGGCATTGGTCAGTGAGGGGCCATAGACCATGCCCGGGTTGATCGTGACCAGATCCCAGCGAGACTGTGCATCGTGGATCTTCCAGGCCTCACGCTCCGCCGCCACCTTGGAATACTGATACGGGTTGTGATTAACACTGCTGGAGGTATTCCAGTCTTCTTCGGTGAAAAATGCGCCTCGCTTCTTGTCGGTGGCATCACCGTACACAGATGCCACACTGCTGGTAAGCACCACCCGCTTGACCGTCTCGCAGCGATTGGCCGCATTCAGCACATTGCGTGTACCTTCCACTGCTGGCCGCACCAGGGCCTCATTGGCATCGGTGAAACCGTCCAGCACAAAGGGGGAGGCGGTATGCATCAGAATGTCGCAGCCCTGCATGGGCGCATCAAAACTGTCGGCATCCAGCAGATCGGCCTTGAACAATTTGAGGGTGCCCGGGGACTGCTCCGCCAGTTGGTGGAGGTGAGCCACACTGGAAGCCTTATCCGGGTTTCGCACCGTACCATGAACGGTATGACCTGCTTCCAGCAGGTACTTGATGATCCAGCCAGCGATGTAACCGGAAGCGCCGGTGACCATTACGGTGGAAGGGGCCTGGGACATGGGGTTCTCCAGCAAAATTCAAGGGAAACTGAAACTAACACCCCCCTGGCGGGTAGCACAGGTGTGGCTGTGCCAATTTGGCAGTTTTTACACGTTCAGTACATGACCGGGCCCGGGCTGCCGACAGCTCACTCGTTAGTATGAATCCTGTGATTTCAAACTGTGTTCTAATTGCGGCATAAGGATAGCGCGGGGTGAACATGCACATTCTGGTCGTTGATGATCATCAATTGTTTCTGGATGGGATACGACATTTGCTGGAAAAGCTGGAGCCCGGCACCACCATCACCGAGGCCAATACAGTGGAGTCCGCCCTGGATGCACTGGATCAATCCAGTCAATTTGACCTGGCGCTGATCGACCTGTGCATGCCGGGCATGGATGGACTCGCATTGCTACAAAGCATGAACAACCGTCGGATTCGGTTGCCAGTGGTGATCGTGTCCGGAGAAGAAGAGCTCGCCAAGATCAAGGCGGCCATGGATATGGGCGCCTTGGGTTTTATTCCGAAACGTTACAGCAGCCAGCAGATGCGGAGTGCCCTTTCCCAGGTGCTGGAAGGTGATATCTACCTGCCTGAGCACCTGGAAAGCCAGCTCGACAGGCTGGCCTCACGACGCGAACCTCGCACCGCCGAGCATAACCCTGCGGTCAAGGAAAGCGGCATCACACGCCGTCAGTACGAAGTATTGAAGCTCCTGGCCCAAGGCTTATCAAACAAGCAAATTGCCAATACCCTGTTTCTCACCGAGCACACGGTGAAATCCCATGTCAGTGCCTTGTTTGTATTGCTCTCTGCCAATAACCGCACTGCCTGTGTTCAGAACGCAGAGCGTAGAGGCCTGTTATCAAACTAGACGCTCTTTCCCGGCAACGCGTTGTGCATTGTTGTTCTCAACTGTGCAGGCCTGACCGGTTTTTGAAGAATTTCATAATTGCTCTTTGCTACCTTGTCGAGCTTGCCCGGATCTGTGTCCCCGGTAATCAGGATGCCATGAAGGTGGTCACCGAATTCCCCGCGTAGCGCATCGATGGCATCCACCCCGCTTTCGCCATCTCGCAAACGAAGATCGGACAACACCAGCTCCGGTGGTTGATCGCCAAGCGCCAGGGCCTCCCTCGCTTCCGCCAGACTGGCTGCCGCAGTCACCTTGCAGCCCCACTTGCCAAGCAGTGTCTTCATGGCAGCCAGGATCTCGACCTCATCATCAATAATCACAACATGTCGCCCCCCCAGCTCCCATCGCCGGTTTACTGGCTTGCCAAAACCAGACTCCACCAGCGCCGAATTTCCTCGGGGCACCACTACCTCAAACAGGGAGCCTTTTCCCTGGGTTGAGTTCATTCGCAGTGGCAACTGCAGCAAAGCGCTCAGGCGGCGCACCAAGGCCAGCCCCAACCCCAGCCCCTGATTGCGATCACGGTGGACGTTATGTAACTGGTGGAACTCCAGAAAAATGTCGTCTTTACTTTCTTCCGGGATACCCATCCCGGTATCCCAGACCTGTACCACCACTCTGTCCTGCCGCAGCCGGCACCCCACCAGAACCCCGCCGCGATCGGTATAACGCACCGCATTCCCTATCAGGTTGCGAAGTATTCTTTCCAGCAGCAGCCGGTCGCTGACCACCACAGCCGGGGATGTCCAAAGCCTCAATTCCAGCTGCTTCTTCTCGGCTTCAGCTCGATATTCCTCTGCCAATGCCAGCAGTACCGGTTGCAGATCAAAATGACTGTAATCCGGTTTGATGATGTTGGCGTCCAGCCGGGAGATATCCAGCAAGGCATCAAACAGCTTGCGCAGAGCGTCCAGTGACAGCTGTACTCTGGGAAAAAGCGTCGCACGTTCTTCGTCACTGCTCGCGTCCCTGAGCACATCAATAAAGAGGGACAAAGCATGCAACGGCTGGCGCAAATCATGACTGGCCGCCGCCAGAAAGCGAGACATGGCCTGCGTCGCCTGCTCTGCCTCACGGCGCTCCTTACTCAGCTCCCGGGAAAGAGACACACTCTCCAACCGCATACGAATCTGGTCGCGCAGTGATTGATTGAGAATCCGCGCAAATCCGGAGCCGGCCAGATACACCCACACCATCACCACCGCAAGCACCGCATAGAGGGGGGCGCTTGTTGCGACAGCCTGATAAATAAAACTGCCACCAAGAGCAATGAAGATGGGCGCTGCATAGACATGAAATAATGGCAGGCAATAATGGGCAGGAATGATATTCCCGGTTCCCAACGCCAACGCAATGGTCACCAGAAAGATCTGCTGGACCTGGGAGTCGGCCTGATACAGGCTGGCAATGACGATCCCCCAGCACGTGCCCATGTACAGCCAGCTTCGCACAAGGCGGCGCTCCCACCTCATGACCTTGTCGGCGGATACCTCTTTCGCCAGAAATCGCCTTGCCAGCATTTCCTGGTACAGGATGCCCACCAACATCACCAATGACGCGACCATCAGCCCGGGTAACGGCACTCTGTCGTAATGCGCCGCTGCCGCCAGAAACACGACCGCAAATTTCGGGAAGGTTGTTCCCTTGGCCAAAGTCATTAACTGGCCAACGGACTCCAGCGTGATTTGCCGATCGATGGCATCGGTGTCTGACGTAGCTGTGAACTCGTCCGCTGAGCCACTCTGCGTATCCACCGGTAACTCCCCCCAGAACTTCTTTCCCATTACCCCTCCCCTGATAAGCCCATCTTATCCGGGTTTCTCATTAATCACAGATCCACGAACCAAGTTCATACTTTTGCGGGATAATTTACTGTGTCTAAACCGGTATAACCCCCAAGCAAACCACTTTCTCAGCGAAGACCTTGGGGGGATACCATGTTACGTCGCTGCGCCATCCTGACCAGTGCAACCACGCTTGCTCTACTGGGCTGCAAATCGGACATACCACAACTCAATCACAACAACGCTGCCGGTAGTACGTTGAGCATCAGCCGTAGCTTCATCAACACAGATGGCCCTGTGGAAGGCGTGGCCTATGCCTGCATCAATGCGCCCACAGCATGGGGCGGCCCCACCGGGGCGTTTGTCAAAGGCACCCTTTCTTCGGTGTCGTTTACCAGCACACCGGGGGAGAACTCCGGTCGAAGCACCTATATGCAAGATACCCTGCCAAGGGATGGGTACAGCTGGTACTGCCACGACGAACCCGAGCGCGACTATCAGCTCGGTGATCAGGGTGAAATCACCTGGCAATTCGCCGGACAAAATGATTCTGCACTGATCTTCACCATTGTCTCTGGCAGCAAGGAAAACCCGGGGCTAACGCGCTTTGCCGCCCAACAGGTCAATGCGGCAGGCACCAATGCACCCTTTTACTGGGAGCCTCTCAACCTCAGCGGCGCCGGCCCTGAAATTGGTGACATTACTGCAGGCCCAAATGCCTTCAACGATGGTCTGGCTTTCTACAATGACGATGACGGACATTTCTATCTGCGTGCTGCTGACGGCACGCTCACCTCGGCTGAGCCTGAACTCCTGAGCTCGGCCCCCCTCATCCGCAATGATCGCCTTGTCGGGCTGGGCTTCACTGAAAACGGACTGCAGGCCCAGGTCAGCACCGATGGCCAGGCATGGCAGTTGTCCGAGGTGATCGATACCGGCGATGGCGGCCTCAACCTGCACGAGAACCCGGTCACCGGTGACTATGTCGCCAGCCTGGGCGGCAATCTCTACACCTCCGCCGATGCCCTGGCCTGGAGTAACAGCACCGATACCGGACTTTCCTTCGTCCAGCATTATGCGGTACTACCGGACGGCACCCAGATCGCCGCCGGTGATGGCCAGGTCAGCAGCGAAGTCGCCGAGGGTAACTGGAGTCCGGTGCTGGCCATGCCGGAAGGCAGCACCGCCAATGTCTTTCAGTTACAGACCGCTGGAAACGCCGTGTACTTGCTGCGGGAGGAGACTGTGGATGGCCCTCCCCCTACCACTCATCTTTACCGCTCCGAAGACGGCCAGGCGTGGACCGAGTTGCTCCCGGAGAGACAACCTGGCTACAACCTTGCCCTCTTTGCCGAAGGGGAACGAATTCTCATGCTGGTCAAAGACGGTCCCTATGTGAGCAACGATGGCGGCATTAACTGGGCTCCCCTGTCGGTGTTACCCGAAGCGTTTGAAGATCAGATTTTTGAGTGGTACCCGGTCCTGGCCGGTCAGCAGGACGGCCTCTATTTCCTGTCGCTTTCAGTCAGAATCGGGGACTCGTTCGGCTCGAGTGTGGAGCTATTCCTGGCCAGCGAGGACCTGGAGACCTTCCATCTGCTGGCAGGCAAACCGAATATAGAGGGTGATTTCGGGCAGCGGGCAAGTGCATCGTCTGCCGGCATTGTCACCGTGGGAGTGGATAGCCAGGGCACTCATATGCACAAGCTGGTCAAGGCAGGTGAAAGTGGAAGCACACCCTCCGCGACCGGCAGCAGCGGTGGCGGTGGTGGTGCCAGCACTGTGGGGCTATGGCTGTTTGCACTCATTCTGCTCGGCCGCCGCAGGCCATTGCGGTAGTCGGATTATTGATCTTCAGGGTGACGGCCCTCGCCAGTCACCCTTTCTTCCGTCCATTCCCTGGTTCCTACGCACCCAGACATTCTGACGCGCTCCGCGCTTCTTCTCTATCCCAGCCCCACAACCTCTGATAGCATAAAAATTGCGCAATAGTGGCGCAGGGATATCACATTGCCTTCAGGAACTGCCATCACAATGCTCACTCAGCCCGGTTACCAGCAACACCTGGCTCGCCCCTATCGCAAAGCCCTGTTAAACGCCCTTCTGATCATCACTTTTTTCAGCGGACTGCTGTTTGCGTGGATCAATTTCGGCCGCCACAATTATGTGGTCGCCATTGTAGAGCTGTTCATGGCCGGCTACTCAATGGCACTACTCTTCATTATTCGTGAGACCCAGCGGCTTGAATTCTGGGCCATGGCTTACTTGTTCCCGTTCTTCACCATCATGATGGTGGCGATGGCCTCTCCCCAGTCCACCGCCAATATTTTCATCTGGATTTTCCTGATTCCCATTGTTGCCCACTTGCTGGTCGGGCGGGTAAAGGGGCTTGGCCTGACGCTTCTGTATATCGGCATAGCTTCCGCTATCTTTTTTCATCGTTTCGGTCATGATCCCGACATGATGCAACCGGTTATTCTTGCCAATATTGGCGTGCTGACCCTTTGCCTGATCGCCTTTTCCCACGTATATGAAATTACCCGCGAACAAACCGAGCAGCGGTTAACGCAGCAAGCCCATTCCGATCCCCTGACCCAGTTACCCAACCGGGCTCATCTGCAAGGCCGCTTCGATCTCGAGCGTCTTCGCCATCAACGACAGGGCACGCCGTTGTCTCTGGTATTGCTCGATCTGGATTTCTTCAAGCGAATTAACGATACCCTGGGGCACGCTGCTGGCGACAAGGCCCTGCAATACTTCGCCAACCTGATGCGCACTGCCGTCCGACAGACCGACCTGGTCGCCCGTCTGGGAGGCGAAGAGTTCTGCCTGCTACTGCCGGAAACCGACGCGGAGCAAGCGCGTCTGGTGGCCGAAAAAATTCGTCACAAGCTGGCCAGAGCAGCCATTGATCTGGAGGGTACCCCCGTCACCATGACCGTCAGCGGCGGTATCGCCCAACTGGGCGCTGACGGAGACACGCTGGATGCCATGACACGCAATGCCGATGAAAAGCTGTATGAGGCGAAGGCCACCGGTAGAAACCGGATAGTGAACTAAAGGCATCCCTACATCAGCATGTCCTCGCAGATGGACAGCGGGACAAGTAGTATTGCGCTCCAGTTCTTTTAATACTTGAGTGGCCACTCTCCACTGGACGGCATGACTCCCTGAAGCAGGTAACGAAACGATGGCAACCCAGTTTCATCCGGAAACCGAACACCTTGCCGGAATGCTGAGTCGGGCGTTCTACCAGGATCCTCTTTTTGTCTACTTTTTCCCTAACGATGCGAAAAGGGAAAGGCAAAGCCTGCACACCTTCCGCTTCATGCTTCGCCATGCCCACCTCAATGGAAAAGTGGTCTGCTCCAGCAACAACAGGGATGGTGCGGCGCTCTGGCTGCCCTCCGACGCCATGCAGCACAGCTGGCTGGACCTGATGCGCCTTGGCCTGTTACCAGCTTTTTTTGCACAGGGCCCAATGGCGGTGCAACGGCAGCTGGACGCCGTAGAAGACATGCAGGCCATGCACAACACCATCATTAGCGAGCCGCACTACTACCTGACTGTTTTCGGTGTAGAGCCGGACAAGCAGGGAAAAGGGGTTGGATCATCCATCCTGAGGCCAACACTGGAACAATTTGATCATGAGGGGATGCCTGCTTATCTGGATACCCACAACCCTGAAAACGTATCGCTCTATCTGCGTTTCGGGTTTGAGATAGCCCATCATGGTTACCTGCCCGGAGGAGCGGTGATGCACTGGGGAATGTTGCGCAAACCCCGCTGACGCCACTCAGTCATCCCTGAACGGCACCAGTTCATCAAAGTGCTGAATCACGCTGTCTGCCAGGTGGCTATGCTGGTTCGTCCCCTTGGGATCGTAATAAACGCCGGCCATGTCAGCATTGCGAGCCGCTTCAAGATCAAACCGGAAGTCGCCCACGTAGGCCAGCTGCTGCGGTGCTTGCCCCCATTCACGGGCAATGTGCAGCAGTCCATCCGGTGCGGGTTTGGGCGCAGCATCTTCACGGGCCAGCAGGCATTCGATGCTGCCACCCAGGCGGCTCAGTGTCAGTCGTGCAATATCCCGTGCATTACGTGTCAGCACCCCCACCGGAATACCCGCCGTTTTTAGCCGCTGAAGACAGGCCTCTGCCCCCGGCATCCATTCTGCCCGCTCCGCGCCTTCACGCTCATGGCGGAGCACCACCTCATGCCCCCTTGCCTGATCGGCCTCAGGCAAACTGTCGATGTACTCCAGCACGTCCACCCCTGCCGGGCAGCCCAGCTCAGCGCGAATGGCAGAAAAGTCGAGACGGGAATCCACCAGCGTGCCATCCAGATCAAAAATCACCCCTTCAACCCATCGTCGTTGCAGATACAAACCCGGTCTCACGGCCATCACTTGCCCTCTTACACATGACTGTCATCTTGAGTAATACTGTACAGGACCATCACACAGGGAGAGTCAAGAATGAAACAACGCTACTCGCTATTGCTTGGTGCCAGCCTGCTGGCCCTCGCCCCACTTGCCAGTGCCGAGTTTTATATTGGTGCCGGTTTGTACGATATCTCAGTGGACGAGAATATCGATAATGTCAGTTTCGACGACAACGATACCACCGGCGCCCTGTTTCTTGGCTGGCGACCGCTTGAGCTGGTTGGTGCCGAAGTGGGTTACTACGATTTCGGCGAACTGGAAGCGGACGATGGCACCACGATTGAAGGGGGAGCCCTCACTGTCGCGGGGCTGCTCAGTTTCGAACTCGGACCGGTAGGTCTGTACGGCAAGGCCGGTATTGCCAGCACCGATGTGGATATCAAGAACGGCGCTTTCAGCGACGATGATTCCTCATCTGATCCTTTCGGCGGCATTGGTGCCACGGTGGATGTACTGGACAAACTCTACGTCTATGCCGAGTACCTGCGATTCGATAACGACGCCAAGCTGGATGCCATTGGCGCCGGCGTACGCTATCAGTTCTGATCCACGTTTCAGCATAAAAAAGGGCGCCGAATGGCGCCCTTTTCATGTCGCTTGCGGCGATAAACAAAGAAAAACCCACCCTCAAGCGCTGTCGACCACCGTTCTATCCCGTTCAACCCTGACAGTGGTAGCTTGCCCGCAAGCGATATGTGCCGTGGTGAAAGCAGCGAGTTCCGAAATGCAAAAACCGGAAATGCGGAACCTGTTCTTCTCGCTTCTCGCTTCTCGCTTCTCGCTTCTCGCTTCTCGCTTCTCGCTTCTCGCTTCTCGCTTCTCGCTTCTCGCTTCTCGCTTCTCGCTTCTCGCTTGTAGCTTGTAGCTTGTAGCTTGTAGCTTGTAGCTATTGTCCTTCTACCACCCTCTCCAGCAACACCCGGTTTGGCATTTCACTAAACTGATCTTCCCCAAACGCTGCCACCAGACTCAACCCCGGCTCCAGTCGCATCTTCTGTTGGATGTGGCGACGGACTTCACCGGTCTGATATTTAAGGTCCAGCTCGAATCCGTCCGAGCCCAGCTTGTCGACCTTGAGCTCAAAGTTGGAGCCGCTGGCCTGCCAGTGAGTCTGCCCCGTGTCATGGAGGGTGATGTACCAGTCGACCCCGTCACTACTGCGCTGCTGTACGACCTTTACGCCCCCTTCAGGAGGCTGGCCCTGTTGCCAGACAAAGGTGTAGTACCACATGCACAGCACCACCGCGAGTGCCGCACTGGACAAGATCAAACGCCATTTCATCATGGCTGTGAATTCCTTGATTGCGTACGTTAAGGCCGATTTCCGGGCCAGAGCGTAGGGAAAGTTTCGGGTTCTTTGCGTTGCTGCAGGATTGCCTGACGCCGGAAGCTCGAAGCCTGATGCTGCAACCCACCACCTGGCCAAAACACCCCGCCCGATGCCGAAGCGTCAGGGGGGGCATGTTTCCGTCTGGCCTGCGGCCTCAGGCGTCACTCAAGCTAGCGATTCACTTCCACCCACTGGCCCTTGCTGCGCGCCTGGTAACGACCATCGTACATGGCTTCCACTGTCCAGGCCGGCAGATAGTAGCGCCCCGCGAAGGATGCGTTAAGTTCCACTGGCAAGGTCAGGCTGTGTTGGCTGCCCGGCTTGAGGTCGAAGTAATGCATGATGCGGTCATCACGAAGATCCTGCCAGGTTACCCGGTCACTGTTCTCGGCACTGCCATCCAGGCGGCTGCTGGTGAGCTGCCAGCCGGAAGGCAGGATCTGGGTCAGTGCCACATCCTCAAGGGTTCTGCCGGTGAGGTTCTGCACGGTGACCACAGCGGTGAAATCCTGTCCCTGTTTCAGAGCCACCGGATTTACCGGATTACCGTCCGCCAGGAAACGCACCGACAGGGAGATTCCCTCACTGACGGGCTGCTCGTTACCCGGCGCCGGAGTCCCGGTCTGGCTAAGCGTGACGAACAGCTTGCGATCACTGTCATTTCTCACTGTCAGTCCCTGCTCACCGGATGCCAGCGCCTGTTGCGTCACCGGTGACGTGGCCGCGATATCCTGCCAACCTGTTTTGCCCTCTTTCACGGCATAACGATAGGACTTGTCATCACTCTGGCTCCCCGCGTAGCGGGCCATGGCCATTAACGACCAGGCCGTAGTCTGGGTGCTGTACCAGCTTTGCCCTGACAGTTGATCCGCAATATCACGGGCCAGTGCCCAGGCTTGCTGGTCATGACCTTGCGCCTGTGTCACGGTCAGGCGGATCGCCTGGTCACGCAATGCAGACCCATAGGTGTAGCTGGCGCCGTCCTGCAGCAGGTCGTTGCCCTTCAGCGTAGTCAGCTCAGCCGCCACATCAGACAGCCCCATCTGCTGGTAGGCGGCCGCCAGCAACCAGCGGCCATTGTGGTAACTACTGCTGCGCCGGTAATCCTTCTCTGCTACCTGCAGACGCTCACGCAGGCGGTTCATGACACCCACCTGCGGCTTGCCGGACAGCGCCAGAGTGTACTGGCGGTAGGCTTCCGAACTCCACTCCCAGGGCCGCTCGCCCAGGCTCTGGCTGCGACGAATCTGCCACGCCTGCCAGCTGTCCAGCATGTCGGCAGGCACGGCATAACCAAGACGACGGGCTTCCAGCAGGAAGTGACCTGCATAGGTGGAGCCCCAGTCGCTGGCCTCCGCCAGACCCGGCCAGTAACTGAAACCACCACTGGCCAGCTGGAAACGCTGCAAGCGGGAGATCGCTGCGTCGATATGGGTCTGAATATCCTGCTTTTGCTGATCGCTGAGGTTCATCAGCTGTGGCAGGTACAGCTGCGGCAGCGCCGCCGATGTCGTTTGCTCAATGCAGCCATGGGGGTAACGCAACAGATACTGCAAGCGACGCTCCAGCCCCATGGCCGGGAGGGTACTGACCGCCAGGGCGGCACTGTTGGTACCGGGCAAACCGTGGGGCGTCGTTTCCAGCGCCCAGAGCTCGCCCTTCTCCAGCACCTTGAAAGTATCCCGTGTTGTGGGCGGATTAGCCGCACGCACCGGCAAGTGAACGGTCTCACTGGTCTTGTGCTTGCCCGCCCTGGCCGTGACGGTGATGCTACCAATACCGGTTTGCTGCTTGGCCGTCAGCGTCAGCATGGCAATCTGATCCGATGGACCGGTGAAGGTGAGGCTGGTCGTGTCGCGATCGACACTGAACAGTTCCTCATCCACTTCCACAGACAGTTTTACCTTGCTGATGCTGTCTTCCGTGACAAACACCGTCACTGGCAGCGACACCGTTTCCCCCGGACCAAGCACCCGTGGCAGGGTGCTCAGCAAGGTCAGCGGCTGGGTCACCGTAATAGAGGTATCGGCCTTGCCGTAAGCGCCGTTATCACCCGCAACGACCATGACACGCACCTGGCCCATATAGGGCGGCAAGGTGATTTCGTGGTTGGCGGTTTCTCCGCCCTCAAGTGAAAACGGCCCAAGGAATTTCACCACCGGCGGAAAACGGCGACGCTGTTTGTCACGACCATCATCGCCGCTGTCAGACCCGCCCAGCGCCAGCAGCTGGTCCAACTCGGCACCATAGGCACCGGCGACCAGGTCAAACAGGTCCCAGGTAAGGACACCCAGTGCCTCGCGCTCATAGAACCCATCATGGGGATTGGGGGTACGGAAATTGGTTAGCCCCAACAGGCCTTCGTCCACCAGTGCCAGGGTGTAGGTCATCGCTTTTCCCTGTTGCTCTTTTACCGCCACAGAGAAAGTCTGCTCCGGCTTCACCGAAGCCGGCGCCTCGATTTCCGGCTGCAGACGGGTCGATGGATCATCCACCAGCAACGGCACTACACCGTACAGACGAATCGGCCGATCATTGTCACGCTGATGAGGCTGCAACAACGCCACATGCACATAGACGTTGGGAGCCATCTCTGCGCTGACAGGAATTTCAAGAGTCTGAGCCTGGCCCGTGGCCGATTTCCAGAATTGCTCAAGCACCTCGGATCCGTTTTCCATGCTGACCAGCAGACGACCTTCTGCAATAGCTGGCAACTCAATACGGGCAGTTTCGCCAACCTGATAACGCTCCTTGTCGGCACCAAGACTCAAGCGTGTAGCCGCATCCTGACTGCCGGACGCCTGATCCCAGCTCCAGCCCAGATACACGGACCGGGAAGCACAGTGCTGACTCTGCTGATCGCACACGCGAATCAGGTGGCGCCCCCAATCATAATCCTCACCATTCAAGCTCCACTGGCCACGCCCCTGAGCATCGGTGGTGATCTGCGCTTCACGAATCACCTTGGTGTGAGGATCGCTGATGAAATGCGTCAGGTCATCACCGGAGCGATCCCACCACCAGCGCCAGTCAATTTCATAGACCGTCAGCATCAGGGGACGTCCCGCAACCGGCTTGCCATCACTGTCCACACTGATCAGATCAATGCCATGCTGCTCGTTGCGCGCCAGGGCACCGCCCCAGCCGCTCCCCTGCGGCACGCGCATGCCGACCCACTGGCTATAGGGGTAAACAGGCACACTGCGGATCTGGGTACTGTAGTCACCACTGTTCTCGAATACCCGCGTGGTCAGGGTCGCTCGCATCATGCCCGGCGGTTGCTCAGCTGGAATGGTGAGCGGGAATGTGGCCTTGCCTTCGCCATTCACGTTGGCATCAAACGCGGTAAACGGTTCACTGCCCAGGGCGCGGGTGCTGTCGTCAAACTCGTAGGCCTCAAGACCTGAAAAACGAGTCGTGACTGCGCGGCTGCGCACCTTCACATCCGCCTTCAGGTTGGCTGCGGTGGCACCATTGAGCCATTGAGTGAAGAGCGTGACGGGCTCGGCCTCGTTGGCCGCCACTTTTTCAGGCAGGGCCAACTCAATTTTCAGACGATTGGGCTTGATCGCTTCCACCCGCACCGGCGTATCAAAGTAACGCTGGCCCAGCCGGGCCACCGCCCGCCAGTTTCCGGTAGGCGCGTCGTCCACCGTACTCAGAGTAAAGGCATAGAAACCATTAACCGGTGCTTCCAGGGCATAACTGTGGATCTTGTTGCCGCGCGGATCGAACCAGTCCAGCGTCAACGGGTGATCATCCGGAATCTGGTCATTCTGGTCTTCGAGAATAAAGGTCAGGTGGATGTCATCACCGGGACGCCACACATCCCGTTCACCGTAGAAAAAGCCTTTCAATCCGTCACGAACGCGCACCCCGCCGGTATTGAACTGGTTGGTGGGCAAGGCACGGTTGCGAGCCAGCTTGAGGAACCCGGTATCGCGTTCCTTGCTGGCCTTGAGATAAAACGGAGTGCCATCCAGCTCAACGGTGACCATGCCATCACCATTGGTCAAACCCATGCCTATCTGCTGCTGCTGGTAGTTGTAGACCTTCACCACCACATCGTCAGCAGGTTCATTGTCGTTGAGGCTGGTGGCGACCACATATAATCGCTGGTCTTCGCCCTGCTTGGCGATCAGGCCAATATTGGACGCCAGGAAGGCGCGGGTGCTGGAGGCCAGATCGTTGTATTTGTAGTAGCTGTCGGAACAGGGGTTGTCCTGTTCGTACCAGCTTAGATAACCGGCATCATCGTAGTAACGGCTGAAACGGTCTTCTCTGTCATCCTGCCCGGGGCCTTCATAATTCTCGGGCAAGGTTGTCTTGCGCGTCAGTGCTTCGGCAGGACAGTCATAGTGAATGTCATCCCCGTCGATGGTCAGGGTCAGCATGACTAGCCCATTGGGGTGTTTCGCCATCAGTTCGGTCAGGTCAAGCTGATAACGCTGCCAACCATCGCCATTGGCCGGCAGGGCCAACGTCTTCTGCCACAGATAACGGCCGGTGCGGCTATCCGTATCCCCTTCATCCAGATCGTTGCCCTGAAGGTAGATACCCATGTTGTCATCGAAAACACGGAACGCCTGCACCTTGACGGAACGGATCGCGGCCGCCTCAAAAGGCACGCTCAGCGTCTTGCCCTCTGGCAGGATGGTGCCCTCCCCCACAAAGCGCACGCCAGGCCGCGACATCATCAGGGTAACGGTTTGCTCCAGTTTCTTGTTCAGCCGGATGCCCTTGGCCGAGCGCACTCCCCCCTCGATCACCAGCTTGACCGTTTCCTCACTGTTCTCATCGGGGTAAATACGCAGTCGGCTGCCGTCTACTTCGGTACGCGGCTTGAGATTACGATCCAGTGTTACCAGCCCCAGCAGGTTCTGTGTACCCTGCAGCGGCTCGGAGAAATTCACTTCCACATGGGGCTTGGGGTAATTCACTGCCCGCACATTGGTGATGGCAAAGATCGACCGGGCCGGCACACCATAATGGCGCTCCCCCTGATTATCGACGCCCAGCGGCGAACCATCCCAACGCAGGGTCAGCTTGCCTTCACTGTCTTCCCGGGCAATACCCGTCACGGTAAAGCGGTGCTCAAGACCCGCGCTGTCATGCTGCCAGGTCAGGGTCGGTGCGCCCGGCCCGGTGGCAGACAGGCTGCTTTCCACGGCGACGCTGTCAGCCAGATCGCGGGTCTGCAAGGTGCCAGACAGGGTCATGTTATTGCCATCGTCTCCCGGCAGCAGCGATTCCACCGTCAGGCTGAGCTGCTGGCGCAGTACCTGCAGATCAAACACCGCAGGCGGAAGCTGGTCATCCACGCTTTCCAGCCCCTGGGCATAAAGATTCAACTGCAGCGATTGTCCGCCTGGCAGCGGGTTTTCGGTACGGATCTCCAGTCGATCCGCCGCCACGGCAATCACCTCATGGGGAAACTCGGGCTTCAGGCTGACCACACCCGAAACCGTCTTGCCCACCGACTGCTCATCAAACACCGGATGGCTGAAGCGAACGCTGATTGGCGCACGAGCACTGATCGTACCCGCGGGGCTCGCCGCCAAATGTTGTTGCCAACGATCATCAAGGGGGGGCAGCGATGAAGAACCCGCTCCTCCCTGCTCTTGTTTCACTTCCGCTTGCGATCCTGTTTGAGGCTTGTCCTCACAGGCCACCAGCGCCAGGCTGAGCGTAATCAGCCAGAGGCGAAAAGCCGTTGCGAACGACGTTGGCATCAGTCATTTCCCTTAGTTCAATGAATCGGACAAACATAGCACATCAGTACTGCAAATCGTTGTAAGCCAAAGACTACAAATCAATGCGCTACCCACCGCGCACCGGAAACGGTAAGCATGCCATTCCTGTTTTAGACGGACAGTCTCCAGAAATGAAACATCACCACGAGAGCCACAATGAGAAAAGCTGGAAAAACAGTGGCTTGGATAGCTGAATGCACGTTCGTGCAATTATTGACCTAAGGAGCCAACCGAAAAGTCTGCAAGGCGAATGCGAATGCGAACACATGTCCACATAATGATTGTGTCGATGAGGTCCCATCCATCGGCTGCGGAGTTCGCTCCGTGTAGCTCTCCCGAGCCAAACTTTAATCGGCGCCCTCTGGGCGCCGTTTTTTTTGGCCGCTCTGCGGCTGCTGGACGCTCCACGCAACACCCAACACGCGAAAACAATCCGCTGCGGAGAATACGGTGGGAGTGTGCCTGCACGCGATTGGAGCTATAAGCTCCAAGGAAGTTCAAAAGCCAGACCGACAGTGCAAACGCCCCACATAAGGGCCGGAGCCTGGCAGCCCCTCCCTGTTTTTGTGGGAGCGGTGGTTCCACCGCGATTTTCAGGTTTATGTCATTTCGAGGTCGAACGACTGCTCCCATACAAGGGCGACGAAAGCGGCGGGAGCATGATGTTGCGTGAAGCGTGCTGCGTCACTGCAGCATAAACGTCACGTATTCCAGTTCATTCATGCGTCGGTTGACCAGCCATAAGCCCACCAGCACACATACCCCCAGCGCGGCCATGTAACCGAAGCCAAAGAACTGAGGCCCAAGCGTCAGGCTGATGGCGGTAAAGACAATATTGAGTACCAGGAACAGGCCAGTGAGCATCACCAGCATGCGCCGCTGATCCAGATAACAGAACACATTGATAATGGCGAGGAATACAACCTGCAGGGCGGCCGCCACCAGCTGCACTTTCAACAACGGCAGGTATAGCTCGGAGATACCCAGCGCCGCAAAAATCTGCGCGCCGGTGGCCATGATAACCAATGCGGCGATGGCCTGAATCTTGAGGATCTGGAACACCCCCTGGCGGATGACAAACACCATCTGATTGCGCATATCCTCAATGTAGCTCAGGGATCCCCCTTCACGCACCGCGCCATAGAAGTTGTTGTAGTACTCCACGAAGTCCGTTTCCATGCGCACCAGGAACACCGCCATGCCGGGAATGAGCGACAGGTAGGACAGAAATACCGGAATATCGTAAATCAGCGATGAGCGTAACGGCCCAATCACCTCACTGCCGGTACCGGAGAAATACCAGAACATAACCTTGTCGGCCCAGACACCGGCGTTATAAAACAGGCCAACCAGAATCAGTGATGGAAAAAGGTATTTTTTGCTGAAGAGCTCAAAGGAAACGATTCTGACCGAGGGATAGCCCCGAACAATCATGACCAGCATGCCGGTCAACAGCGTAACCTGTCCCAGCAGGAACCCCAGCAGCAGCCCTTCCAGATTCAGAAAACGCAGCCAGTAAGCCGCAAACACGGTAATGGAATAGCCGAGCGCGTAGAGCCAAAGGATTGCCTTGTACTGTTTCATACCAGACAGGAAAACGGTGGCAATCCAGATATTGCACAGCACGACAAAGCAGGCCACCAACAGCGCGCGAAACAGGATGCTTTCGGCGTGAAACATGTACAACGCCACACCCAGCCCCAGCAGCCCAGCCACGGCGGTCACCAGCAGCGTGACGCCACCAAAATTGGGCAGGATCAGCTCTTCCTGTCGTTCGAAAGCGCGGTCTGCACAGAAACGGGTGAAGGCGAGTTGAATGCCCCCGGTCAAAACCAGACTGGACGCAATCAAATAGGTGACCGATACCTGGAATTGCGCAACAGCCACATCCGGAATCACGGTCCCCAGACTGAAGATACCGATAATCAGAATGCCAATGATCGACAATACCCAAGGCCCGGAACTGATGACTCCCGCATAGGTATAGGCACGGATCAGACCCAGCAGGGTGTCTTTGCGAAGCAGTTTACGAAGCTCGAACCCGATCCCCGCCATCAGCTGTGCCCCTTCAGTTTGCCAACCTCGGCAACACTCTCAGCACTTTTCGCCATCAAACCTTCGTAAAGGTTGCGGTAGGAAGCAAACATGAGCTCCTGAGTGTAAAGGGCTTCCACACGTCGAATGCCAGCCTGCTGGGCAGCATCCCATGCAGGCCTGTCCGTCAGCAAACGAGTCACGGCTTTGCCAAGCGCTTCAGGGTCGGCAATGCCGACCACATCTCCCGCTTTACCCAGTGCTTCGTCCTCGGCCCCGAGCCCCTCGATCAACTGACGACAGGAACCCACATCCGTGGAGACAGTCGGGACGCCCGCCGCAAAACCTTCAAGAATAACCAGGGGCAGGGCCTCGCTGATCGAACTCAACACCAACACGCCCACTTTCGGCAATAGCTCATCAATTTTCTGAAACCCGAGAAACGTGACGTTCTTGTCCAGTCCCAGACTGGCGACCAGGCCCTGACATTCCTTCACGTATTCAGGGTCTTCATCCTGCGGCCCTGCAATCCAGCCTTGGGCATCAGGGATCTCGTTCACCACCGTTCGCATGGAGCGCAAGAAGGTCTTCACATCCTTGATCGGCACCACCCGCCCGATCAGGCAGGCGACTTTCGGTACATCATTTCCCCTGGCTTCGCGCACGGCTGCGAAACGCGGTAAATCAACCCCATTGGGAATATTATGCGTGCGCTCCGCTGGCGCTCCATCAGTCACCTGTCGCTCACGGTTACGTTCGTACAGGGCAACAATTTCGTCAGCAGCCAGATAACACTGCTTGCCAAGTTCAGAAAAAAAGTTCACCCACTTTTCACGAAAATAGGCCATCTCCGCGTTGTTCTTTTCAACCAGACCACGGTTGTCGCTGATCCACTCACTCTGGAATAGATCAATCTTTCTTTCCTTGGTATAGATACCATGCTCGGAAAGCAGCAGGGGCCTGCCGGTGCGCCGCTTGAGCAGCGCACCGAGGAAACCTGCATATCCCGTTGAGATGGTGTGGTACATCTTTGCCGGGATCAGGTTATCGGCAATCTCATTCAGTGCCCAGATCGGCGAGTGCATGATCCTCACCGTCCAAAAGTAATCCACAAAGGAAGGATCGCGGCTCTGCTCCCGGTAACAGCGGGAAATGTATTCCCAGCTGGCTCGACTTCGCAGGAAAGAATCTTCAGAGAGCGCTTTACCGTCGCCCAGCTGACCAACCATGCTTTCAAACATGGCCACTTTCTGCTCCGTGTTCTTGCCACTTTTTACCAGCTCATGAAATTTGCCAACCTGCTGATAGGCTGATGTATCACCTTTCATGGGGCGCTTCTCTGCGCCACGCTTGAAATTGTGCAGATAGTGGGTCTCCAGGTGCACCACATTCGGCGGCAACTCATACTTCATTGAGCCATAGTCTTCAGGGCGGCTACCGATAAAGCAGCAGGCGAATGTATATTCGGGGAAACCCCGAATCATCTGGTTAACCCAGCTGGACACCCCGCCACTGACGAAAGGGAAGGTGCCTTCAAGCAGCAGGCAGATATCGGCCTTGTCAGCGGTGGGAAAGCCCATGACCTCTCCAGTATTCAACGGATTTATTCAGGTGGGTGAACTGACTGTTATCGGAGATCTCGCCCATCAGACGACGCACCAGCGAGAACTGACGACGTTCCATGGCAATCTCAGCCAGCCACGGGTTGACCTGGTTGGCGGACAGCCCCAAACGACGGGAAAACACCAGCGACTGCTGAGCCTCTCCGACACTCCCTTGGGCTAACTGGATACGCCCACGCAAGACCCAGAGCCCGGCATCCTGCGGCGCTTCCATCAATGCCATATCGGCATAGAAAGCGGCCTTTTCCAGCGTCAGCTTGCGGATGTCCCCGCGCACCAGATCCTGATAGGTCAATTCCCAATAGAGTTCGGCAAGGCGACGGGCCAGACCATAACGGCGCGAGGATTTGGCCCGCTCCAGCAGCTGCAACAGCCGGTCGATATCGCGGGTGATGGTCTTTTCTTTCAGATCCAGAATGCCATAGGACAGCAGACGCACATCCTCGTAACGATCGCCGAGGGACTCACGCAACACCTTGCCGGTGACCCGGGCGGGCATGTCTTTAAGCACCAGCATGCCCTGCATCCGCAGCGCATCCGGAGAGTCCGGACTGGACAGCAGGCTCTGGATATCAATCTGCCGGAAGCTGCTGCTTGAGGCTGCCTGCACCGGCGTGTAGTAAGGCTCCCCGACCAGCGAGAAGGGTCTATCGCGGAAAATGGCCGGTAGCCAGACCCCCACCACAATCCCGATCAGCAGGGTCAACAGCCCAATGGCCGGGATAAAGAAAGCGAATCCAAAAATCAGTAACAACGAGAGCATCTTTGGCGTGCGAAAGCGCGCCGGCAGGAATCGCCACGCTACCACCGACATCAGCCCCGAGGCCAATGCATGAGCGAGCAGATACACGATGAAGTACGCCACGGAGGTGTCGTCACTCAACAGCAGCATCAGCGAGGCTATTTCCGAGCTGATGGCATAAAAGAGCAGCTTCAGATTAGACACCCCCAGCCTCCAGCAGCTCGGCCAGCTGCACTTCGGTGGAACGGGTATCCATGTGGCGGTAGAAGAAGCGTACCCCTGCCTGGCGCAGGCTCATAAAGGCAAATTCGTCTTGCAGCCACTGCTCGGTTCGCAGCACGTAGCCCTCAAGACCGGACACTCCCGTCATCGGCATCATGATCAGCAGCGTGCGATCAGAAACCCACCAGGCCAGGTCCAGACTGCGCAGGCCACGCGCGAGAGCATCCAGAATCAGGCCGGCCTGCTCGCTGTCATCCGCCACAAAAAGTGTCAGGGAAGTCTCTACCTTGCCCTCTTCCCGAAGCCGACCCAACGCAACCAGTTCACGGGCCATCTGGAAAGGCAACGCAGACCAGCGCTCCAGCAACAGGTGGGTATCCTTGCCAGCGTAAACCACATCCGCATAGAAATTCAGCAGTACGGAAAGCAGCTGCAGATTTTCAAAATTCACGGACAGGAATGGCATCCGCTCCACCACCAACACACCAATGATTTTCCCGGCACTATTGCTGATCGGTGCCGCCACCAGATATGCCCCGTGGTAGCTCTCTTCCTTCTCCTGCTGCACATGGGCCAGCAGCTGGTTCTCCATGGCGTAAGCCAGGAGGCTGTTGTCCTTTTCCAGCGGGCGGTTCTCGCCCAGTACAGCCACAGGCCTGTCATCAATCACGCCATCGCGACAGGGATACAGTGCCGCCCGCTGCAACTGACAATACTCCGCCAGAATACCCAGCAGGTCGTCTCCGGCAGGCAGCGCGGTATCACTGCTTTCTTCCAGCGCCAATGAGCGAAGCCGGAACAGGGCGTCTCGCACCGTGTAGGGTTTGGTAAGCAGGTTCTCCTCAAGGCGATCGTGGGACAGGCGCAGCAGTACAAAGCGTTGCGTCAGGTTTTTCAGGCGCTCAAGGGAGTAACTGGCCGCACTGTCCGCACGCATCAGACGTACACGCCAGAGATCCGAGAACTCCCCCGCCACCAGAGTGAATACCAGCCCTCCGAGCATGGCGCCCTCCGGGAAGGACTGCTGGGCGTAGAGGCCAGAGGTCTTGAGTACGTACCAGCAGCCAATCAGACACAACATCGCCCATACGCCCACCAGGCCACCGTAACGCATGGCGATCACCAGCGGCACCAGCAGAATCCAGCGAAAGTCGGCATCCAGCGTCATGGGATCTTCCGGGCGCAGCCACAGACCGATTCCCACCGCCGCAGCCGTCAGCAGCACGGTTTCCACCATGGACCAGCCCACCCGCATGGAGGGGGCAAGCCACTTTGTCAGTTTGCCGTTGGCGACCTGTTCCAGCATTAGTCGACTACCGGCTTGAGCAGTTTATCGATGACTTTCTGGCCCGTTTCACTCAGGGAATCACGGGCCCAGCCGGCTCGGGAAGCGGTGCCACTGTAAACAATCTTGCCCGATGGCAGCTCACGAATTTCCAGCATCACCCCCACCGCCGGCTCACCATCAACGCCGGTTTTGTAGCGCCATTCATGCACCACACCACTGACCACATAGTTGGCGTTCTGGGTATTCACCCACTGCGCCATCTTGTTACGGCTGGCACTGGATGAGGCTTCAAACAGCACGCCATCGCTGTCGGTCTCGGGATAGACTTCGACGCGCTCCGCACCACGGCGATACAACACCGCCTCGACAATGGCAGAGGCTCTCAGGCCAGCCTGCGGAGTCGCAGTACGGTTAACCAGAGGCAGAACCAACCAGGTTCCCTCCCCTGACAGGTTGACGCCCTTGCTGCTGCGAACGTGGGTGCATCCCGCAACCGCGATCACCAGCATCACTGCGATGAGAACTCTCATGACATTGCTCCCTAATAGTAAATTCGATATTCCAGTGCGGCACGGTAACTGTCTTCATTGCTACCGCCGGTATTCAATTGCCGTTCAAACAAAAGCTTCCAGGCATCGCGGCCAATCAGCGGGCCCTCAATGCCGATTCGTCCATTGATGCCATCTTCAAACAGATTGTTCTCGCTATAGCCAATCTCAGCCCAGGCCTGCAGGCGATGAGGGCGAATATGAAGATCCCCCGCCCCTAACATCAGTACGGCTTCTGTCTGGTAATAGTCCTGCGGAATAGCCGACGTGGACTCCCCTGCCGGAATAAACGCCCTGACCTCCCCCATGCTTTGCCGCACTTCGGTAAAGTCAGCCCGTGTATGGATCACTCGGATGCCGGGAGAAAAGCGGGATAGCCAAGGGCGCCAGCTCGTCTCGATATTGACGATGCGCCCATCACCGAGAATCTGGTCATTGAGGTCACGATACTCGTAATCAGCCACATCCAGGCGGTTCTGCCAGTAGCTGGAGGGGTTCCAGTCCAGGGCAAAACGGCTACCGGTGCGCGAGCCCCCCAGAATCAGCAAGGAGGATTCATCCGCCGGCATATGCCACTGGTAATCCCAGCCCAGCGACCATTCCCGGGCCAGTGTCGCAGTCAGATCCAGCGATGCCATAGTTTCCGTGTTTTCAAGCAGGCTGCGCTGACCAACATACAATGCGTGCTGGTAACGGGCGCGTCGATACTGCCAGAGCACCGCCGCACGACGCTCATCCTCATCAATCACCAGCAGGGTTTCATCATTGCTGCTGAACGCTCTCTGATTGAATTGCAGGGCAAACTGGCTGAAACGGCCCACCGGCTGATACTGGGTGAACGCCCACTCCTCGATGTCCAGTGCGCCAATACGTTGTAAACCCGCATTCACTTGCGATGAGCGGGCAAAGGGCAACAGCAGGTCTTCCTGCATGGGGTGGGCACCCGCCAGTTCGGGAGCGCCCTCCTGCAAAGACGCAAAACGGGCAGCGGCCATGGCGGGTTCATCCAGCTGCAGGTGGGTATCCAGCTGTTCCTGAGTGGAGAGCTTCGGGCCATATTGATCCCTGGCGCGGGCAATACCATCGATATCGTTCTGCAGCGATGCATAGGTCAGCCCAGCACCCGCCTGTAGTTCTCCTTCTGCCTGCATCCTGCGCAAATACCAGCCCAGTGCCAGCTCCTGACTGGTTTGCAGCAATGACCACTGCGCCAGCCAGTCGGATTTATTGCCTTCTTCAAGCTGACCGCGAGACCGCGCAACCGCATTGGCACGGTTGAGTGAGGCATCACCATTTTCAAAGTACTGGCTGAGGGCCTGCATCATGTACAGGTACTCAGCCTTCTGCTCGTTCTCCACCTGCGCGGGCAGATTGGACCAGAGGTGACGCAGCACCGGCCAGGCCTCATCGCTGCGCCCGGCCGAGATCAATGTCTGGGCGTACTGCCACTGACGCGACCAGTCATTGGGCGAGCGTTGCAGCAATGCCTTCTGGTAACGCAGCGCCTCATCGGTATCACCCAGCACCAGGTAAGCCGCCGCACACACTTCCCAGTAGCCGCTGCTGCGGCGTGTGTCTTCTTTCCATGCCAGCAGGCTGCGGCGCAGGATGGCCTTGTTACCCGCAGCCACATGCAGCCATAGCCAGCTGATGCGGGAGTCGCGATCGTTGGGAGCCAGATACAATGCCTGTTGCAGGGAGCGACGCGCCTCACCGTGACGCTTGTTGCGCTGCTGAAAGGCAGCCTGGAATTGCATGAATTGCGGGTACTGCTCCAACTTCTGGCGCTGTTCTGCGCTTAACTGATCCAGGAACACCTGCACCCCGATCGAGTCCCCGCGCTCCTGCAATGCATACAGCACACCCACTGCCAATGCCGGGTCTTCCAGCTTCTTCCAGGCGCGGGACATCAACGCCACCATTTCATCTCGGTCGCGGTAGCGGATCAGGTTGATGTAGGTGTAGAGGTCCGCAATGGTGTCGTCGTCATTGGCGATGAGTTGCTCGTAATGACTCTGGGCCAAGTCCCAGCGCCCCTGCTCTGCCGCCATTACCGCCAGCTGGCGGGTGATCTGGGGGGAATAATCCAGCCCCGTGGCATCGCGCGCCAGGTTGTCCACGGCCGCATTGCGATCACCGTGGAGCCACTGGATGCGTGACGCATGCAGGGCCATGTCATGCTGTGGCCCATAGCGATCCATGTATTGCCGGGCATAGCGCACAGCCTGCAGATCCGCGCCCTGATTGAGTGACAGCAGCATCATCTGCCGCAAAGCAGGCCGGCTCGGATAGCGACGATGCCAGTCACGAAAAAACGACACGCCTTCAGCCGGACGCCCCAGCAACTCGTATTGGCGAGCTATCTTTTCGATCAGGTCCGCATCACGAGGACGGTCTCGCAGGGATTTCTGGTGCGCTTCGAGCACCAGTTCATCGTTGTAAACCGCAGGCGCCAGTGCCATCACTTCATCCCAGGCCTGGCGTGAATCCGACAGCTCTGCCACCTTCTGCCAGGCTTGCAGGGACGTTTCAGCATCGCCCTGCCAGCGCGCCACCTGAGCCAGTCGTTCCCACCAACGTACATCGGACGGACGCCAGTACAAGGCGTTGTCAATTACCTGCCGTGCACGCACCAGATTGCCGGCGCCGACAAACACCTGATAACTATCGTTGTAATAGGACTCTACGTAAGGTTCGGGCTTCGTTTCTGCATGGGCCTGGCCAGCAAACAACAGAACCGCGAACACTGCCCCCTGCCATTTCATCAACTACCATCCTCCGGCAGCCGAAGCAGCAGCACTGCATAGTGTTGTGCCTGGGGCACATCGGCACAGGCCAGTGACAGATTCATCAACCGGTAAAGCACGTCCTTGTCTCCGAGGAAAGCCTGGTCTCGCTCACGCATCACACGTACGGCTTCCGCATAGAGTTCACCAGCCTGGAGCACTTCTAGAGCGGCCAGAAAGGAACGGCGGCGCACAGCATAGCTGTCACTGGCATCCATGGCGGCAAGATGCTCTTCTGCCGCATCCCGGTAACGACCATTACCCAGTAACAATCGCGCGGACAAGGCATGGAACTTTTCCGCACCTTGACCCTGGCCTGTTGCTGCTTGCTGGCGATAGAGACGCACCGCCTGATCCACCAGTCCCATGGCCATGGCCATTTCGGCCGCCTGTTCGCTGTGTTGCGCATCCAGCGAGGCAACATCCAGCGCCTTGAGACGATCACGGGTTTGCGGATACAACGCAGAGCTCGGCCGTTCCGCCGGCTGCAGTGCCATCAGCTGGATGAAATCACGACGCAATTCCAGCCAGGCCAGCTCCGCAGCGAAACCGAATCGCTCGCCACGCGGGATCAATTCCATCTGATAGGCTGCCTGCTGATACTCACCCAACTCAACCAGTTCGCGGGCCAGCAACATGCGCAGCTCATAATCATCCGGCTTGGCCCGCAACCAGGCCTTCATGTAGCTGAGGCTTACCGCATCAAGCCGCGAGTTGCGCAGGGTTTCAGAAAGGTTGCGCGGAAACACCAGCCAGAACGCCACCAGTATCACCACCATCAGGATGGCGAGCTCCGGCAAGCGAGCCACACTCAGGCGCTCAGTGCGAACATTGTAGCCGTAGCTCTTCGAGCCCATGCCGCGCACTCCTGTAGTGATATAGGCCGCCACTGCGTCGGGCGGGAGAAATGACCTTGCCGTTCTGGCGCAACTGACAACCTGTCATGTTGGCCAAGCTGAATGACAAGCCTTCATGGCCCTGCAGGGAAAAACGCCATCCCTCTGGCAATGTCTCAAACGCTGTCAGGCGGGCATTGGCCTGTTGCAGGTAGGGCGCCCGCGGTTGCTCCGTTCCCGTCCAGCTAGCCTGCTTGCCGGTGAGATGCAGATAGCGACCTGGCTTGTCTTCCCGGTAACCGGCAAGGCCTTCGCTGCTGGTCAGATCCGGCAAGGGTAGCGATGAAGGAAGACGCAGGGTGCGCAGCTCGCCACCACCCCGCACCAGCCAGCGATCGCCGTCGCGAGCGATGACCATCTCGTTGAAATCCAGCACCTTGCGCACATACTCCGAGGCAAATACCGGATGCAGGTCCTGCTTGCCGGCCCATCGATACACATCCAGGAGGGACTGCAGGGAGGCATTCTTGCTGGCAATGTAGGTGTGGTAATAGATATCCACCGGCTTGAAGCGATGCGGGCTTTCGGTCAGTTCAAACGTCTCGATGACCCGATTGAATCCATAAAAGGGCCCGGTCCACTCATTGGTATAAATGTTTTCATTCTGGTTGGGCGCATACACCTGATACTCGCCCCCCTTGGGAAGACCGATACCTTTTATAAGCGTCCATGTTGGCTCACTGCGAGTGATGACGGTGTCACTGCCATTCATGTTCAGCAGGCCATGCTCTCGGGCAACCTTCAACGCTTGCGGCGTCGGGATCGTATCGCCACTCCACAGCACCATGCGGGTCTTCTTGCCCGGCGGCAGCAGATTGCTATCAATGTAACGGGCGGAACCGGCCACTTCCCGTTCCGGTGTCATGCTGTAGTTCGGTAATGGCAGGCGCAGCTGCCCTTCCTCACCGATCAGGTCCGCAGGTTGCGCTTCAGCGTCATACCAGAAGAAGGGGTGGGAATAGGTGTGCGTCGCCGCCTCCACATGGGACAGGGCAAAGATCTGACGGGCAATGTGCTCCAGGCGCGGCGCCATTTTCGGGTACAGCCCCTGCGGAGAAACCTCACCTTCGATGATGGAAACCGTCGTCGGGACACTGTACTTCTTGAGAACCTCTTCCAGCAGCACAAGCGCATCCGGCTGCCCCTGATAACCCTCCACTTCGGCCAGGCTGGGAAAGCCATCACCATCAATGTGCGCGAACAGCAGGCGCTTGCCATTCTCGGTGGTGACATCCGGGATCGGCATCTGCGGAAGCTTCAGGGCATCGCTCATGAAGGTCAGCGGATTGAGCATCCAGCGCTCCAGTCCCTTGCCCTGAACAGTAGGCAAGGTGGAACGAATCACGTAAGGGTTGAAGGCATACCCTCCCCACTCTGTCATCGCTACCGGCATATAACGCTGCTGACCGGACATCAGCTCCAGCCAGGGTACGGTGGCCTGACTGTTGTAGAGGGGTTCACCCACGGGCATGTAGGCTGGCAACGGCGCCTCAAACCCCATCGCCGGGTGCTGGGTCACTGCTTCAGGCAGCTGACGGGGATTATTGCGCCCCTCAAAACCGAAGACACTGCCATTGGGTCCCAATGGGTCCACCGCCGGGTAGCCGATCATGGCGATGGGCACCCCGGCTTCACGCTGGGTAACCAGCCAGTCTTCAAACGCCGGCGTGGTGATGTTGTCTTTCTCCAGCCAGATCACGATACCCGCATAACGGCCACGCAGTAGTCCCGACGGCATCGCCTCGTCAATGCTTCTGATCTCCGGCACCAGTCCCTGAAACTGCAGCGGCATCAATCCGTAGCGAACCGCATCAGCCAGCTCCCAGGTCCGCTCGTCATTGCCGCCATGAATGACCAGCACATCCCGTGGCAGGATCTCCCTAAGCCCCAGCCCCATGCCATCGATGGCCGGATTAGTGACCCACGGAATGATCCCGTGGGCGGCAATGCGCCCGGCCAGCTCACGGGCCTGATCACGATTGGCTAAAGGCGCATAGTCAATGGCAATGCTCTCGATACCATAGGTTTCCCGGCTTTTACGTAACTGCTCGATCAACCAGGCGCGATCGGCTTCCGGCACGCTCTGATACGCCTGAGTGTCCGGTTGCCAGCTCTGGTATAGGGACTCGGCCGCGATGGCGTCCACCGTGGCCGACACCATGGGCATCAGCTCAAAGCCACGGTTAAAGATGAAGCGAGCGTCGGGGTAACGCTCGCCCACCGCATTGATCAGCGCCGCCAACCCCTCGCGCTGGGCCTGCCGGCCGGCCTCGTCCGTCACTGCCAGCTGATAACTGTCCAGAGTATCCAGAAAGAAACCGCGGTAGCCCTGCTCCCACAACGGAGCAAACACCAGATCCAGGAAAAGGTCGCGAAGCGGCTGAGAGGATTGATCCAGAATGAAGGAGCCCCAGTTGGGGTTCTTGCCCAGTCTCCACTCCGGCTGGATACGGGAGAAATAAGAGCGAGAAGCGAGCACCTCACCCAGGCTCACGTAGGCATAAAAGGTTTGATCACGAAAGTCAGTCGGCACCCCATTCGCCTGCCCGGGTTCCACCACCGGATACTCGTATAGGGATAGTTCAGCCCAGGGAATGGCTGCCCCATAGTAGAAAGCGGCTGCGGAAGGAGGAGCTTGTGCAGCGAGCCCCCTGCCCGCAAGTGCAAGAAGCACTCCCGCTATTAGAATAGCAAACCGATACAAACGTGCATTCCTTCACATTATTTGTGTGACGTGACCGGCTTTATACATGATGTAACAGAAATACTGCAGTGGCACTTGTAGAACAAAAGCAAAAAGTTGTTTAAGCATGAAGAAAATTCATGCTTTCTTCTTACGCTAATCGACTCTCTTTGCCAAACTGAGGCCGCAGGAAGTCCATCTGATCCCCGCGAATGCGGTGGCTGTTAATCAACGCCAGATATTCCGCCATGTTGGGCACATAAGGCAGTGCCAGCAAATCCATATCGATCTCTTCCAGTCGCCGACTCCCCTTGCGCTGATTGCAGCGCCGGCAGGCCGACACCACATTCGACCAATGATCCCGACCGCCCCGGGAAGTCGGCACAATATGATCACGGGTCAGAGCACTTTCGGGGAAGGGCTTGCCGCAGTAGAGACAAAGTTGCTGATCACGCCGAAACAGGGCCCGGTTGGTAAGTGGTGGCGCGATACGTCTGTGGGTGTGAATCGCCCCATCACAGGCAATAATGGAGTGCAGCGCCAGGGTCGAACGCTTACCGGTGTGGCGACAGATTCCGCCCTTGGGGCGATAGATCACCTCCCCCAGCGTCCAGGTGACCAGATCGCGGGCATACAGCGTGGCCGCCATTTGCCAGTCCAGCCATTCAATCGGGGTTCCCCCCTTGTCCAGCCGCAGGATCCGTTCACTCATGGGCATGTTCTCCAGTGCAATCGTGTAATGAGGTAAGAGTAATCACGAAGCGATGACGGTTCGGCGACAAACCAGAACGGATGAAGAGACGCAAGAAACGGGGGACAAGGGCGCTGGCAGACGGTGTCTGAAGAGTGAAACACTGGTTTCCGGGTACCCAAGAACACAATCACCCTGCCCTGGCTATGAGATCTTTGCTTAACCTGCCTCAACAGGCTAAGCAAAGATGCTCAAATAATAACCAGCAGAGACGGCAAGCCGCAACCCGAGCCCTATGGCGGCGTCTGAAAGGTCGGCAGACGGTAACAGGCGGACACTGTTGCCCCGGTGTTATCGCCATCCGTCATGATCGCAACCGCATCGACCTCCTCCACATCCAGCTGGTGATAGCGGCGAAAATCGTCGCGCACATTACGTGAAAAGGATTGCCACCCCGTCACGGGATCCGGGCCTTGTACCACCACCATATGTGCCTGACTGGCAAACGGGTTTGGCCAGTGAGCACCAACGGGATACTGTCGAGACCACACATAATTGATGGCCCGGGTTTGCCAGGGCATCCACCCCTTCTTGATCACATAGACCCGAGCGACAAAATCGTCTCCCTCCTTGCTCTTTTCTTCTTTGCCGGGCCAATCCGGCTGTTGATCTGACCGCCATTGCCAACGCAGCACCGGTGTTGCTCTCAGATCGACCGAATGCTTCCTTGCCAACCCGGAAGCGGTTCCTTTGGCCAGTGCGTGCCAACAATCTGATTCAAGCCGATACTCCGTTTTCCCCTCGAAATACACAGGCTCCCAACCCTCCGGGACCTGTGAAACCGCCGCTTGCGGCCAGAAAGCCAACGACAAGCAAGCTGCAATTAGTAAACATTCGACCACCGGGTCGGTCACAAGCCTCGTGTTCATCGGCTTTTTTCCTAAAATAGACATACTGTTTACGCGGAACAGGACTCCTGTCATCTCGCCAGGGCCTTGTGTTTTCCGTAAGTCACACTGTTTGAGGGCTATCCATGGAGTTTGATTACATCATTGTCGGTGCCGGATCTGCCGGCTGCGTACTGGCCAACCGCCTTTCCGAAAACCCGGATAACCGGGTTTGCCTGCTGGAAGCCGGGCCTGCGGACAACAGCCTTTTTATCCGTATCCCCGCCGGCATCATCCTGATGATGCGCTCCAATGCCCGCAACTGGCGTTATTACACCGTACCGCAAAAAGCGCTCAACAACCGCCAGATCTACATTCCCCGCGGCAAGACCCTTGGCGGCTCTTCTGCCGTCAACGCCATGTGCTACACCCGCGGTCACAAGTGGGATTATGACCACTGGGCAGAGCTGGGTAATGAAGGCTGGAGCTACGATGACGTGCTGCCCGTGTTCAAGCGCTCCGAACACTACGAAGATGGTGAAAACGCGTTTCACGGCACCGGCGGCAAGCTCAACATTGCCAACCTGCGCTATTCCCACCCTGTGAGTAATGCCTTTATCAAAGCCGGAGTTGAAGCCGGTCATCCGCAGACAGATGACTTTAACAATGACGTTCAGGAAGGCGTTGGCCTGTACAAGGTCAATCAGAAAGACGGAGAGCGCTGCGGCGTGTCTCGCGCATTCCTGCACCCGGTGATGGACCGCCCCAACCTGACGGTGATGACGAACTGCCTGGCCAACCGCGTGTTGTTCGAAGGCAAACGTGCCGTCGGCGTCGAAGTCGAACACAACGGCCAGATCCGCACGCTCAAGGCCAGCCGGGAAGTCATTCTCTCCGGCGGTTCCATTAACTCTCCACAGCTGCTGAAACTGTCCGGTGTGGGCCCGGCGGCAGAGCTGGCAGAGCACAATATCCCTCTGGTGCATGAATTGCCCGGCGTCGGTGAGAACCTGCAGGATCACCCGGACGTGTTGGTCGTTCACAAGAGCCTCAAAAAAGACACGCTCAGCCTCGATCCCGTCGCCCTGTTGATGACCGGCCTGAAAGGGATCTTTGATTTCTTTTATCGTCGCACGGGTCAGCTGACTTCCAACGTGGCGGAAGCGGGCGGCTTCATCAAGTCCCGTCCCGAAGAACCCATTCCGGATCTGCAGCTGCACCTGACTGCCGCCCGTCTTGATAACCATGGTCTTAATCTGGGCTTCAGCATGGGCCATGGTTACTCCGGCCATGTCTGTATCCTGCGCCCGAAAAGCCGCGGCAGCATCACTCTGCGTGATGCCAACCCTCGCTCACCAGCACTCATCGACCCTCGCTTCCTTGAGCACCCGGAAGACATGGAAGGCATGCTGCGTGGCCTCAAGGAAGTTCGACGAATCATGGGCCAGGATGCTCTCGCCCCATGGCGAGGAGAGGAAATCTTCCCTGGAGCCCATGTGCAGACTGACGACCAGCTGCGTGACTTCCTGCGCCAGAAGTGCGACAACATCTATCATCCCGTAGGCACCTGCAAAATGGGTAGCGACGATATGGCCGTAGTGGATAGCCAGTTACGTGTTCATGGCCTTGAAGGCCTGCGCGTCATCGACGCCTCCATCATGCCAACCCTGGTAGGCGGCAACACCAATGCCCCCACCGTGATGATTGCCGAGAAGGGCGCAGATTTCATTCTCGCCGACGCTGGCTGATCCCACCCCCTTCGTTGTCAGCGACATTGCTCCCGCAATTCGCTGGCAACGTTCACTCTTCTGTCATATTTATTTTCCACACTCCCCGCTCAATTCGAATTTTCGCCTACGGCGCCGCCACATCAGGAGGGCCGTAATCCAGGGGGGATTTATGGTGGATGCAGTATCATCTCCGCGCGCGCAACTGGTTGAGCTTCTGTGGCAACTCAAGCAGAACTTTGATCAGGAAAATGACAGCAGTCTGCGCTTTGTTCATTTCAATACATTACTCAACGACCCGGTCTATCGGGCCGAGATCATCAAGCGCGCAACGCAGAGCGAGAATCGCAAGATTCGCGCGCTGGGCAACAAGCTACAACAGGCGAATCGTGACGGTGTTCTGCTCAACAAAAAACCGGGCAGCAAAACAGTCAGTCCGTCGGTAACCAATCCAGATATTGCGGAAACGCTCAAGCAGCACAGCCCCATTGAGCAGCGCCGGCAGAGCCATCGCGGCACCTACACATGGCTGGCACTGGCCGCCGTTATGCTGGGCGTAATTGGTTTCTTCGGTTACAAGCCCCTTCACGAAGCCCTTGCCGGGCGGCATGTGGTCCAAGGCTCCTTGACCGGCAGCCACACCTGGACAGCGAACACGACATGGATCCTGGATGGCATCGTCTATCTGGAAGGGAACAGCAGTCTCACCATCGAACCCGGTACGCTCATAGAAGGCCGACCCGGGTCAGCGCTGGTCGTCACCCGCGACGCCACCCTGTTTGCCCGTGGCCAGGAAGGAGCCCCCATTGTGTTCACCAGCAACCAGGCTCCTGGCACCCGTACTCCGGGCGACTGGGGAGGTGTGGTACTGCTGGGAAGCGCCCCGGTTAATGTCGCCAACGCCCAAATTGAAGGGGTACCTTACGGCGACACCCGCGGACAGTTTGGTGGGCGCGATGCAGAATCCTCCTGCGGCGTAATGGAGTACACACGCATTGAGTACGCCGGCTTTGAGGTGTATGCCAATAATGAGCTCAACGGTCTGACGCTGGGTGGCTGTGGCAGCAACACCATCATCCGTCATGTTCAGGTTCACCGAGCCCTGGATGATGGTATCGAAGTGTTTGGCGGTACCGTCAACCTCAAGCATATCGTGATTACCGGAGCCGGCGACGACTCCCTCGATTGGGATATGGGTTGGCGTGGCAACGTGCAGTTTTTGATCGCCCAACAACATCCCAATCTGGGTGACAATGCGTTCGAGGGCGACAACCTCAAGGCCAACCCGGACGCCACCCCGATTTCCGAACCCACGCTTTACAACGTCACGCTGATCAGCCCGCGCAGCCATGAAAAACATCACCGGGCCATGACCCTGAAAGTCGGCACCGGAGGACACTTCCACAACATCATCATCGACGGTTTTTCAGGTGAAACCATCGACATCAAGGACACAGAAACGGTACAGCGCATCAGCAACGGGCAACTGACGTTCAACAGCATGATGGTGCACAAGATAGGCAGCCGCGGGCTGACGTTTTTTGAAACGGAAAATCTGGACGGGGATGACGATGGCGGCTTTGATGAGAGGCGCTATTTTCAGAGCAGCGCAGTGAATGCCCAGTTTGGCACCGACCCCCTGCTCACCCGAGATGCCTACAGCCTGTCACACCCTGACTTTGCGCCCAGCGCCCGCTCACCGGCACGCAATGGCGCAAGCAGTATTCCTCAGGGTGAATTCTGGGATGAGGCCGCCAGCTACCTGGGCGCCATTCGCCCTGGCAGCGTACAGAACTGGACGGATGGCTGGACGAGTTATCCGTTGAATTAATTCAGTGGCGAGGTACGGGTAACGAGTTTCGAAAGACAATTAAAACCATGGCAAAGTGATCCCTGTTTTGCTCTTCGAAACTCGTTACTCGAAACTCGCTTCTGATTTTAAACCCGCACCTGCGTCTGAACTCTCTTGGCTGCCTGCCCCATCATGTTAATGATGCGGTCACGTTCGCGTTTCTTGATGGCGCCACTGTCCACATGCAGGCTGAAACCTTCCGCTTCATAATCCACGGAAACGGCACTGTCCTTCTTCAGTTCGGTGGCTGAACGGGCCAGTGTCTTGAGGATGGTGTTCTTGTCGAAATTACGGACACGTTCCACATCCAGGTGAATGCCAAAACCTGCAGTCTGGGCGGACACATAGCGGTTCTTGGCGCCGCTATCCTTCTTCGCACCCATCGCCTCAAACACCGGGATCGGGCGGTTGAAACCCTTTACCTGGATATCGCCCATATTGCGACACTGGATTCGGTCTTTGACCAACTCCTGAGTTGCCTCGGAAATCAGCACCCCACCGGGTCGGCAGGCAGACTCCAGTCGGCTGGCCAGGTTCACATCGGTACCGAGGATGGTGTAGTCCATTCGTGAATCGGTACCAAAATTCCCCACCGTCACGTACCCGGTGTTGATACCGATACGGATTTCCAGCTTGTGCTCAATCCCTTCCCGCTTCCAGCGCTGGCGCAACAGCTTCATCTGCTCCTGCATCTCGATACCCATCAACACACACCGGTAGGCATCCTCGATGGCCCCTTCACTATTGGGGTCACCGAAGAACACCATCACCGCATCCCCGATGAACTTGTCGATGGTACCGCCGTGACGCAACGCAATCCGGGTCATCTCGCTAAGGTAGGTATTGAGCATGCTGGTCAACGTCTCCAGCGGCAGCTCTTCGGAGATGGCACTGAAGCCCTTGATATCAGAGAAAAAAACCGTGAGCCGCTTGCGGCGGGTTTCCAGTTTGGCATCCCGCTTGCCGGAAAAGATGGAGCCCCAGATCTGGGGAGGAAGGTACTTGGCCAGCTTGCGGGACAATTCCACCGCCTGTTGCTGCTGGCGGCGTACCAGTTCCTGAGCCTCGCGGAGGTATCGGGCCTGGTAATGCGCAAAGGCAGAGGACGCCCCCACATAAATTCCCAGGCCCAGCAGCGATACCACGATCATCACCACTGGAACCGGTTCGCCCAAGGGGATATAGGCAAAGCCGAGGATGGCCCCCATGACAACGGCGCCAATGGTGGTCATGAGCTGGTTCAGGAGCCAGGGCTTGAGACCGCCACTAGTGACGGCATTGGCATGGACGATGATCAGCAGCACCAGCGAAGGGACCAGGGCGAAGTGTAATAGCGCACAGGTCATGCCAATCAGCATGGCATCCAGTTGCATCAGGAACTGGTGAGCGGCCTTTTCTCGAATATCTCTGCGGTTGGCAATCACCAGAATGGTCTGGGCAATCAGTGGGTAGGCAAGCAGGCCAGCCACGCCCAGCAGATAGATTTCCGGATAGAGCCCCAGTTTCAGACCCACGATCAACATCATCACCGCCACCAGGAAGGCAAGCAGACGAATATAGTTGGCCTGTCGGCGTGCCCGCTCCATAGGACCGATCAGCGGCCGGCGAGCTTTCTTTTTGGACGTGGAGGTCATGTGAACCGATTCACGGGATTTTTGCGAAGCTTAGCGTTTTCCCATCTAAGAAAAAAGACTGGCCTGACAGACGCGAGCGAATTTGCCTCGGAATGTGGCGGGTGGGACTCATTTGCAATTCAAGCTACCATTGCCGCCACGTTACAGGAGCCTTGAATGGACACCATCACCGCCCTTACCACCCGCGTCTCCAGCCCCAGACTGCAGGAACCCGGCCCCAGCGATGAGCAACTCGACCTGCTGCTGCGCGCCGCCATCCGGGCGCCGGATCATGGCCTGCTGCGGCCGTGGCGCTTTATTGTATTGCGTGGTGACCAGCGTGAGCGTCTTGCCGATATCATGGAAGCCCAGCTGCTTGAAGAACAGCCGGAGGCAGATCAGCGCACCCGTGAGAACGCCCGCAACAAGGCGTTCCGCGCACCCACCATCATTGTCGCGGTAGCGGAGATTACCGAAAATCACAAAATTCCGGCCTGGGAACAGATGCTGGCCGTGGGCGCGTCGGTTCAGAACATGATGCTGGCAGCCTACGAACTGGGCATTGGCGCCATGTGGCGTACCGGAGCCATGGCCAACTCCGATCTGGCCAAAGGCATGCTGGGTTTTGCCTCCAAGGATCAAGTCATTGCCTATCTATACCTTGGCACCCCTGCCAGCAGCCTGAAAAGCCTGCCTGACGAGTCGCCGGCTGACTTTGTCCGCGAGCTGCCATGATCAATCTGGAAACCCTGGCCGAGCAGGTCCGCGAAGCCATCCCGCTTACTCGGCATCTGCACTTCCAGTTTGCCCGCTTTGATGGAGACAGCCTCACTGTCATCGCTCCCCTCGGACCAAACCACAACGATAAGGGTACCTTCTTTGCCGGCAGTCAGTCGGCCCTGCTCACCCTGGCAGGCTGGAGCCTGACAACACTGCTGAGTCATCAGTGCGGCCACCCCGCCGATGTGGTCGCCGTGGAGACACAGCTCAAGTACACCCTGCCTCTGGACACCGATCTGCGCATCACCGTCACTACCGAGCAACGACAGCGCTTTGAAGAGCGACTGGGGGCCCGCGGCAAGGCCTCCCTTCGTATCCGTGCCATCGGCTGTGGCGATGACGGCAAGACCGTCTGCGAGTTCGACGGCGCTTATCTGGCGAGAACCTGAGCCTGCCAGCAACCCCGGCGAGGCTCCCGGGCCCTGTATTGGTCAAACCCTGAGCAACCGTAACAGCAACACTTGCCAGCACCCCCACCCTCCGGTACTCTACGCGCCCTCAATAGTGAGCAAGCATTCGGCCCACAGGCTTGCTCCATCACTGCCCGCAGTGAAACCCGTTTTAAGGTGAGGTGTCCGAGTGGCCGAAGGAGCACGCCTGGAAAGTGTGTATACGGAAACGTATCGAGGGTTCGAATCCCTCCCTCACCGCCAATACGAAAAGCCCCGCTAATGCGGGGCTTTTTTTATGGCCGCTTGGCGGCACACTCGTGCAATGCATGGGTATCACTTCTGTCCGGTATTGCCATGCATCGCTGGCGGCTCAACGATTCTTCCAGATCCTGGCTACCGCCTGATCGCTTCCCAGCCACGCAACGATGACGCACACCAGCCCCGCACCACCAAAGAACAGGGTAGGAATCAGGCCACCCATCAATCCTGAGGACAACGTCATTGCCAGTGAGCCTGACGCCAATATCAGGAACAGGATCGCCACTGCCACAAGAATCTTTCGGTAGGATGGCCGATAGACGAAACCATGGTCATCGCCCCCCTCAAACAAATCGAGGATCGGTGAGCAGATTTTTCTCATCAATGTTTTCAAGCATATCTCCAGTGAAAGACGGTTTCCCTCAGGATGCCGAACAGCAAAAAGGCGCTGAGTGCGCCCTTTAGCCTTAGCAAATTTTGAGCCGAAAACGGCCAGCGGGGTTAGCCAGCTGCCGCGTCTTCTTCCGCTTTCAGCTTGCGATACTCTATCGGGGTCATCCCTACCCAGCGTTTAAACGCGCGATAAAAGGTAGAGGGCTCGGAAAAGCCGGTAAGATAAACGATCTCGTCGATGGATTCGTCAGTCCCCGCCAGCAGACGTTTGGCCAGGCGACAGCGGTAATCCGCCACCAGCTGATTGAAGTTGGTTCCGGCATCGGCAAGACGGGTGCGTAACTGACGCGCCTTGATGCCCAACCGCTCCGCCACTTCTTCCAGGTTGGCGTGCCCGGATTCCAGTAACTCGCCAATCAGACGATTCACCTGGGCGACCAGATCCTGCTTCTCCAGTCGTGCCACCTGCTCGCTGGCCAACTGCTCATGGAGCTGCAGCAGCTCCGGCTCATGGTGCGCGGAGGGCAGGCTCATGACATTGGCATCGAAATACATGCCCACACTGGGCATGTCGAACTTCACGCTGCAATCGAACAGCCGTTGGTATTCGCTGAGATTGGCGTGCGGCGAATGACCGAAATGGATTTCCAGTGGCTCGAACGCCCCATCCGTCACGAAGCGGAAAAACTTGATGATTCCCATCATCATGCATTCGTTAAGATGACTGAGCCGCTTGCTCCAGATCATTTGCTTGAGGAAGACACGCTCCCCCTCTTCAAACAATTCACCCTGAGCGGCATCCGAAAGCAAGCGCTGGTAATCCAGAGCCCGCTTGATGCCCTCCCCGAAGGTTGGACTGGAAAGGAACAGGTACTCAAGCACCTGGCCTTTATAAACAGGAATATGTTCACCCAGATGCAGCCCGATGAGCTCATCGCCAGACACCTTTTCCAGTGCCTGCCAGAACCACTCCTGAGCATCGTGGGGGGTGCGCAGATCCGGCACCTGAAGAATCGATTTGTCGAGCCCTACTTCTGCCAAAACGGCATCGGCATCAATACCGGCGTTGACCATGGCTTTATAGGCCATGCGTAACAGCACACCGGAATCCGTCATTTCTGCCATGCGTTCGCCTGTTCCCCTCAGGAAAACCGGATCATGCCACGACGAACCGCAAAGCACCGGTTTCCAAATAAAAAAAGCTACTCTCGAATGGATCGAGAGTAGCATAAGGATGGCAGGGCCGGAACCAGCTAACCGGCCGCTACCGGGTGCTCGGGGGTGCTGACTGGCAGGTCACGCGGCCTGACGTGCTTCTGATTTGGATTCAGAGATCAGAGACACAACTTTTCCGCGCAACCCTTTCTTGTTGGCGCCACCTTTACCGGGCAGGGAAAGCTTGAAGATTCGCTTCCACACACTCGCAGACTGGCGCAAGAAAGAACCCGTGTTATAAGGCAGGCCATACTTTTCACAGATCGCCTTCACCTCTGGCGAAATGTTCGCGTAACGATGCGCCGGGATATCGGGGAACAGGTGATGCTCGATCTGGAAACTCAGATTACCGCTCATGATGTGCATCAGGCGGCCACCTTCGAAGTTGGCTGAACCCAGCATCTGGCGTACATACCAGTGACCACGGGTCTCGTTTTCCAACACGGATTCCGGGAACTGCTCCACTTCTTCAGGGAAGTGACCGTTAAAGATCACCTGGGATGACCACAGGTTACGCGCCAGGTTGGCCGTCACATTACCGGCGAACACAAACGGAGCAAACGGGCCTGCCAGTGCCGGGAACAGCAGGTAATCCTTCACCAGCTGCTTGCGCATCTTCTTCCAGGTAGGCTTGAACTCTTCCTTCAGTTCTTCCTTGGTTTTGGTCTTGTAGATCAGGTAGTCCTCAAGCTTGAGGCTCTGAATTGCTACAAAATGCTGGAAGAAAGTGGCCAGAATGGCGGCCTGAATCGGGTTGAGAAGGAAACGAGGCTCCCATTCCTGCTCTTCAGACATGCGCAGTATGCCGTAACCAATATCGTGGTCCTTATCGAGCACATTGGTAAAAGTATGATGCTCGAAGTTATGAGTCTGCTTCCACGCGGTATTGGTACAGGTGTTATCCCAGTCAAACTGCTGTGAGCTGATTTTCTTGTCGCCCATCCAGTCGTACTGGCCATGCATGACGTTGTGGCCAATTTCCATGTTGTCGAGAATCTTGGCAGCGGACAGACACGCCACACCCGCCAACCACGCCGGTGGCAGGAAACCTGCCATGAGCAAGCCTCGGCCAGCCACTTCGAGCTGACGCTGACGCTTGATCAGGGTGCGAATGTACTTCTCGTCTTTTTCACCCAGGTCTGCGATCTCGCGGTTGCGGATGGCATCCAGCTCCTGGCCAATAGATTCGATCTGTTCGGGGGTCAGATTACGGTAAATACTCATGGTGCTGACTCCTATCCTTTAGATGTCGAGGGCCACCGTGCCTACCGGCACGCTGACGCAAAGTTGAATGTCTTCTTCATCGCCGCTGCTGATCACGCCGGTTCGCAGGTCCCTGACCTTGCCGGCGGTCTTCTTGCAGGTGCAGCTGTAGCAAATGCCCATACGACAGCCAGATTGCGGATTCAGACCGGCCGCTTCTGCCTGCTCGAGCAAAGTCTTGCCATCATTGGTCACCTGGGCTTCGCTGCGTACAAAGCGCACTTCGCCTTCCGCAGACTCGCCGTCATCTACAGCCGCAGTAGCGAGGGTGAACTGCTCCTTGTGAAGCTGATCCGTAATACCCTGCTCTTCCCAGACCTTCTCGACGGCAGCCATCATCGGCGGCGGCCCACACAGAAAAGTCGTTGCCTGTGCAAAATCCGGGACAGAATTGAACAGATGTTCACTAGAAAACAGGCCGCTCAGCTCGCCGCCTTCCTGCTCGTCAGCGAAAGCGCGCAGCAGGGTGACATTGCCAAATCGAGCGGCGATGTCAGCGACTTCCTCAGCATAGATCATGTCTTGCGCACGGTTGGCGTAATGCAGGAAGGTGATCTCGCCCTTGAAACCTTCATCACACAGGGTGCGCAGCATGGACATCACCGGGGTGATACCACTACCACCACTGATCAGCAAAACACGCTCGGGACGCTGTTCCGGCAGGGCAAACTCACCGCCGGCCTGTGACAGGGTCACCACATCACCAACTCGTACGCAGTCACGCAGATATCGGGAAACAAAGCCGTCAGCATGGGCCTTGGCGGTCAACTCAATTGTGCCGTCTTCACGATGCAAGGAGTTGGCCGGAGAGTAACAACGGGTGTGAAGCTTGCCATTGATGCTGACAGTCAGCTGCACAAACTGGCCAGGGACAAAGCCCTGCCAGTTGCTATTCGGCTTCAGCGTCAGCGTGACGCTGTCAGCAGTAAGGTGCTGAACGTTTTCCACTTTGGCGCGTACTTCCTTTACGGACCACAGCGGGTTAAACACTTCCAGGTAACGGTCTACGCCGTGCGGGTAGCCAAGCACCTCGGCAACACGGGACTGCAGCAGGCTATTCAGGCCCTGCTGAAAACGTCTAGGAGTCGAAGTTGTTGCGCTCATGGGATAATCCCTTAAAGTGAACAGGTGTGCTCATTTTTATTCGAACCGACTTTTTTGTCAACACTTGTTCACTATAAAAATAAAGCCCTTCATTTTCATGTGGTTACAAGTGCGTCTCAGGAATTTGTTGCATCACCGGCTGACAAAAGAGAGAATTTACGGCGTATTTTTGGAGAATCGCCTACATGACCAGAGAAGCCACCAGCAAAACCCGCAAGCCAAAACGGGGGCAAACCCGCGAGGCATTGATGGCGGCAGCGCTGGATCTGGTGGTCAAGAAGGCCCCCTTCTCCAGCCTCAGCCTGCGTGAAGTCACCAAGCGGGCAGGCGTGGTACCCACCGCCTTTTATCGTCACTTCCCCGACATGAGCGCCCTGGGCCTCACTCTTCTGGATGAATCCTTCCGCACCCTGCGCCAGATGATGCGCCAGGTACGCCAGGAGCAGAGCCCCGGCGAGAACATGCTGCGCGGTTCCATTGAGACCTACTTCAATTATGTCCGCGAGAATCGTGCCCATTTCCTGTTCGTGGCCAAGGAGCTGTTTGGTGGCACCCCCACCATGCGCAACGCCATCCGCCGTGAAATCCGCATGTTCACCAATGAGCTGGCCATGGACATGGCCCGTTTTCCTTTCCTGAACCATTTCAGCTCTGAAGACCTGCAAATGATGGCCGCCCTGGTGGTAAACAACGTCACCGCCCTGACCCAGGAAATGCTGGAGCTGGAAGAGACCGATGAGTTCGGCCAACAGCAAGTGCTGATCGCTGCCGAGAAGCAGCTACGGCTGATCTTTCTTGGTGTTGCGCACTGGAAATCCAACAAGTCCTCCAGCTGACTCTCTGCAGTCCAGCCATGTGATTACCCTGCCGTGGAGCGTGGCTGCACGGCCAATAGCAGCCCTATTCCCCTGCTCTATACTGCCTTCAATTCAGACTTCAACGTCTGGCCGCTACTTTCGTCCACTACGAAATGTGAAAGGAACAAGTAATGAGCGAGGTCACCTTCCGCGAACTGCGCAACCCGCCCCCCATGGTCGTTAATTTTGCCAAGGCCGTGCTGCGCGCTACCGTCAAACCGGGCAAGAACCCGACCCTGCCCGATGTAGGACTGCGTCTGAATGACGTCGCGCTGGACGAAAAGCACCTGGCGGCCTACCGCAAGGTGTGTGGCTTCGCCGCGGACGGCAAATTGCCAGTGACTTACCCCCATATGCACGCCTTCCCGCTGCACATGGCACTGATGATGACCGACGGCTTCCCGTTCCCGGCCATGGGCCTGGTTCATGTTCGCAACAGCATCACCCAGTACCGTCCGATCAGCGAAAAAGAGCAACTGAACGTGAAGTGCTACCTGGGCAATCTGACCAAGGTAGATAAAGGCTACGAGTTTTCCATCTTCACCAGCATCAGTACTGGCGGTGAGCGGGTGTGGGAAAGCGAGTCCGTGAACTTCTTCCGTACTGGCGGAGGTGGCGGCAGCAAGAAGAAAGAAGCGCCGAAGCCCGAGCCCGCGGTGAATACGGTTGAGTGGAAAGTGCCAGGCGACACTGGCCGACGCTACGGCGCCGTTTCCGGTGACCGCAACCCGATTCACCTTTACCCGCTGTCCGCCAAGCTGTTTGGCTTCAAGCGCCAGATCGCCCACGGCATGTGGTCCAAGGCCCGCTGTCTGGCAGAGCTGCAAAACCAGCTACCGGATACCGCGTACACCGTGGATGTGCAGTTCAAACTGCCCATGTTCATCCCGGCCACCGTGAAGTTCGAGAACACCGAAGTAAAAGGCGGAAGCGACTTCCGGCTGCTGGCCAAAGACGGCATCAAGCCCCATTTGGCAGGCCAGATCCGCAAGGTTGAAGGCTGATTGACCAATACCTGACGCAGGATGTCAGGTGCCAAAGGCCCGCCCGGGTAACCCGGCGGGCCTTTTTTGATCCCGGCCGCCCCTGTGGTTGCGTGAGCTTGCCCGCAAAAGGGCCTCACCGCGCTACAACTTGCCCCTGAAACTCGCTCACGATGCCCGGATCACCGCCACTGGAGGAGCGCCAACAGATCGCTTCATGGCCATGAAGGAGGCCCCAACTGGCGAAATAACGTGCAATTCTCACCTCGTGAGCGTATGATCTGCGCTCTTCGCCGGCACTGCCCGGCACCCTCCCCCCAAATCATAGGTACACCATGTCAGATTCCCGTGCCGGGTTCGCCAATCTTGGCCTGCCCGAGGTTTTGCTCTCTGCGATTGCCCGACAGGGCTTCGAAGAGCCCTCGCCGATTCAGGCGAAAGCCATCCCGCTGTTGCTCGATGGTCATGATCTGCTGGGTCAGGCCCAGACAGGTACCGGTAAAACCGCTGCCTTCGCCCTGCCCTTGCTTGCCCGGCTGGACCCTAGTCTGCGTGAACCGCAGATGTTGATCCTTGCCCCCACCCGCGAACTGGCTATCCAGGTCGCCACCGCATGCGAAGAATTTGCTGCCGACATCAAGGGCCTGCAGGTCCTGCCTATCTATGGTGGCGGTGAATACCGCACCCAGCTCAAAGGCCTTCGTGGCGGAGCCCAGGTCATTGTCGGCACCCCCGGTCGCGTTATGGATCACATGGAACGCGGCTCTCTGAAACTGAACAATCTAAGAGCCCTGGTTCTGGATGAAGCCGACGAAATGCTGCGCATGGGCTTTATCGACGACGTAAAATGGGTTCTCGAACGCACCCCTGACGACTGTCAGCTGGCGCTGTTCTCCGCAACCATGCCCCCGGTGATTCGCAAGGTGGCTGACCAGCACCTGAAGAACCCTCAACGGGTGCAGATCGACAGCGGCAATGCCACTACCTCGACCACCATTCGCCAGCGCTACTGGCCTGTTGCCGGGCTGAACAAGCTCGACGCCCTTAGCCGCATTCTTGAAGCCGAAGACCACGATGCCGTTATCATATTCGTGCGCACCAAGCAGGCGACCCTGGAACTGGCCGAGCAGCTGAACCGTCGTAACCTGCGCGCTGACGCTCTCAATGGTGACATTCAGCAGCAGCAACGCGAGAAGACAGTCCAGCGCCTGAAAGACAAGCGTTTCGACCTTCTCGTGGCTACCGATGTAGTCGCTCGAGGTCTGGATGTGGCGCGTATCACCCATGTCATCAACTACGACATGCCCGGTGATCCGGAAGCCTATGTCCACCGTATCGGTCGTACCGGCCGTGCGGGTCGTCAGGGTGATGCCATCCTGTTCGTCAGCCGTCGCGAGCAACACGTACTGCGCCAGATCGAGCGCACCACCCGCCAGAGCATCGAAAAGATGGATCTGCCCTCCGTGGATGATCTCAATGCCAAGCGCGTTGCGGCCTTCCAGGAGCAGCTTGCTGCGCGTCTCAACGATGGCGACATCGAAGAAACCCGGGCGCTGGTCAAGCAGATCTCGGAAAGCATGGAGCTGTCCGGTGAAGACATGGCCGTTGCCCTGGCTGCCGCCATGTTCCAGCGCGAACCGCTGATCCTCAAGGAACCCAAGTTCGTCAAGCAGGTACGTGAGCCTCGCGAACCGCGTGAACGTCGTGAGCGTCGCGCCAACGGCAGTGGTCGAGATGACCGCGCGCCCCGAGGCAAGCGCAACGACAAGCCCATGCGCGAGTACCGCATTCAGGTTGGCCACGACCACGGCGTCAAGCCGGGCAACATCGTTGGCGCCATCGCCAACGAAGCAAAACTGCCCAGCCGCCTGATCGGCCCGATCAAGATCCACCAGGACCACAGCACTGTGGAACTGCCGGACGATCTGTCCCCGAAACAGCTGCACACCATCCGCACCGCGCGGGTATGTCAGCGGTCCCTGGGGCTTGAAGCGGTGTAACGGCATCAAGCTACACGCTGCAACGCGAAGCCAGGCTAGCAACATGCCCACAGGCTGATGCCTCGCGCTGCAGGCTTTAAGAAAACCGCGTCATTTGGCGCGGTTTTTTTTATTCCTTGTAGCTTGCGGCTTGAAGCTTGTTGCTGCTATTTCAGGATCCCGAAATCCGGAAACCCACCTTCAGGCACACCTGATAGTGGCCCACCTTCCCGTCAACGATATGCCCACGGGTCTCGGTCACTTCAAACCACTCGGTGAGTTCCAGGCTTTCACTGGCCGTGGTCAGGGCATTTTGAATGGCGTCCTCAATACTCTCCTTTGAGGAGCCCACCAGTTCCACTTTCTTGTAAACATGATGATCAGACATGAGCGCTCTCCTTATCGCTGATTGGTCAGCCATGTTTCCATCCTGCGCCTGCAAAGCCCCGCTTGCACCCTCGCCTTCCCGCTTCATGACGCTGATCAAAAAACAGACGAAAAAGCATTGAAACTCTCACCCCAGAAGCTCACAAAGGGAGGGCGACTGCCTCATTCTGGGAGCCAATACAGGAGGAAATGCGATGGATATGCACAAAATGACACCATGGAACTGGCTGAGCGACGAGAGCAACCGGGACCGCCCACTACCTCAACGGCAACCACGCCACCCCCTGTTGCGCTGGGAAAGAGAGTTCGACAACTGGTTCGAGCAAATGCTGGGCGACATGGCCTGGACCACCCCTGCCCCCCAGGCTCAGCCCAGCGCTCCCTTCCGCCCGAATCTGGATATTCTTGAACGGGAAGACCACTACCTGATCACCGCAGAACTGGCGGGTGTCGAGAAGCAGGATCTGGAGATCACCCTCGACAACGAACGCCTGCAAATCAGTGGCCACAAGCAGGACATCCAGGAATCAGAGCGGGATGGCTACCACTACAGCGAACGCCGATATGGTCAGTTTCAGCGCATGCTGTCCTTGCCGGCAGACGCGGATGGCGAGCAAATGAACGCGGTCTTTCACAACGGGGTGCTGTCCCTGACCATACCCCGCCATGAGCAACATGGTCACGGCCGCAGGAAAATCGAGATCCATTGAAAACAGGAACCGGGTAACTCGTCCGCCCCGGATGAAATCGCTACCATGGGCCTCCCTCTGGAGGCCTGTTATGCGATCCGTACTCGTTTACCTGACCCTGCTGCTGTTATCTGCCTGCCACCATTTCGATTCTGGCGGTCATGACTTTACCTTGCAGACTGAAGACCTCCAGGTTTACCCCCTGAATGACCACGTTTGGGTGCATCGCTCATGGGCGCGGGTGGAGGGGGAACGCTACCCGGCCAATGGGCTGATTATCCTTGACGACGATCAGCTCATCCTGGTCGATACCGCTTGGGGGAATGCCCTCACAAGCGAGCTACTCACCTGGATCGAAGACTATTTTGGCAGGAAACCGGACATGGCCATTCTGACTCACGCCCATGCGGACAGAATCGGTGGGCTGCCTGCTTTGGCTGAGCAGCACATTGCGGCCTATGTGCACCCCATGACGCGAACCCTTGCCGCGGCAAAGTACCCTCGCGAGCAGCTTCCCAAGGCCATCGACGAACTGGAGCAAGATACCTCCGCCCAGCTCGGATCACTGGAAGTCTTCTACCCCGGCCCGGCCCACAGCCCTGACAACATCGTCGTGTGGTATGACGACATGAAGCTGCTTTTCGGCGGCTGCGCGGTGAAGTCTTCCAGCGCCGTTGATATTCACTACGTGGAGGGTTCCAGCCCGGCAGGCTGGGGGGCCGCCATCAGCCGTATCCAGACACGCTATCCCTCCGCAGAGATAGTGGTGCCTGGCCATGGCCCGGTAGGTGAAGACCCGCTACTGAATCACACCCTTGAACTGGCCCGGCAGGGATACCGTCCGTGACGCTGCCGGCCGGGTGACAAACCTTTATTTCAACGGCACCAGCAGCTCCTCCAGCGGAGCACGCTCAGGCTTGAACCGGTTGATGGTCTCATCTGCTTCATAGCCCAGCGACAGACCGCACAGCAGTTTGTAATGCTTCGGAATGTTGAAGTGTTTTTCCAGCGGCGAACGCCACAGCGCCAGAGCCCCCTGCGCACAGGTTCCCAAACCGGCATCGGTGGCCGCCAGCATCAGGCTTTGCAGGAAGATGCCGGCGTCCAGCGGGCTGTACACATCCAGCCCCTCATGGACAAAGATGAACAGCGCCACCGGGGCGTTGAAGAAACGGAAGTTCTCGCGCATCTGCTGGTGGCGGCCCGACTTGTCAGCGCGGTCGATGCCCAGCAATTTGTATAGTTCATGCCCCGTGGCATTGCGTCGCGGCTGCAGGTCTCTGGGGTAATCGGTCACCGGCCGGAAATCCCCATCGGGAATGCCGTCATTGGTGAGCTTCGCCTTGATCTGCTTGATCTTTGACCCCTTTGCCAACGCTATCAGCTCATCAAACATGGGCGGCAGGGTTTCACGGAGATCTTCCAGTACCGCGCCTTTGGCAACAGCAATCATGTACGGTTGGGTATTGGACCAGCTTGGGGACGTGGTCGCGGTGGTCAATAACTCCGTGAGCAGCTCGTCGCTCACCGGCTTGTCAGAAAAGGCTCGCACACTGTGGCGCTGGGCCATCGCGTCCTTGAATTCCATGGGATCACTCCACTGTTAGTGAAACGACTATGCCAAACTCTGGCTGCCCCCGGCCATGACCAAGACCTCCGATAGACTGAAACCCAACGCCAGTTGATCCCCTGCAGGCACCTCCGCCACGCCCTGACAAGGCCCAGCGCGGGCAGGGCCACTCTCAGGCTGCGGGCCAGGTCAGGTAAACTGACAAACCGCCTTGTCCCAACCTTCACTTCCGCAGCGGATAATAAGAGGTTCTTGATTAAGGAATTGCCGTGTCCAAACCCCATATTGACAACGTGCGCCGCACCCGCACCCTCACTCTGGCCAGCCTTGCCCCGATGTTTGTCCTGGCAGCGTTGGCCTGGGCCGAGCCCTGGCGCGATATCGCATTGTCGGGACTGGTAGGCTACGCCGCCATTTCGCTCACCTTTGCCGGTGCCATACACTGGGGTCGAGTGCTCAGCGAGTTCCATCAATCCAATCAGTTTCCCACCCAGCTGTTTGGAGTGCTGGCCGCTTTCCTCGGCTGGACCGGGTTATTGCTGCCCCGCGAACTGGCCTTACCCATGTTGGCCGCAGGCTTGATGTTCCTGTGGGGAACGGAACAGATGCTCTTCAATGAAGAACTTCCGCGCTGGTACAGAAAGCTTCGCACCTTGCTTACAGCGGGTGCCGTGCTTGCCATGTTGATCGGTTGGGCAGCGGCCATGCTACCAATGTTTTGAAGATTGCGAATGCGTTCTTGCGTCACGCACAGCAAAACTGAACTAACCGATTTTACCCTGTTTTTCCTCAGTCCCTTGTCACCCCATAGCCACTCCAGACTGCGCCCGCTAGACTCATCGGACACTGATCAGGAGGAAGCGACGGATGCGGCTGGCAAAACAATGGATCACCCTGACCCTGATCTTCATGGGCACCTCCGGCCTTGTCATGGCCGCTCCGCCAAGCTACCAGAAAGACATTCGTCCAATTCTTGATCAGAAGTGCCTGGCCTGCCACGGCTGCTACGATGCCCCCTGCCAACTCAAGCTGGAAAGCGTAGACGGTCTGGATCGCGGCGCCAGCAAAATCCCGGTCTACAACGGTGGCCGGGAAGAAAGCATTCCGCCTACCCGCCTCGGCACCGATGCCCAGAGCACCGCCCAGTGGAGGGAAAAAGGCTTCTACTCGGTGATCAACAGCGCCTACGGTATGCGGGGTTCCCTGCTGTTCAAGATGCTGTCGCTCGGCCATGAGTACGACTTCCCCGCCAATCAGAAGCTGCCAAACAAGATCCAGCTCGGGGTGAAACGCGAGAACACCTGTCCGAACCCGGAAGAGTTTGATGACTATGCCGATAATCATCCTATGGAAGGCATGCCACTGGCTGTCACCGGACTCACCGATCAGGAGTTCAATACCCTCAAACAATGGATGCAAAACGGCGCCCCTCTTGAAGAAGAGCCGCTGACGCTGTCTGCCGATGAGCAGCAACAGATCCAGCAATGGGAAAACCTGCTGAACCGCAGGGACAACCGCCATGCCCTGGTGGCACGCTGGCTGTACGAGCATTTGTATCTGGCGCACCTGTATTTCGGCGAAGAAGAAGGGCCACGGCCAGCGCACTTTTTTACTCTGGAGCGCTCATCGACTCCACCGGGACAGCCCCTTGTGCCGGTCGCCACCGTCCGCCCCAATGACGAGCCTGCCCACCCCTTCTGGTATCGGCTGCGTCCGGTCAGCGGCACCCTGGTGCACAAGACACACATCACCTTTGCCCTGAATCCGCAGAAGCTGGCACGCACCCGACAGCAGTTCTTCTCCGGTCAGTGGCAGGTCAATACCCTGCCGGGCTATGCCTATGAAAACCGGGCTAACCCGTTCATCACCTTCGAAGCTATCCCTGCCGAAGCCCGCTATCAGTTCATGCTCGATAATGCGGAGTACTTTGTTCGCACCTTTATCCGCGGGCCGGTCTGCCGTGGCCAGATTGCCACCGATGTGATCCGTGATCAGTTCTGGACCGTATTCCAGGATCCGCAACACGACCTGTTCATCACCGATGCCCGCTATCGTAATCAGGTCAGTCCGCTACTCGGCCTGCCAGGCCAGGATGAAAGCCTGCTTGAAGCCGGGGCCGCCTGGTTCCGCTACAGCGGCGATCGCAACGACTATCTGCGCATTCGACAGCAAGCCTATGCCAAAGCCGAACCTGCCGGCCCCGGCTGGGATTCCATCTGGGCGGGCGAAGGCCACAACCGCAATGCATTGCTGACCATTCTGCGCAACCATGACAACGCATCGGTACGCAAAGGTTTACTGGGAGACTATCCGCTGACCACCTGGGTGATGGATTACCCACTGTTTGAGCGCACCTATTACCAGCTGGTGGTGAACTTCAATGTGTTTGGTGCCGTCTCCCACCAGGCCCAGACGCGCCTCTACTTCGATCTTATTCGTAACGGCGCCGAACAGAACTTCCTGCGCTATCTGCCTCGCGAACTGCGTGAGCCGGTTATTCATCACTGGTATCAGGACGGCGGGAAAGTTCGCCTGAAGATCAGCTATGCGAGCATTGATACGGAGCACCCCACCGCCATCCCGTTCAAGACCAGCACCCCGGTTAACGAATTTAATGCCAACCTGGTTAAACGCTTTGCTGAGATTAACGCCAGACCCGACCCGTTGAATCGTTGCGACAGTGAACGCTGTGCCCGCAACGATGTGGCAGCCTGGCGTCAGCAGGCAGACAGCAATCTCAGCAAACTGGCTTCACGGCGCCTGGGCAACCTGCCAGCCATCCGGTTTCTGCCAGAGGTGACCATGCTGCGTGTTGAGAATGAGGCAGGCGAACAGGAAATCTATACCCTGTTCCGCAACCGCGCCCACAGTAATGTGGCGTTCATGTTCAACGAAGATGGTCGCTTCCAGCCGGAGCTGGATACTCTCACCCTTTACCCCGGTGTGCTGGCCAGCTACCCCAACTTCATGTTCAACCTGACGCTGCCGGAGTTGGCCACCTTCGTTGCACGCGTGGAGGGAGTGGAAGACGAGGAGGGCTTTACCCAACTGGTGAATGATTACGGCATCCGCCGCACCCACCCGCATTTCTGGGATTACTTTCATGCACTCACCCGCTACATGGAACAACATGAGCCCAGCCAGGCCGCGGTGCTGGACATGAATCGCTACCAGAATCTGTAGTAACGCTGAAAGCTGAACGCCTGAAGCCTGACGCTTACCGCAAGGCGATGTTCACTACAGAAGACACGGAGACCACTGAGTGCAAGGCGGGGATTCGTTCAGTAAGCGGAATCTCCCGCAACACTCAGGCTTTCCATTGCGGCTTGACGCTTGTAGCTTGCTCCTGTTGCTCGCCTTGCCCCGTCGTTCATTGGTCAACGCCCAAAGCTGTTTTCCCTGCCCCCCTTCGATATAATTGCCCGGTCGTGTATCGCCGGGCCCGCGACGCTCTTCTCCCGCCCGGTAAGCCTCCCTATTGAACGGAGCTGACAATGCGTTTCAAAATTCTTGCCGCCCTGCTGGCAGCGGTGCTGCTGTCTGCATGTTCTGAAGAGCCCGATACGGCCACCTTCACTTTCACTGCTATTCCTGACCAGGACGAATCCCAGCTACAAAAGCGTTTCGGCGTGGTGGCGCTCTACCTGGAAGATCAACTTGGCGTGCCGGTTAAGTATGTACCGGTGAAATCCTACGCTGCCGCCGTTACCTCTTTCCGCAACGACGAAGTGCAAATGGCCTGGTTCGGAGGTTTGTCCGGCGTGCAGGCCCGTCGTCTGGTACCAGGTTCACAGGCGATTGCCCAAGGGCAGGAAGATACCGCGTTCAAGAGCTATTTCATTGCCAACACCGCTACCGGCCTTGAAGCAACCGACACGCTCACCGAGGCGTTCATCACCCCGTCCTCGTTCACCTTTGGCTCCAAAGGGAGCACCTCCGGGCGTCTGATGCCGGAGTTCTATCTGCGCGAAACCTTCAACAAGGCGCCGGAAGAGCTGTTCGAAAAAGTGGGTTTCTCCGGCGATCACAGCCGCACCATTGCCCTGGTACAGACAGGCGCCTACGCCACCGGTGCAGTGAACTACCAGGTGTGGGAACGCGAACTGGAAGAAGGCAAGATCGATCCCACTAAAGTCAAAGTAATCTGGGAAACTCCGACCTACCCCGACTACCACTGGACCATCCGGGGTGATCTGGATGCCAAATTCGGAGAAGGCTTCAGCCAGCGCGTCACCGAGGCCCTGCTGGCCATCGAAGATCCGGAGTTGCTGAACGCCTTCCCGCGGGAAAAGTTCATTCCTGCCAGCAATGCGGGCTACGCTCCAATCGAAGCAACCGCCCAGAACATCGGCCTGCTGGACGCTCCCTGATCGTGTTTCAGTTTGAACAGGCACGGCTTGGCCATCCCGGCCAGGCCGTGTTTGAAAATCTGACCCTGCACATTGCTCGGGGCGAACAGGTTGCCTTGCTGGGTCCTTCCGGTTCCGGCAAGTCCACTCTGCTTGCGGCCCTGCGTGAGCAACAGGCTGACAGTGTGGCCTGGTGTCCGCAGAGTGCCGATCTGGTGCCCATGCTCAGCGTGTTTCATAACATCTACATGGGCGCACTGGATCGTCAGCACAGCCTCACCAACCTGCGTAACCTGATCTGGCCAACCCGCGCGCAAAAGCATGCCATTGGCGAACTGGCAGACAGCCTCGGACTGACGGACAAGCTTTTTACCAGCGTCGATCGCCTCTCCGGCGGACAGGCACAACGGGTAGCCCTGGGGCGCGCGATCTACAGCCAGCGTCAGGTCTTGCTGGCCGATGAGCCGGTTTCCAGCGTAGACGAGCATCACGGGCTGACCTTGCTCCAGCAGTTACTTGGCCGTCATGACACCGCCGTGGTCGCACTCCACGATCGTAGTCTCGCCCTGCAGTGTTGCAGCCGGGTAATCGGCCTGCGCGATGGCATCATTGCGCTGGATGCGCCCTGTCAGTCGCTGACACTGGCGGACCTGGACGCCCTCTACCAATGACAACAGCGCTCAACACCACCGCCAGTGGCTGGCGACGCACCAGTGGCATGCTGGCTGCGGTTGGCGTGCTGGCGTTGCTGTTTGCCGATCTGGAAATTACCCAGGTCTCCCCCGGCCACGAATTGCTGTGCATGGCGCAGGGTTTTCTCGGCCCGGATTTCTCTTCCACTGAGTTTCTCTGGCAAGCCATTGCCAACACCCTGGCCTTTGCCTGGCAGGGGACCGCGCTGGGAGCACTGGGCGGTTTTCTCATGGCGGTGTGCTGGCAATGGCGCGCAGTAAGAGCCGTGGCCGCCAGCCTGCGCGCAGTGCACGAACTGTTCTGGGGCTTGTTGCTGCTGCAGCTCACCGGCCTCACCACCGCCACGGCAGTGCTGGCTATCGCCATTCCCTACAGCGGCATTTTCGCCAAGGTGTTCGGGGAGTTTCTGGAAGAAGCCAACCCGGCACCGGCTGCGGCTTTGCCACAGGCCAGCTCTGCTATCAGCGTTTTTTTCTATGCTCGTCTGCCGCTGGTGTGGCAAGCCTTTAAGGCCTACGGCGGCTATCGGCTGGAGTGCGCCATCCGCGCTTCCGCCATTTTGGGTTTTATCGGCCTGCCGACCCTGGGCTTTCACCTGGAAACCGCCTTTCGTGAAGGTCACTATGATCAGGGCGCAGCGCTGCTGTATCTGTTTTTCCTGATTATCTTCACCCTGCGCGGGTGGCTGCGTCCGGTGTTGATTCCTGCTTACCTGATTGCTGCCATCGCCTGGGCGCCACCGGTCATTCATATCAAACCGGATATTCTGATTCGCTTTGTGACTCAGGATCTGGTGCCGGCGCCACTACGCCATGGCGGCGGACTCAACGAACTCATGCCGTGGCTGGCCAGCCTGTGGCAGCAACAGTTGTGGCCGGGTCTTTGGCAAACACTGGTGCTCGGCATGGGCGCCCTGTTGATCACTGCCCTGCTTTCGCTGCTGTTGTTCCCGCTGATATCCCCCTTGTTTGGCACCCGTGCCTCCCGCGTCGGGGGACATGGCCTGCTGGTCATCCTGCGCACCACCCCGGAATTTTTTCTCGCTTTCTTTTTCCTGATCCTGCTCGGCCCCTCCATGTTGCCGGGCATTCTGGCACTGGCACTGCACACCGGTGCCATCGTGGCTCACCTCACCGGTCGGTTCAGCGAAAGCCTGCAGTTGCGTGCCGACGCGCCAACCGGGCTCAATCGTTATGCCTGGGAAGTGCTGCCACGAATCAGCCCCAACCTGCTGGCGTTTCTGCTTTACCGCTGGGAAGTGATCATGCGAGAGACTGCCGTACTCGGTATCCTTGGCATTCATACGCTCGGCTTCTACATCGATTCCAGCGTGGCCGAGTTCCGCTTTGACCGGACTCTGATTCTGATCCTCGCGACAGTGATGCTGAATCTGCTGGTGGATGCCCTGTCACGGAGTATCCGCAAGCGGCTGCGGTTAAAACCGGGTCATGGCGTGGGCTAGCACGCCAGACGCAAGACGTCATCGTCAGAAAGGTTGGAGCATGACCCAAGGGCCTTTATCCTGTAGGCGGTCAAACTTATTTGGTTTTCAGATTTTAGCGTCCGGCCACAGGCGTCTGGCGTCCAGCCTCAAACAAGGACCCTCATGAAGCTTTATCAGGTCGATGCCTTTACCTCTTCACTGTTCGGTGGCAATCCCGCTGCGGTGGTACCGCTTGATGGGTGGCTGGATGACTGCCTGCTGCAAAACATCGCTCTGGAAAACAACCTCTCTGAAACTGCCTTCATCGTGCCCGATGAACAGGGCTATGCCCTGCGCTGGTTTACTCCCACGGTGGAGGTGGATTTGTGTGGGCATGCCACCCTGGCGGCCGCCTGGGTGGTTTTCAACGCCCTCGGTTTTCCCGGTGAACGGGTTCGCTTCAGCTCTGCCTCCGGGCCCTTGTTTGTCAGCCGTGACGGCAACCGGCTAACGCTGGATTTTCCAGCGCGCCCCGGCACACCCATCCTCGATCGCCAGCCGCTGGAGGCGGCGCTGGGTATCCAGATTGCCACCGCCCTGCAGGCACGGGATACCTTGGTACTGCTCGACAGCGCCGAGCAAGTCAGCAACTTTCAACCTGACCTGCACGCTATCGCCCAATTGGACACCTTTGCCGTGATGATCACAGCACCGGGCGACGACTGTGATTTCGTCAGCCGTTTCTTTGCTCCGGCAAAAGGCGTACCTGAAGACCCCGTTACCGGTTCCGCCCATTGCACCCTGGTGCCTTTCTGGGCAGAAAGACTGGGCAAGACGCAGCTCCATGCCAGGCAGGTTTCTGCCCGGGGAGGCGAGCTGTTCTGCGCGTTGAATGGGGACCGGGTCAGCCTCAGCGGCGACGCCTGCTGCTACCTGAAAGGCGAATTGTTGCTGTGATGACCTCTGCTGCCAATCTGGATCTGGTGCTGGTGGGCGGTGGCCACAGCCACTGCCTGGTGCTGCGCATGCTGGCCATGGCGCCCATACCGGGAGTGCGCGTCACGCTGGTGTCTCCGGAGCCGCTGAGCGCCTATTCCGGCATGCTGCCAGGACTGATTGCCGGTCATTACTCACTGGAAGAGACCCACGTGGATCTCTACCGGTTATGTCTGGCCACCCACACCCGCTTCGTACAGGCCGCCGTCACCGCCATCAACAGCCAGCAGCGAAGACTGGAACTGAACGATGGCAGCCAACTGGAGTACGACTGGCTCAGCCTGGATGTGGGCGCCACCCCGGACCTGTCTCCACTGGGCTATTCCCTTCCCAAACAGGTGGTACCGGTAAAACCCGTCAGCGGCTTTTATGCCCGCTGGCAACAGTGGGTCAACGATAACCCCTCTGCCTCACTGGCCGTGGTGGGCGCCGGTGCCGGCGGTACCGAGATGGTACTGGCCATCGCCGAATACGGCCGCCAGCAGCAACGTCCGCTTTCCCTGTCGCTGATCTCAGGCAGCATCCTGCTACCCGGTTATGCCGCCAGCGTTCGGCGCAAGATGCAGGCGCGGCTGGATGACTACGGCATCCGCTTTCTGGAAAACACCCTGGTGGAAAATCAGGGCGGACAGGTCATCGCCAACGGGCAGCCGCTGGATGCTGATCAGGTGTTATGGTGCACCGGCGTGCGGGGTATTCCGTTGTTCGCGAACAGCGATCTGAACTGCGATAAAAAAGGGTTCGTGAAGATTAACGATACTTTGCAAAGCCATAGTGATGCGCGAGTGTTTGCTGCAGGTGATTGCGCCGCGTTTCCGCAGCCTCTGCCCAAGGCTGGAGTCTATGCAGTTCGGCAGGCCATGACCCTCGCCCGCAACCTGCGTGCCGCCATTCAGGGCCAGCCACTCACGCCCTACCGCCCGCAGTCGCGTTTTCTGTCACTGCTATCGGCAGGCGGCAAGGATGCCGTGGCCAGTCGCGGCGGCAGCCTGAGCCTGGGAGGCCCGCTGATCTGGCGCTGGAAGGATCGGATTGATCGCGCGTTCATGCGCAAGTTTCAGGATCAGCTGCCCCGCATGGCCCCCGCCCTCTCCGATCCCGATACCCTGCACTGTGCCGGCTGTGGCGCCAAAGTGGGCAGCGATGCACTCGGAGAAGCGCTGTCTGCCTTGCAGCCTCAAATCAATCCGGGGATTGAAGCCGGCGTGGATGCGGCCGATGACGCCGCCGTGATCCAATGGCCCGAAAACCGCAAGCTGGTCCAAAGCCTGGATTTCTTTCCTGCCTTTATCGATGAGCCTTATCGCTTTGGTCGCATTGCAGCCCTTCATAGCCTCAGCGATCTGTACGCCATGAACGCCACGCCTCATTCCGCGTTGGCCAACATCACCCTTGGCTGGAATCATCCGCGCCTGCAAGCCCGTGATCTACGGCGATTGATGGCTGGTGCCGTCCATGAATTGAATCAGGCAGGCTGCACCCTGGTGGGTGGCCACACGATTGAAGGCCCGCAGATGGCCGCAGGCTTTACCGTGAACGGCGGCGCAGATTCTGACACCCTGTGGCACAAGAAAGGCGCCACACCCGGCGATACGATTATCCTCACCAAACCGATAGGTAGCGGCGTACAGCTGGCCGCCATGATGCACGGAGCCAAACTGCGCGGACGCTGGCTGGGTTCCACGTTGGACACCCTGCTGCAAAGTAACGGTCCGGCAAGGGACGCTCTTGCCAGCACGCCAGTGCATGCCTGCACCGATATCACCGGTTTCGGCCTGCTGGGCCATCTCCAGGAAATTTGTTCGCAAAGCCAGGTGGCCATTGCGCTGGAGACTGCAGCGGTGCCACTGCTACCGGGCACCATTGATCTGATAAAGGATGGTGTCACCAGCACTCTCAATGAGGCCAACCGCAGTGCACTGCTTCATTGCGCCCATGACGACACCATTGACGATGCCATGCTCACCGCCCTTTGCGATCCGCAAACCAGTGGCGGACTGGTGTTCTGTGTGCCTGGCGAGCACACCAGTGATGCACTGCAACGATTGGCGATGAACGGCGTGAATGGTGTCGCTATCGGTAAAGTCCTTGTAAAAGATGAGAAAAACGCGGCATCAATTTTTATTAAGTAACGTCAAACTGATAGCTTAGTTTTTATATTCCCTAGCCATCAGGAGAACATTCATGACCAAGCGTCTGACAGGCCTTGTTACTGCATTCGTGCTGCTGTTCATGCAGCTGCTCGTTGTCCCTGCCGCCCACGCGGCCATGGTCGGCAACGACGCCGTGGTCCAGCAAATGGATCGTGCTGAACTCAAAGCCAAAGTGATGCAGGTGATGGACCACAAGGCCGCCGCACAAACCCTGGAAAAATACGGCGTGGACAAGGAACAGGTCAGCCAGCGTCTGGATCGCCTCACCGATCAGGAACTGCAGCAACTGGCCCAGAAAGCCGATGAGCTGCCCGCAGGCCAGAGCGTACTGGGAGCCATCCTGCTGATCATCCTGATTCTGATCATTCTGGATCTGCTTGGCGCGACCAACGTCTTCCCGGCGATCCATCCAATCAGCTAATTCGGGAGATATTCGTGTCCCCGATCCTGGCGATGTGGCAACGGGCTCGCCCCGTCGCCACCGCCGCTCTTTTCATGATGCTGGCAGCTTGCCAGACGCTCCCCCCTCCCGAGCTTGCGCGGCAACAACCCGAGTATCAGATCCGCGTGCCCTTTATAGCGCAGGAGAAGTATCAGTGTGGGCCCGCCGCGCTGGCCATGATGCTGCAATGGGCTGGCAAGACCGATACCGCCGATGCGCTGGTAGACGAAGTCTGGTTGCCGGAACGGGAAGGAAGCCTTGGTATTGAATTGAAGGCCGCCGCGCGTAGTCGTGGTCTGCTTGCCTACCCCGTTGAAGATGAAGAAAGCCTGTTTCGGGAGATTCAGGCTGGCCGCCCGGTACTGGTATTGCAGAATCTGGCACTGGAAAGCTGGCCGAAATGGCACTTCGCTGTGGTCACCGGTTATGACAAGGCCGGCAAGACGATCATCCTGCACAGCGGTACTACCGAGAGCGCAACCAGCCACTGGAATCGTTTTATCCGCACCTGGGCCCGTGCAGATCGCTGGGGCTTTACTCTGGTTCAACCGGGAGAACTGCCCGCCAGCGCCACCGCCCACGGTTTATTCCGGGCGATATCGGCGGCACCGAATGGTGGCAGTTATTGGCCGGTGGCGGTGGAGACCTTCCCGCAAAGCGGAGAGCTGTGGTTTGGTTATGGCAACAGCCTGTGGGCTGAGCAGCAGCGTGACGCTGCCCTGCACGCATTCGAGCAGGCGGTGAAGCTCAAGCCGGATTTTGCTGCGGCCTGGAATAACCTGGCCTATGCACAACATGCCCTGGGACAGGAAGACGCTGCCCGGCACAGCCTGTGTCAGGCATTGGCGCTGTCACCGGAAGATCCCGGCTTGCAGGACAGCGCTCGCGATCTGGGCTATTCCTGCGCTGCGGAGCCTGCGGACGCAGACTGAAGTGTCTCCGCCACTTCCGGATGCGCCTGCAGGATTTCATCCCGCTGGTTGCGCAACCCTTCCAGTTTTTCCCTGCCTTCCTGAATCTGCTCAGGCGGCAGGCCGTCCGCTTCCGCGCGAGCGATCATCGTTTCCAGTTCAGTGATTTTCTGGGTGGCCGCTGAGGCAAAGGAGGCATAGACCTTCTGGTTCTGACGTTGCTCGTACTGCTGGTAGAGATCCGGGTCCGCCAACTCGGCGGCGCTGGGCAGCTCACGCAGATCCTCGCTACGCACCAGAGGCGGCGTTCGCGGATCACCGTTTTCCATGCTTTCGCGCAACGCGGTGACCACGGCCTGCGAAGGCACAGGCACCTGGGAAGGATCGCGATTCTGCTCCGCCAGCAACGCTTCCGGTGCCGCCACATAACGCTCCCCAATGATCTCAACCATCGGCAACGCTGGGGGTTCCTCGCTGGCAAGCTCACGGTGCGCTGAAGGCTCGGATTGGGGCACAGACAACGCCACCGGGCTTTGCTCGGCAGCGTTTTCTTTCGCCTGCCACCAGACGGCTCCGGCGCCGATCGTCAGACCAAGACCAGCAACCACAGCGAATACCACCCGCATTACAGCACCTCCGGATTCACTCGCAGGGATGCCGCATCACTGGCGGCCGCCAGCCGCGCCTTGAACGCTTCCTGGAGCTGCACCTTGGCAATGGCCATGGCTGCGCGATAACGCACTGACTCACTATCCACCGGCTGGAAGCCGGTGATCTTTTCATCTACCCAGAGAATCTCCCAATAGGCATCGTTGCTATCGGTGGGGCTTCGGAACGACGCAGAAACGCGCCCCTGTGGCTGCACGAAGGCCAGCGCACGGATCCAGTCACCGCTGCGGCTGTCGCGATCCACCCAACCGAGATCACCACCCTGTTGGGCATCGTCAGCCACGGAGTAACGGCTCACGGCCTCTTCAAACGACAGTCCCTGTTTGATTTCAGCCACCACCCGGTCGGCTTCCTGCTGGCTATTCACCCGCAGGTGGCGAGCGCGCACTTTTTCCACCCGTACAAACTCGTCACGATGCTGCTGGTAATACTCGCCCACCTGTTGCGCGGTCACCGTTTCCGCCTGGGCTCGCAGGGCCGGGTTGTCGTCATGGATGTCGTGCATCAGACCATACTCATGCAACATCACCTCCCGCTGGCGTGCATCCTGGATGCAACGATCCATGGCCGCCATTGAGGCGGGAGCCACGCCGGATTCATGTTCGAACCAGTGAAACACGAATTCCATGTTCAGCTGCTGCTTGATGGCTTCACGGATAAATTCGCGATTGAGATTATGCATCTGCACCTTGAGCTGAATATTCTGGCGACGGTACAGATCCCACAACGAAAGCGTCTGCTCAGGCGCGCCGTCCGCAAAGCGGTAACGGGCAATCACATGGGCCGCGGCCTGAGCCTGCTGCGCCTCGGTCATGGTGGTGTAAAGATTCTGCTGCAATGCCAGCATGGGCTGCAGCGTTTCGGCGGACAGATCCAGTGGTGCGGTCAACCAGGCAAGGCTGTCACTGACACCCGATTCGCGCACAGCTGCCTGAATCTCGTTGGCATAAGCGGTACGCAACAAACGAAAGCGATGTTGTTCGTGCAGGCTTTGCGCGCTATAGCCCACGCGGCCCTCGTTATCTTCCCGGGCATGATCCTCATGGCCATGCTCGCTTTGCGCCATATCCGCCAACAGACGGTTTTCGATCAGCCCCTTGAGCACCGCTTCCCGGCTGGCCTGGGGATTGGCGCGGCGGCTCGCCGCCACAAAGATATTCAAGGTCTCGGCAGGAATCACCTCACCGTTGACCCGGGCGGCCACGGAATCCGGTAGCGGACCCCACTGTCGCCAGCCCAGCAGTGCCAGCGCTGAAAGCACCGACGCAGCAAACAAAATCGAGATAAGACGTTTCATTCTGGCCCACCCTCTTATTGTGGTTATGGAGGTAGACGAGGCGGCCCCGCAGGGCCGCCGGTGTTGTGCTTACGGATTCACTTTCAGTGCCGCATGGTTCAGCACGTGAACGACCATGGCAATCGCATGGGGAATCACGACCTGAGCCACCTGCAGACGGTCAGAGTGATCGGTGCTGGACAACACGATACCACCATTGCCATAGGCCAGCGCACCGCCCTGGGTCAGCAGCGGACGGATGTCATTGCTGGACGCCGAGAGCGGGGTGTAATCCTGAATAGCCGCCGCCACCATGGCCGGGTTGTTCAGGCTCTCGCTGTCATAGTAATCCGCCACCCAGGTTTCCCAGCCGCTGTGGTTCAGGGCAGAGGTAGTCCAGACGTGGTGCGGTTGCAGCAGGTCAGTGGTGTGCATCACGAAACCCAGCGTCTGGGCGGTGGGGTTGGCCAGGAACTGGCTGTACCAGTACTGACCCAGGTTATCGATGGGCTGGAACGGCATTTCCTCAAAGTCATCGTACATGGACTTGCTGGAGTAGCTGCCCTGACGGTAGTTGGCTTCGGTCACGCCGTAGGTGTTGTACTCGGAATCGTCAGACCACCACCAGCCGGTCATGCCGCCTTTACCGTCATCCATGTAATCGCCGTACAGCCAGGTGGCGGCCAGGTTGTCGATGTCACCCCACACGGTCAGCAGGTCATAGTTGTAACCGCCGAAGTCGTTGCCGTGCACGTCAGAACCGCGAGTATGATTCTGGAAGTGCCAGTAGGAGGTGTAGTTCACCAGTGAGGAACCGGCATTGAATACCGGCGCGTAAACGCAATCACCGGTGGTGGCGCCACACAGGTAGGTGTCCTGGAAGTCGTCCACGTCGTAGGCACCCTGCCCGATCACTTCGGCAAACTGGTCCATGGTGTAGCCAGCCGCGTTCACCCAGGCCTTCAGACGGTTGTACTCAGTGGTGGTCGGATTGGCCTTCATGTAGTTCACCGCATCAATGGCAATGCGCTTGTGGGTGATCTGCTGGAAAGCCTGGGCCGGTGAGGCCAGTACAGCGGCGCTCAGAACGCCTGCAATAGCGAGCTTCTTCATGGGGGGTCCCCTCCCTGTTTTATTGTTGTGTAACTTTTTGTTATTGCTGGTTAAACAATAACCAAACGAGCGTACCAACCCTAGGACGCCCCGGGACAATTCATGGACATTTTCTGCCACAGGCCGAAGAGCGGGTACAATGCCGCCTTTCAGGCTAACCATCAGATATGACAGCCCATGGACATCGCGTTTGTACTGGTAGAACCCGCAAGGGGTGAGAACATCGGCGCTGCTGCCCGCGCCATCAAGACTATGGGCTTTGACGATCTGCGGCTGGTACGTCCCGGCGACATGACGGCCGCTAACTGGGTGGCCCACCAGAGCCAGGACATTCTCGCCGGTGCCCGCCAATTCGACTTCCTGGACGAAGCTCTGGCCGATGTGGACCTCAGCATCGCTTGCACCGCCCGCCAGCGAATCCAGAAAGAGCGCTATGTGAATGCGGACGAATGCGCCGCGCTGCTCTCCGCCAAACCGGGCAGCCTGCAACGCGCCGCCATTGTCTTCGGCCGCGAATCCAGCGGCCTCACCGGTGAAGAAGTCGCACGGTGTGACCTGGGCAGCAGCATTCCCCTGGCTCACCCACAGCCCTCCCTGAACCTGGCCCAGGCGGTGATGGTCTATGCCTGGGAGCTACGCAAGCACCGCCCTGAAGCGCCCGCCACCGCCAGCGACAGGGACACTTACCGGCACACCCGCGACGCCCTGCAGGGGCTGCTCAGCGCACGAGGCATCGAAGAGCGCGAAAACCTGCACCAATGGCTGCTGGAACTGCTGCCGCTGGCGGATGACCGGGCACTCGGACTCATCCGCCAACTGATTCGCCGCCTGACAAAGCCGTAGCAGCCAGCCTGCAAGCGTTCCGAGCCCAGCGAGGAAACAAAACAGTGTCGAGTGACGAGAAGCGAGTTTCGAAGGTCAAAACCTGGATGCCTGGGATGTTGGGTTTTCGCAACTCGAAACTCGTCACTCGCTTCTGCCCCTCCCTACCCTCGCTGTCGCTCGGATCGCCTTGCGAGCAAGGCTCCTACAAAACACCGGCCCCGTGGCGATCAAACCGTAGGGCGGAGATCGGCTCACGCCCATTTCCGACCTACGCTTTGCCGAAACACCTGTGGGAACGTAGCGTAGCGGAGTAACGCACGGAGTGCGGCCCGGAGGGTGAGCGAAGCGAATACATTGCCTGCAAGCGATCCGAGCCCAGCGAGGAAACAAAACAGTGTCGAGTGACGAGAAGCGAGTTTCGAAAGGCAAACCTGGATGCCTGGGATGTTGGGTTTTCGCAACTCGAAACTCGTCACTCGCTTCTGCCCCTCCCTACCCTCGCTATCGCTCGGATCGCTTGCAGGCAAGCTCCTGCAGAAGACCTCTCGCAAGCTGACCCTGCCCCACGCAGCGTGTTGCATGTTGTGTCCAGCATGAGGCGTGCCGCGTCTCCCTATGGTACAAATAGCGCAGATTCCCCCAGGAGTGATTTTTGTTATGGATCGACGTCTTCCCCTGATCCTGTTGCTGTTTCTGCCAGCACTGGCATTTTCCCAGATCTCGCAAACGTCCTTTTCCCTGCCCGGCGTCGGCGACCTGCAAAAACAGCTCACACAAACAGACAGCAAGAAAGAAGACGGCACCCCGAACCTGGACAAGGCACGGCTGGAGCGCACCCTTGCCTTGCGCAAGGAGATTGATCTCAACGAGGAAAAGATCAAGTCACTCCAGGCCTTCTCTGCCAAGGCCCCCAGTGAGCGAATCCGTCTTGAAGCCGAACTCACCCGCGCCCGCAACGACAAGGAAACCAACTGGTCAGAGCAGTACGCCGACCAGAGCCTGGAAAGCCTGGTGCAGACGCTGGTGGCAAAGCTCGATGATCTGGAGAAAAACCAGCAGGGTCTGGCCGAAGCCAGCAGCAACCTGACCCGCGCACAGACATTGCCCGAACAGGCACAGAGCGCCATCAGCAAGGCCATGGATCGCATGGATGCAATCCGGGTAACCCTCAACCAGGGCGAGGATGATCAAGGCGAGCCACTGTCCGATGTACACCAGATCATGCTCAACACCGAGCTGCAGGCCCTGGAGTCGCGCATCAACCGGTTCAACCAGGAACTGGCCGTGGTGGACAAATCCCAGGACATTGCGCGCCTGCAGCAACAGCTCTACAAGCTGGAACAGAATCGCATTGAAGCCCAGCTGGATGCCCTGCAGCCGCTGATCAACGCGCGTCGCAGCAATCAGCTGGAAGCACTGGCCAATGCCCCCGATGCAGAGCTGCCGGAAGACGTGCTCAATCAGCCCCAGGTACTCAAGGCGCGGGAAAAGAACCGGGCACTGCGCGAACAGCTGGCCAAGCACAATGCCGCCACCAACGAGCTGTTGCGAACCGCCGTCAACACCAAGACCGAACTGGACAAGGCCCGCGCCCTGTCCACCACCGTCAACGACCAGATCCGCATGCTCGAGGGCAGCCTGCTGCTGTCACGCATTCTCTATGAGCAACAAAAGAGTCTGCCGCAGAGCGACATGTCGCTGGATCTGAAAAAAGACATCGCCAATATCCGCATCAGCCAGTTCGAGCTGGACAAGGAAATACGAGCCCTGGATGACAGCCCGCTTCCTGCCCGCAAGGAACTGGAAGACAACCCTTCGCCGGAGCTGGAGAAAGCCTTCAGCATTCTGCGTGAAGAACGCCTTGCCTTGTACGACCAACTGGACCGGGAAATCAGCCGCCAGCTGGCCATCCTGACCCGCACTCAACTGAACCATCAGCAGCTGGAAAAAATCAGCCGCAGCCTGCATACCACCATCTCTGAGCAGACCTTCTGGATGCCCAGCACCCAGCCGCTCAGCCTGGAGTGGCTGGCAAAATTACCACGCCAGATCGTGGAGCAAGTCGCCAGCACCCCATGGGAGGAATTGCTCCAGCTGGGCAAGGAGCTTCTCACCAGCAAATGGCCATTGCTGATCGCCATTCTGGTGCCCTCCGCACTGCTCCTCATCCTGCGCAGACGTCTCAAGAAACACATCGCGACCATGAACAAGGACGTGGGCCACCTGCGCAGGGACAGCCAGCTACACACGCCGCTGAGTCTGCTCTATACCGTCCTGATTGCGTCTCCGATACCGCTGTTCCTGGTGCTGTTCGGCACAGCCCTCTGGCAACTGGAAGGCAACCTGACCAGCGTATTCGGCTCAGCTCTGGTCCAGTTGGCGCTACTCTGGTTTGTGTTTGAATTTCTCTATCGGGTGCTCAAAACCGATGGCATCGCTCAGCGGCATTTCCGCTGGAGTAAGGAAGGTAATCACGTCATGCGTCGCCGGCTGGTGCTGACCGGCCTTGCGCTGATTCCGGTGCTGCTGATCGTTTCCTTTGGCGATTACTGGCCCGCCCTGCTCAGCAACGACCGCGTCGGCCTGGTCATCATGCTCGCCTGCATGCTGGTGATTGCCATCAGCCTGCCCAGCGTGGCCCAGAGCTACCCGGCACGTAACGTGAGCCGCACCATGAAAGGCCTGATCACTGCCGTGTGCGTGCTTGCCCCTATGGCACTGGTGGTGCTCACAGGTATTGGCTACTACTACACATCGGTGCGACTCGCCGGGCACATGATCTACAGCCTCTATCTGATCGCCCTGTGGGTGGTACTGGATGCCACTGCGGTACGTGGCCTGGCAGTGGCGGCCCAGCGTCTCTCCTACAAGCGTATGCTCGCCCAGCGAGAAGCCGAGCAGAAAGAAACCACCGTGTCAGAAGCAGTGGAAGTGGAAGAACCCAAGCTGGATCTCAAGCAGGTTAACCAGCAGTCCCTGCGCCTTATTCGTCTTGCCCTGTTCGCTGCCATCGGCCTGCTGGTCTACTGGGTGTGGGCAGAAGTCCTGCACGCCTTCGCCTACACCGACAGCATTGTGCTGTGGGAAACCACGGACATGGTTGGCCAAACCGAACAGATGTCTGCCATCAGTCTCGGCGATGTGATGGCAGCGTTGGTCATAGGTGCGGTGACCTTCCTGTTGGCCAGCAACCTGCCCGGCCTGCTCGAGGTGCTGGTGCTGTCTCGGCTTGATCTACGTCAGGGCACCAGCTACGCCACCACCACGCTGCTCTCTTATGTGATCGTCGCCAGCGGCATCATCATTACCCTCGGGGCACTGGGGCTGAGCTGGGACAAGATGCAGTGGCTGGTCGCGGCGCTGGGTGTGGGGCTGGGCTTTGGTCTTCAGGAAATTTTTGCCAACTTTATCTCCGGCATCATCATCCTGTTTGAACGGCCGATCCGCATAGGTGATGTGATCACCATCGGCAACCTGGATGGCACCGCCAGCCGCATCCGTATCCGCGCCACCACCATCATTGATTTTGACCGCAAGGAAATCATCGTGCCCAACAAGGCCTTTGTCACCGAGCGGCTCATCAACTGGTCTCTGTCCGATACGGTGACCCGCATCATCATCAAGGTGGGCTTCGCCTACGGCTCGGACCTGGAAAAATGCCGCGAAATCCTGCTCAAGGCCGCCCACGAAAACAAGCGCGTACTGGGCGATCCGGAACCGGTGGTGTTCTTCCTCACCTTTGGTGCCAGCACCCTCGATCATGAACTGCGGGTCCATGTCCGCGATATCAGCGACCGACTGGCGGCCACCGACGAACTGAACCGTCGCATCGATGCCCTGTGCAAGGAAGCCGGTGTGGAAATCGCCTTCAGCCAGCTGGATATCCATATCCGCCGCGACGATGGCGAGACCCTGTGCATCGAAGGCGAAAAGCAGCCCCGCAAGGACGACAGCAAAGACAGCAACAGCGACGAGCAGAGCTAAGCTGACGTGCTCGGACTCCCGTTAAAGCATTCGCTGCATCGCAAACGCAACAAGCCTCTCGGCATCCTGGAGCTGATCGCCATCGCGCTGGGCGGCATGGTCGGCGGAGGCATTTTTTCCGTGCTGGGCATCTCGGTGGCCATGATTGGTGTCTACACGCCGGTGGCCATTGCCCTCGGCGGTGGGGTTGCCGCCGTGGCCGCTTACTCCTACATCAAGCTTGCACTGTACTATCGCGACGAAGGCGCCACCTATTCGTTCTTCAAGCGGACCTTCCCGGGCTCACGCTTCGCAGCCTCTCTGATTGGCTGGTGGGTAGTGTTTGGCTATATCAGTACATTGGCGCTGTATGCCTATACGTTTGCCTCCTACGCCATCAGCAGTGGCGACCATGGGGACAACGAGTGGCTGCGCAAGGGCGTGGCCGGCGCGGTGATCATGGCGTTTGCCCTGATCAATATCTGGAGCGTAAAAGGCATGGGCAAGCTGGAAGACCTGATGGTTTACGCCAAGCTGGTGATCCTCGGCCTGATTTCGTTTGTGCTGATTCGCAACGGCCAGGCCACCCTACCCGATCTGCTAAACACACAGGAGCCGGTCAGCCTGGTGTCCATCCTGATCGTCGCCTCACTCACGTTCGTGGCCTACGAAGGCTTCCAGCTGGTGATTCATGCCATGAACGAAATGGACGAGCCGGAACGTAATATTCCCATCGCTATCTATGCGGCGGTGGGGGCCGCCATTGTGATCTATGTGGTCATTGCTCTGGGCGCCATCTTCGCCATTCCGTTCGAGGATATTATCCGTAACAAGGAATACGCCCTGGCCACCGGGGCCGGCGAAATCCTTGGCAACCTTGGTGCAAGGTTAGTGATACTCGGAGCCCTGCTGGCCACCAGCAGCGCCATCAGTGGCACCCTGTTTGGCGCTTCACGCCTGATGGCCGTGATAGCCGGCGACGGCTATTTCCCGAAAGCATTGGCCACGCGAAAAAACCACATCCCGGTGAACGCCATCATTATCATGGCGGCACTGGCGTTTGCCCTGATCCTGATTGGCGGCCTGGAGCTGATTCTGGAGTTCGGCAGCATCACCTTCCTGCTGGTTTCCCTGCTGATGGCCTGGGCCAACTTCCGCATCCGCGACAAAACCGGTTCGTCCCTCACCCTCACACTGCTCGCCTGCCTGGTCCTCGCCGGCGGCACCGGCATGATTCTCTACTACGAACTGACCCACGAAATCGGCCAGATGCTGTTCGTGGGCGGACTCTATGTCGCCCTGATGATCGGCGCCTGGGGTTATGCCAGAACCGTCCGTTAGAAAAAAACAGACCTTGCCCTGCAGGGGCCATGCTCGCATGGCGAAACCGAGCCCTGGCGAGGGAAAAGCAGCGACTAGCTGAGAGCTGCGAGAAAAATCCCTTAACAAGCCAAGGCGCGTCGCGCCTTTCGCGGTGGAACCACCGCTCCCACGGTGCAGAGCACTGGCCCTCTCGCGTCAGACATCCAGCGTTACAGCACCGCCTCAAAGCATTCCAACCGGGGCGGCCCCATGGTGAACCACCTGAACCACGCTGCACTGACGGTAACTATCTCAACACGCCGCATGCATCAGGCAACACTCCCAACCCAACTTCTGCTGTAGGAGCTATGCTCGCATGGCGATCCGGCCGCAGCGAGGCAAAGCCAAAGACCGAGTGACGAGTTGCGAGTGTCGAAAACCTGATCCCGACGCCCCATTCTTTTTCGCCTTTTGCTCCTCGAAACTCGCCACTCGCTGCCACCCCTACCCTCGCTGTGGCTCGGATCGCCTTGCGAGCAAGGCTCCTACATAGAACTTTCCCTCTTCTGCTGTGGGAACGTAGCGTCGCGGAGTAACGCACGGAGTGCGTCTCGAAGGGTGAGCGAAGCGAATAACTTGCCTGCAGGCGATCCGAGCCCTGGCGGGGAAAACCATTGCTAATCACGAGAAGCAAGTTTCGAACCCCAAAACCCGGAAACCCACTATGTTTTGCCTTTCGCAACTCGAAACTCGAAACTCGTCGCTCTCCCCCGCCCACAAAGACACACTCCCGCCAGTTGTGTCGCGTGAAGCGTGATGCATCTCTTTTCCAAACTTTAGTCTAATTCACTGGCCAACCTGCCCGTCTTAGCATCCAATGAAGACACCCTTAACTGCCCCGTGCCGTTGCCCGCCTTTACCTGCAGGCACTCCAGGATGCGACGGGCCAGACCTACCACCACAAGTGGAAAGCGACACGGAAAGAGGTCCGCTGCGATGAGCTACGAACAAGAATATTCCGCCTCCATCAATAACCCCGAATCCTTCTGGGCTGACAAGGCCCGCCAGCTGGACTGGTTTACCTTCCCAAAGACCATCCTCGGCAAAGATGAAAACGGCATTGACCGCTGGTTTGTGGATGGCGAAATGAACACCTGCCACATGGCGCTGGATGCCAACCTGGCGGCAGGTCGTGGTGATCAGGTGGCGATCTACTATGATTCCCCGGTCACCGACACCAAGCAAACCATCACCTACGCCGAGCTCACCGAGCGAGTAGCCCGCTTCGCCGGCGCCTTGCAACAACAAGGCGTGGAAAAAGGCGATCGTGTGCTGATCTATATGCCCATGATTCCGGAAGCGGTGGTGGCCATGCTGGCCTGCGCACGGCTGGGCGCCATTCATTCCGTCGTGTTCGGTGGTTTTGCCGCCCACGAACTGGCGGTGCGTATCGATGATGCCCATCCCAAGGTCATCGTCTCCGCCTCCTGCGGTGTGGAAGTCAGCAAGGTCATCGAATACAAGCCGCTGGTAGATGCCGCTATCGAGCAGGCCACGCACAAGCCCGCACACTGCATCGTGTTCCAGCGCCCCCAGGTACAGGCAACTCTGATTGCCGGCCGTGATCTGGACTGGAATACCGCCGTCGCCGCCGCACCGCTGGCCGACTGCACCCCGGTGCTGGCCACTGATCCGCTGTATGTGCTTTACACCTCCGGAACCACCGGCAAGCCCAAGGGTGTCGTCCGTGACAATGGCAGCCACGCCGTGGCCATGCGCTACAGCATGAAAGCCATTTACAACATGGACCCGGGCGATACCTTCTGGGCCGCCTCCGATGTGGGCTGGGTGGTGGGTCACTCCTACATCGTCTATGCCCCTCTGCTCAGTGGCCTCTCCACCGTGCTCTATGAGGGCAAACCCGTGCGCACCCCGGATGCCGCTGCCTTCTGGCGTGTGGCCGAAGAGTACAAAGTGAAAGGACTGTTCTCCGCCCCCACCGCCTTCCGTGCGATCAAGAAAGAAGATCCCAACGCCGAAGGCATCAAGCGACATGACCTGTCTTCGCTGGAAACGATCTTCATGGCGGGCGAACGACTGGATCCGCCCACCTATGACTGGGTGCGCGACATCACCGGCCTGCCGGTGGTGGATCATTGGTGGCAAACCGAGACCGGCTGGGGTATCTGCGCCAACCTGATGGGCATTGATCCCAAGCCCTGCAAACCCGGCTCCGCGACGCTACCCAGCCCCGGTTTTGATGTGCGCATTCTGGATGACAACGGCAACGAGGTTGGCCCCAACGAGCAAGGCAATGTGGCCATCAAGCTGCCCCTGCCCCCCAGCTGCCTGCCATCCATCTGGGGCAACCACGCGCGCTTCCTGGCCGGTTACCTGGAACAGTTTCCCGGCTATTACACCTCCGGCGACGGCGGCTACAAGGATGAGGAAGGCTACGTCTTCATCATGGGGCGCACCGACGACGTGATTAACGTGGCAGGCCACCGCCTTTCTACCGGAGAAATGGAAGAAGTGCTTGCCGGTCACCCGGCCGTCGCCGAGTGCGCCGTGATCGGCATCGCCGATGATCTGAAAGGTCAGGTTCCTATCGGCTTGGTACTCCTCAAGGATGGCGTGGATATCGAGTCAGACGCCCTCAACCAGGAGCTTGTGGCCCGCATCCGCCAGGACATCGGCGCCGTCGCCTGCCTGAAGAACACCCTCATTGCCCAACGTCTACCCAAAACCCGCTCCGGCAAGATCCTGCGCAAACTGCTACGGCAGATCGCCAATGGCGAGAGCTACAGCATCCCGTCCACGATTGATGATCCAGCGAGCATTCCCGAGATTGAAGTGCTACTGCGGGAAAAGGAATTGGTGACGGGTTAAATCAAAGCGGCCCCTTACGGGGCCGCTTTAAATGTGCACAGAACTTACTCTGAAACCGCCATCGCCTGCACTTCTTGCTGGTGATGAAATTTCGCCATAGTGGCGATGTATTCCACACAATGCGCAACCGACTTGTCGAGCTCGCGCTTCAGGCCCTCACCGCTTTTCAGATCATCATAGGAAGGTGCGTCATTCGTATCCTCGAACTCCGGCTTGAAGTTACAAAGCTCTTCCGCAATCACTTCCTGGCTGCTCGCATCAATCAGTCGTGCGTGAGCTGAATACATCACCCGGTAGCTGTTCCAATCCGTAGGGAAGTAGATGGAGCCCCAACCCAGAGTGCGCACGTCGAGGATATAATCATAACCTTGATACACCTCAACCAAACTGGTCAATTTCTTCGAATTGGCGACCAGCTCTTCGTTATTAATGACCTTGATATTGAAATTTCTCTCAAGCCCTTCTGCCAGTTGGCGAGAGATTTCCCGGGCAGGATCCTGAATACCATTTTCCTCAATCATGGCATTCCCATTCGAAACGGCGGTTGCAAACCCGATCATACCGAACTGTACGTTTGTCGCTGTCTGAGCCGGAAAATCCGGCAATTGATCATACTGACTCAGCACTACCGTTTTGTCTTCAAAGCCAACGGTCTCTTCCACTGTCAGCTCGTCCGTTTTGACAGTGGCACAGCCCACCACCAGAAGACCTACAGAGGCCAGCGATAGTGCTCGAGTGAATGTGTTCATGTTTCCCCCAACAATATTTTTCTATATGTAGTAACCCACGCCGTCCCGGCACGGGAATAAATCAGGAGGGAATTCTAGCGAAAGGGAAGGCAAACGGATGTAAGCCAAAACGTACATCCACTCAGAAAATTCGAGAGCTATCGCTCGGCAAGAGGAGTGATGCGATGACCTTTATCGACTCCCTCATTGAGCGCAGCCAACTTCGTCAGAGAAATCTGAAACTGGCCATTCGAGGGCATCGTTTTACCCTGAAACTGCGCCCAGATCACATCGCCCGGACCATTATAGATTTCGGAGAAAGTCCCATCCGGGTGGATCTTGATCACAATGGTGTGCTCAGGCTCGCTGCGAAACGCTGCCGATCGACTTTGCGTCGCCTTGATCTCCACCTGCTTGCCGCAGGGGGAAAGCGCATCAAAGCCCTTGTTGGAAGCCGTCATCAGCGTCAGCCCATAGGCATCCGCCACCAGACACTCGCCGATACTGCCGACCATATGGCCATCCGGAGTGAAATGCCGGCCGGGGAATAAGCTCTCCAGTTCATGCACAGTGGCATAGAGCTGCTTGACCAGTTGCTGAAATTTTTGGTGATTCATGAAGAGTTACCGGGTGAACATCGCAACGACAAGCCAAAAAATGCTGCACTCAAATGCAAGACACAAGACCTTACCACGATGTTTCGGGAGGGATTGTCCAAGAGGAAACCGGCATTAAGGAGTGCTTGCTCGCTAACCCTGTTTCCCTGCCTCCCAATAACCTCTGGAAGCGGTTACTCAATTCCCAATCTTTTTTTGGTCAGATCAATGGCGCTGTCACCCACCGCTACCCAGAAACAGGCCACATCCTCTACCAGCTCATCCAGCGACAGTTCCAGATAGCCATCCAGCCAGCTGACAATAATCTCGATGGTGCCGCCAATCAGTAATGCAGAGCCCACCTTGGCGATGGCATGGGGCTCATCCGCCTTGTGGTACTCGATGCTGAACGCGGAGAGCGTTTGTGCCAGTTTGCGGATGACTTCCTGGCGATGCTGCAAGGCTTGCGAGTTCTCACTGGCCACACTGAAGAGCATCCGCGTGCGGCGGGGGTCGTCCACCAGCCAGCCGATGGTGGCCTTCAGGGCATGACGGGCCAGCGCGGAGGTATCCAGACCCTGCTGAATACCCGCTATTGCCGCCGCCTGGCCGGTCTCAATCAGTTGTTCCGCAAGATCATTCACCAGCGCCGCAGCCAGCGCGTCCAGGCTCTTGAAACTCTCATAGAAGTAACGCTTGTTGAGCCCCGCCTGCTGACATAACTGATGAATGGAGAGTCCACTCCAGCCCACCTCGGAGGCCATGGCAAAGGCGGTATCAAGCAAGGTTTGCCGGCGAGCGTTGATGCGGGAAGCGGCGGGCTCACCCTGAAAAGGACGTGTTGGCTGTGTCATGAATCTGGCCTGGCTGGGGTTGCGCCATCTTATAAAGAGAGCAACGCGGCCAGCAAGCCGCTATTGACTCTCTTCAAGCTTCAATCCTACTATTGGTACAGACCTGTACCAACTATTGTTTTACTCACTCCTGAGGAGCCTGCTACATGAGCACCAGCGCTGCGGCCACATCGTCCTCCGCCCCCCTGTCTGACCAGGCCTATATCGAAAGCCTGCGCACCCTGTATGCCAAATCCCCGGCCAAGGCCAAGGCGCAAGCCTGGGCACTGTTCCAGGAACTGCAAAAGCCCAGTCAGCAATACCGCCTGGCGGGCGTCTTTGCACAAGGCACTGCCCCGGAATCCCCCCATGGCGATTGCGAGGGGATCAACATGAACCTGTACGGCAACCCGGTGCTCCGGGGGCTGGATTATTTGATCCGACTGGGGCAGATGCTCGGCGGCATGGGCTGGGCCGGGAAAACCTTCAATGCCAACGGCACCGGCTACAACCGCCTCACCCCCAGCACCAAATTTGCCGCCATGGCGGTGATGCCGCACTACAAGCTGCGCAAGATAAACGGCGAACTGATTGGCTTTGATTTTTACCACTGCATTGATAACTCCCCCGTGGCCCCGAACATTCCGGTGCGTTCGCTCAACTACGCGTCCCCCGAGCACAACAACCCGCTGATCCTGCCCAGAACCCGCGACGAAATCGTGGAAATTGTCCCCGAGGTGTATCTCGGCCGTGTGCTGATCCGGGACAATTTTGGCTGGAACCTGTCCGGCTACTTTGGTCTTCGCTATCCGGTGGGAGGCTGAACCATGAGCATCAATCTCAATGGCGCCATCGCCTGTGTCACCGGAGCCGCACGAGGTATCGGGTTTGCGACAGCAAAAGCTCTGGCCGACCAGGGAGCCCGTGTCGTCGTTGGCGATATCGATGAGGCAGAAGCACAAAAAGCGGCGGACACTATTGGTCGCGGGGCCCTGGCCGTTAAGGTCGATGTGGCAGACCCGGCGTCCTTTAACCACTTTATTGAGCAGGCAAAATCCCTGGGGACCATCGCCCTGCTGGTCAACAATGCCGGCATTCAGCGCACGGGCCGTTTTATCGATCAGTCCCTGGACAGCCAGCACCGTGAAATCGCCATCAACCTTGGTGGCGTGATCAGCGGCATGCGCCTGGTGCTGCCCGACATGCTGGCGGCAAACTACGGCCACATCGTCAATGTAGCCTCCATGTCCGCCAAGATGACCCTGCCTGGCGTGGCCGTGTACACGGCAAGCAAATTTGGGGTCGCCAGCCTGTCCCGTTCAGTACGTGCGGAAATTGTCGATTCCGATGTCACCATTACCACCGTGATGCCTTCGGCAGTGCAAACCGAACTGGCCGCCGGCCTGAATATACGTGGCGTGCCCAAGGCCAGCCCGGAAGAGGTGGCAGAAGAGATCCTCGCCAGCTGCTCCCACTGCAAGGGAGAGATCACGGTTCCCCGCTGGCTCACGCCGGTGAAGGCCATCGAAGAAGTCCTGCCGGAAAAAGTCGGTAGCTTCCTCAAGAAGCTGGCCGGCGCCCAGGAACGGCTGCTGCATGATACGCCCGCGTCTCGAGCCTATCAGGAGCGGGTGTCCAAACACTGACCCCGTCCGCACCGCTCCGGTAACACCCAAATGCCCGCAAGCCTGGCGTTTGGGTGTTCAAATGAATCATGAGGTCAGGAGGGGTTTCCCATGGCAACCGTGGATCTGGACAAAATGCTGGACAAGGTGCGCACAACCCAGTGGGCCCTGCAGGATATCGACTGGGACGCCCCGGGCGCAGAGCTGATCACCGATGAGCAGTTGCCCAAACTCCGCGACTTCATGGCCGATCTGGTGTGGATAGAACACATCGGTGGGCGCGGTTTTGCAGCCATGGCCAAGAGTGCACCCACCGACACCTTGCGCCAGCTTTACACCTACTTTTGTGCCGAAGAGCAGCGCCATGCCAATGCAGAAATGGCGCTGATGAAGCGCTGGGGCATGCTGGATGAGAACGGCAACATGCCACCGCCCAACAACAACATTCGTCTGGTAGTGGACTGGATGGAACGCTATGCCGATGATCTGGATTACCGCGTGCTGGGCACCGTTACCCCCGCACTGGAAGTCGCCCTGGATGGCGCCCTGTGCCAGTTCCTCCTCGACACCGTCAAGGACCCGGTCTGCCATCAGGCCTTTGCCAGAATCAACGATGACGAGTCCCGGCATCTCGGTGTCGGCTTTGCCGTCATGGAACGCTACAGCCACAGCCGCACAAGCGCCCGGATCAACATGGCCTCCGTACGGATGCTGGGGCGCATCCTCAAACCCCAGATCATCCTGGGCGCCGCCGTCCACTTTCCGCTCATGAACAAGATGCGCGATAACGTGATCCGTGCCGGCCTCCCGGAAGAAAAGCTCTACCAGGCCATGGCCAAATTCGAAAAGATCGGCGGCCGCACGAAAGCCGGCCGCAGCAACCCACTCTTTCGCATGGTCAGTGCCCACATGAAAATGATGGCAGATCGCAGCAATCGCTATTATCACGTGCCTGTGGACCTGATGGTCAAACTCACCGACCGCATTCCCCAATGGGCCCTGCCGAAGAAACCGAGCTGGGTCGGCGAGGTGACATGGAAATCGTTCGACAAAGAATAAGGCTTATCCCCAAAGTCCGTCGGGGGTCTGGTAGCCAATGCACACCGACCTTCAGCTTTGGGAAATGGGAGACCTGACCCTACTGGTGACGCTTGACCCCACTGCTGACGCTCATTTCTCTAGTGGAGCCTTGTTAAATATTCAGCCGGCCACCTTTGGTGGCAAATAAATCGTAAACTCATTCAAGGGCTCTATGAGTACGCTATACGGGTTGCATTGCTCGGCCTCTGGAACAATCCCGAGTTCGGATAGAAGTCGAAACTTTGCTGACTTAATAGCCGCTGGCTTTACTAGTAATTCCTTGTGCCAAACCCTGTACGTACCGATTTTCCTGTCTCTACGATAATAGAAACCAGCTAGAGGGTGCGTCAGATAAACAAGTGCTGACTCCGTATCGGGAAATCCTGGGAAATCAAAAGCATCCTCTTCCGATTGGCGTAGCTCAACAGCTGCTTCCGCCCAGTTGGATTTGGTGTTCATCTCATACTTTTCGTATAACCCTGTCGAGGGATTAAAGCTGCAATCGAATTTCACCTTCCCGGCATGCCAGGGAAGATTCCATAAATATCTAGGAACCAGCAGAGTCCACGAATCGAGGGTGGTACCAAGAAACCATACGCACCTTTCACCTGTCTCCCTATCTTTGATGTATATGCGATAGTTGGTTTGACCCATCGTGAATTTTGGAAATGGAAACACTGCTGACGTAAAATCAACATCCACGAACGGCACAACTGAAATCAAACCCAGAGTTCGCCCATCCAATTGAATAGTGTCTAGCTGGAACCTATCTGGGAAAACTCCCTCAAACCTCTCGGCGGGAACAGCATAGGTAATGATTGCAAAGTGTTTTAGCCCACAAAGCACGTCAATACCTTTAGGCTTTGGCCTCTCGGTCAGGCAGTCTTCAAACTTTCTCACTTCCTGCAAAGTAATTTCCTAAATTTTAACGCCCAGCACAGCCGCCGAAGGTCGGCCTGCTGCTTATTGTTACGTTTTACACAGATACGGCATGGATATTGAGCCGTGTCTTTGTGCGCAATTTAATAATGCTTCCTTTGCCCTCAAAATCAGTTCGTATTTCGAGGCCATCATGCTTTGGCAGTTTCATCCAAACGCTCTCGCTAGGCATCAGCTCAAAATTATCTAGCTCTGCGCATGTGATGGAGCCTTCCTCATACTCGCAACCAGCCGCAGACGAGAACAAGACCAACTTAGCAATACCTTCCGACGTGTTCCTAACTCGGACGGAGCGATCCCGCTCGATATCGTAAGAAAGCCTTCCTCTGGAAAATTGCGGCCAGATTGGCACAACGACACCAATCATTAATGATTTGCTCTTGAAGGGGCGCGAGCAAACCTCCAAGCCTTCAGTTTCATAGCAATCCAGTTGCTCGAAATCATAGTGCTCATATCCAGCGGGATCGGAAACAGCCATGTACTCATCCTTGGCTAGAACAGTACACCCGCACAACATGACAACCACCAAAAGCACCCAGATTCTCATGATCTAATCAACGTAACGCCCCCCTCAGCCACCGAAGGTCGGCCTGGAGGTACTTGTTAAGTGCCTGACAGACTCCAAAAGCCAAGCACACGGTAATCATTACTTCCCAACGCTTTAAGCCTCAAACCTATACCACCTGAAGCTCCGCACTCTACGAGTGAATGATGGGTGGCCTCTCCATCACCGATGGGGTATTCAGCATCGCCAATAACCACTTCAACTGAGCAGTTATCAGGCAATGAATCAATCTTGGCTTGCAGACTGGGCCCAACATGTTCGATAACAGCGGCTTCCCCAGCCAACAAGCTTCTCACTGCACTCTCAATATCAGGCTCTGCAAATACAGAAGCTGAAGCAATGAGAAGCATAGTTATTGGTATCAGCCTCATAGCACTTAACGACAGGGCTCAGCGGCCGATTTGGAGGCCCACCGCGCCAGAAAAGCGGTCCGCTGCAGCCCCTTGTTAGCAGCTACGTCCAAAGCGCCCACCTCACCTTCACTAAACGCACCAACATCTGCGTTTCTTGTTCATAGTCTTTTTCGTTAAGAGCTTCCGGCTCAGTATAAGAAACCCACCACTCGTATAAATTTTCTATCTCTTTCTTTGCCAAACGGTGCTTCTCGTCAGCATCCCAATCCACGTGCCCAGACAATAAATTTTCTTTCTCTATGCTGTCCTTCAGTAGCTGGAAGCACGCATGGAGCATTACTGAATCCTTATCACGCCAACCCTCATCAAGGGATTCAATCTTTAGGATATTACTCGGATCCATTGGCTCTTCCTTGCCTGCTAACGCCCGCCTCAGCCGCCGAAGGTCGGCTTGCAGGCCCTTGTTAGCTGTCGCAGCGAAGAACTACGCCGTGATCTCGTATGCGGTTAACTGATCGTTCACTACCAGGCTTAAACATCGATGGCGCACGAACCATTACAACAAGCTGAGCTAGCTGGTGGCAATTTAGAGAATCAAGGTCATTCTCAAAATGGAACTGAGCCGCATCCTGCATACCCCTACCACCCCCATATGGAACCATGGCCAACCACAAACGAAAAATCTCATCTTCTGAATAGAGCAAACGAATCCAAAGCTGCCAATGCAAGCCCAGCAGATGCCAAGCCCCCCTAAATCCAGAACCGACATTACTTACGGCCAATGAGTGCCCCACGTAATTTCCGATACCATCAATACCTTCCTCAGCTACGGCCATCGACTTGATAGAAGAGTAATTGAGCGAATCTGTCTCATACTCTCTGATCATTTCATCCATTTCTGACACGTGAGGACGAATCTCTACAATAAAATATATTCCTATATATATAAGAGATAGAGCCAGCAGAATAGCAACAGTGCGAATAATGAACTTCAAGCAGCCACCACTCAGCTAACAGCGAATTAATTAGAACGTTCCTTATAACCCGGTTCCGTATAACTCCGAGCCACCCTCCACGTTCACACTATCAAAATACTCTCATATCAATCAGTTAGAGTGAAATAGCCAATGTCTTACACGGAGTTCAAAGGAACGTTCCTTTGAACTCCTTTCCTGCTATCCCGTTTTCAGTCATTCGAAATGCAATTGAAATCAATGAGTTGGCTTTTCACTTCCAGAGTTATAAGGAACGTTCCGTTGAAAACGGACACTGCCTACACTCCAACGCCATGTCTCCACGCCCAATCAACGTCTGATGTACAATTCCCCCCTCATTCTCCAGAGCCCCAGAACATGCGTACCTTCGTCCTCCGCGCCCGTGCGGCCTCCGTCAACAGTCAGACCCTGCTGGCTAATGTGGGCGGTGATGCCCATAGCGAGATCCTCGCCCACACCCTGATGAATGCGATCTTTGTGGCGCAGTCGCATCGGGAGGATGTGGTGGTGCATCTGGTGCTGGAGAGTACCCAGGACTTTTCTCGCACTATCACCTTTGTGGCCGCTGAGATGCGCGATATCGGTGGTTTTCATGAGCAGGCGTTGCTGGCCAAGATGGTACGGGCGCTGGATGCCTCTGCCGGTATGGGCAAGGAGCACAGGAGCGAACCCGGGGTCAGGTCTTGCCTTTTCCATCTAAGGCACGCGGCAAGAGCTGCCCCGTATCGCATCAGAATATACCGAAGCGTTTCTTGGCAATATTTCTACGGTCGATTTCTATAAGGTCGCTAATTGCGTATTTGTCGAACCTATCCAATAGCGAATCGGTGCCCTTACGAAGTTTTAAATTCATTTCCTCGTCATACAGCGGGACGACACTATAGAACTCAATGACTTTTTCCTTGTTAATTTCAAGAGATCTAAACTCTTCTGTAACATTGACAGAAGGAAGAATAATGACGCCGGATAAATCCGTATTCTCAGAAAAGGGTTCAGCGGGGTCACCGTTCGGAATTGTATGTCCCCACCCTAGCCAGGTTTCAAACTTATGAGGAAAACGAGCCAGAAACTTTAGCTGCCTTACGGGCCAATACCATATTTCATCTCTAAACGATTCATCATCGATCCTCCAACCCTCCGGCAACGTCACCATTAGCTCCATATAGCGGGTAGCGTTAACCCCCTCAGGAACATTCATTTGCCGATCGCTCATACCGGAGGTTACCAAGGTGTGGAACGGCCTTTCCCTTGTTGGTTTCACATGATGCACATCGATATGCACTGTGTCAGAGATTAATTCATGAAACACACTACTGACATCGCCTATATGACGCTCAATATGATCCGAAATTTCTTCAATACATTCTTCACCATCAGGTGCCTCCCATTCCTTTTCCCCATCTGTGTAGCGAAAGATGGGTGCACCTGACAGTGATACCAACTGATCATCCTTGCTCATTTTGACTCCGATTTTATTATTTTAAACGCTTGAATAAGATCACATCGAAGGCGTGCCATTGCCTTTACTAGTTAAATGACCTACCGACGCCCGAATTACTGCAGCACATGCCTCTGGCTCAGCTTGCAACACGAAATGGGGGCCTCTCACCTCAACCACCTTCAGATTTGGAAAGGCTGCGGAGATCTCTTTGGACCTGTCACTGACAAGCAGATCACCCGAGGGGCGAATATAGGTAGAACCGATTTCAAAGGTTTTGCCAGCTGAACCATATTCCGCTATTTGACGTAGCCGCATGCTTAGAACTCTGGAATCAACCTCTCGCAGCGCTTTTCTGAACAAAGAAATAGTTTCAGGATTGGCAGACCAGCCCAACATGAGAGCTTTCAATGCAAATGGGGCCAGAATAGGTATTGCCGCCAAAGCCTTAATGGGCAGGAAAGCAGCCAATCGAGACAGAAAAGGGCGTGGACTCGAGAGGAATGATGCCACAAAAATGATATGTCTAATATTCAGGCTGTAATTTCTAACCAGAAACTCCGCAATGGCTCCGGAATAAGATTCGGCGAGGAGAACGCACTCTCGTTCTCCAATAATATGTGCCACTACTTCTGCGAGGGAAGCGTAGTCCTGCGGCCCTGAGTTGGGCAAGGGCACCACTTCCGTATCAAGCTCACCCAGTTCATTCAGGAGAGGCTCGAATAGCATTCCTGTCCCATCCATGCCTGGAAGCAGTATGAGTTTCATGCCTTATCCATTTACTTGCGGGCCGGGTCTCGTATCGCGCAGCTCTGATGCATGATGCAAGACCTGACTCCATTTTCGTTGCTCTGCTTTGCGTTGTAATAGATTTACTTGGCACTGGCGCCACCTCCACCCAGAAACATAGCAGCGCCCAGAAAGAAGCCTATATCGTAGCCGAGCCCAGAATTCGGGAAGCTGTAAATTCGGATATCCATGAAAAAGCTTCCTATCATGCTGAAAAGAATTGCGAACCCATGAAAAAGACCCATAAAAAAACCGGGCGGATCGTACATATATGCACTTGCCTCGGGCTGCTTGGCGCAGCCAGCGATAAGTGCAGCTGCGGCAAAAAGCAGAAAAATCCGGATGGCTCTCCTTGATGTTGAATCAGGCATCGAATCCATTCCCTCTATAACGCCTCAATAACCGGCGCAGCTTTGCTGCGTCCGGCGCCGTAGGAGCGTAGTTGATTGATTTATTAGAAATCATCTGAGGCTTTGCTCAAAATCTATGAATTGAACATCCTCTCGGCCCTCTATGTAGCGAGCCATTTCAGGATAAAGGACTGAGACACTGATTAAAGCCATATGGAGCATACTTGTAAAATGTCGTATGTGTTCGGATGAACCGGTTGGAGGTGCAATAAACCTATATTTCATTAACTCAGCGGTTAATCTGGTTTCTTTAAGTTGATCAGTGCCGCCGTAGTCATGTATAAGCGTTGCTTTTGAGGGAAATGGATATACGAAGCCTTGTGGGTGCAGATAGGTTAACAAGCCGTCATTAATACTTAACACCATATTATGCCTGTGGCAAAACGGCCTGTGTGGAAGTTCTTCTTTGTAGCAATCCATTATATTGACCAGGTTTTCGCGAGGAGAGAATGAGAACTCTTCACATATTAGAAAGGTTATAATCTGATCCAGTTCATCTTTTTCCGGCTGATAGATGCTTGCGTTTCCTTCCTCTTTTTTACAATAGGTGTAACTTGGCTCGTAGAGATAATCTCTAAGGGATTTGGTTTTAGCTAACTTTCTTAGAGCTTTCTTTAATTCAGAAGTTGACAGCTTCGATTTAATTTCCCCGATGGCAACTACGGACTCAATCGGAAAAAATCGTTGCCCATTTTCATTCTTAATCAAAGGAGTTACGGATTTATCATATATAACTATATCGCATTGAGTGCTTATCTTTCCGTTTGAAGTTACAACAAATCCTGATTCCATACCCATTCGCTCAGGAAGAATATTAGTCAGGAATTTCTTAACTACATCTTCTCTATAAGTACCAAACTCCCCTGGGTGAACTAAGCTCCCTTCATCATCAACAAATAGTAATCGAGAATTTTCGATAAACGCGGTTTTAAATTCATTTATTTTTTCATCCAAAAGGATGGCAATTGCATTGGTGCCCTGTTGCTTCATCTTTATCCTTGTATTTCTAACGCCTTTGTTCCGCGGCGATCTTTTTTCACCGAAGCGAAAAAATAGTGCCCGGCGGAGGGCCGTCAGGATCAGTTCACACAGCGTCTGACCCCATTTATCTCCTCGCACGCTGCAAGACCTGAATCCATTTTTCCGGGCAAGACTTGACCCCGAATCGCTTGCGCTTATTTAAATTTGAAATCTACATCTATTTTTTTATCGTAGACTTTATTGCCAACTTTGTTTTTCATTAAAATTTTTAGTTCTTTTATTTCACAAGGCTCACTAATGGTGAAGTACTTCTGGATGTGTCCGTCGCCTTTTTGCACACCAGTAGTTCCTTCGAAAGTATGGTTGCAACTGGTTTCAGGCATTACCCATATATCCAGCCCTTCCTCAGTGTTAATGTGGTGTTGAAGAGTTGCTGTCACGGTATCGCCACTGCGTAACACCTCTCCCTGTGGCTTGTCGAAAGTAACGGAAGAAATATGAGACCCTACACCATCACTTTTGAAAGCTTTATATTCTTCACTCTCTTCAAAGGTATAATTTACATCTATAAAGTCGTTATATACCTCCTCAAAATCCATGCCTTTGACAACAATGTGAATTCTTTTTATTTTTCCTGGCTCTGTAAGAAACACGAATCTTTCAACCTCCCCACTACCAGGCGTCAATTGATCTACAGACCCTTGATAAGTAGAGCTATAGGTTTCATCTAAAACCTTCGCCCATATGTGAAAATTTTCTTTGGGATTAGAGTATTGATAAGCAATATCCAGAAATATTGGCTCTCCAGTTTCAAGGGTGCTTCCATTCTGGGGATACAAGCTTTTGACTGATATTTTTAGGTCAAACTTTCTTTGTGAACCATTCAATATCTTGAACAGCAACATCCCAAATAGGGCAATTGATATTATGATTACTAAAATTTTCATTTAAACAATATCCCATACGCCATAACACTGCCGACACACGCTTGTCGCGTGCCCTCCCTTGTTATAAGTGCGAAACCGTCCGGGGTCAGGTCTTGCATCGTGCGCCCAAGATGCACGATGCAAGACCTGACCCCGAATCGCGAGGAATCGCGAGAGCCGCTGGTTAGCTACTCTGGCAATTTTCCACGGAGCTTCTCGATTTTGTCGTCAAGCTTGTCCATCGCTTCTTTGAAGTTCTTGAGGTTCTCATATCTGCGCCAGAACTTAATACACAACCCTATGAACATTGCCCAAATAATCATTGTTACGAGAGACGATAGGCCAGAGAGAGCTTCAACATTAATCAAATCAAAAAATCGCGGTGTCAGATTGGCCAAGCCGATAAATAAAAATAGGGCGAAAATCGCCCTGAAGGAGCTTCGATTCATCTCTACGCTAGACTTCTTCATCTCACCAAGATGCTTCTTCTCGAACTCCAGGAACTTAATATCTTCCTGAACGCTCTTGTTCCGATACGACTTATAAGCTTTGGCAATACCGAGTACCATCAAGCCACCGAGCACTCCAATAAATAAAGTTTTTATGTCTTCCATCTGCATCCTTGTCTTGTAGAGCTAACGTTTGCAGCATGCGCGCCCTTGGAATGGAGCCGAAGGCGTAATGGAGAGGGCGTCGCCGTGCCTGCACTAGTTAGGCTGTTTCCTGCACAGCGTGCGCAATAAACGTCATCGTCCTTAAGGAGCTCGGCGCGCTATTTCGGTAACGTTTGAAATAAGGAAATTGACATTCTCCATAGTACTTTCGGTCTTATTGTGCCTGTAGACTCCAAGCGTTTTGCCACCTTCAGAAACATTTACGGTAACTCGCCTAGCTTCAATCTCGCCGAGGAGTTCGCGATCGACACCCAACGTTAACATCGCATTATTCTTGCAAAAAACCTCCCAAAAATCCCCGAAACTCGATATTAATTCTCTTGCCTCTTCCTGTGAGTCTTGCGGGAAAAGGCGATCAGCTTTATCGAAGCGTGGCATACTGCCAAACAAATCATTCTGAGCCACATGCAGAATTCGCTGAAACGCCAAGCTAACCTGGACAAGCGCGTCATCAAAGTTGCCGTCATCCCGGCATTGTTCTGAATTCTTGATAAAATTTCTGATTTCAATATCGGGAACTTCGTCCGCAAGAGACACAGCGTTGAAATCTAATCCGATATAAGCTCGGACGTTCTCTTTTAAAAAGAACCTTGCGCCTTCAATAAATCTCGGAATATCCGAGGGTGACGGGGACAGTCCATAGTGCTTGAAAGCAACACGAGACTTGTTGATCTCAATAATCTGAGCTTTCCCATAAAGATCACCAACCTCTGAGCCTACCTTGTCCAGAATAGATACAAATCCATCCTTATCTTTCACCTGAACGGACTTTTTGTTAACTATCGCCCACATAGCCAGTTCCGCAGCATCTTGTAAGAGGCTAACAACCAAACCGTTTGAAATATCACGGTAAGGCTCCCAGAGGATTTGCGCCTTCTCAAAAAGGAACCTCGATTGAACCAGATTCTTGTGCACTGATATTGCTCCTTGCACGGCGAAAATCTAACAGCGAATTCATTAGAACGTTCCTTATAACTCGGTTCCGTATAACTCCGAGCCACCCTCTTCGTTCACATATCAAAATACTCTCATATCAATCAGTTAGAGTGAAATAGCCAATGTCTTACACGGAGTTCAAAGGAAGGTTCCGTTGAAAACTGGCGCTGCTATCCCTCCATAGCCATGTCTCCACGCCCGATAACCGTCTGATGTACAATCCTTCCACATTCTCCAGAGCCCCAGATAATGCGTACCTTTGTCCTCCGCGCCCGTGCTGCCTCTACCAACAGCCAGACCCTGCTTGCCAATGTGGGTGGTGATGCCCACAGCGAGATCCTGGCCCATACCTTGATGAATGCGATCTTTGTGGCGCAGTCTCACCGGGACGATGTGGTGGTGCATCTGGTGCTGGAGAGCACCCAGGACTATTCGCGCACCCTCACCTTCGTGGCCGCGGAGATGCGGGATATTGGTGGCTTTCATGAGCAGGCGCTGCTGGCCAAGGTGGTGCGGGCGCTGGATGCCTCTGCAGGCATGGGCAAGGAGCAGATGAAGGCGGTAGAGAGCGGTATTAGCGTGCGCACGGTCAGCTTCGAGAAGCTGGTGAAGGAATTAGCCGAGGAGGGCCATCAGCTGTATATGATGGATCCGAAGGGTGAGCCCATTCGCGAGCTGGCGTTTGCCGAGAAGCCCTGCTTCCTGCTCACCGATCACATTCCCATGCCGAAGAAGAGCTTCAACAGCCTGAAGCGGCTGGGGGCAGAAAAGATCAGCTTGGGGCCGACCATGCTGTTTGCATCGCAGTGTGTGGTGTTGATTAATAATGAGCTGGATTTGGCGGGGATGTAGGAGCACCGCTTGAGGTGCGAAGGGTCGAGACGCGAGTGACGTGTTTCGAGTTGCGAAAACCTTTCACCAGAACGCATTGTTCTGTTTTGCCTTTCGAAACTCGCTTCTCGTAACTCGAAACCGTTTTTCCTCGCTTGTCGCTCGGATCGCTTGCAGGCAAGCTCCTACAGCGACGCTGTAGCTAACTTTCCAGCCAGATTTCCCGCGCCCACTGCCAGATACTCCCCCACTCTTCCTCTTCACTGATGCCGTTGCCGGGCTGCCAAAGCAGCACGCTGCCTTCCTGGGACATGGCATAGATGCCTTCGGGGGCTTCGCAGACGGGGATGAGGTAGCGAGGCATACCCTGGTCCCAGGCGTTGGCGGCCATTTCCGGCAGGAAGTTGTGGGCGTAGTCGTCCATCACGGTGGCCGGCTCGAGGCTGCCACAGACGATGTCGCTGGCGTTGAGCAAAAACCCCTTGTAGTCACCGGGCAACGAAATCAGCAGTTGCTCTTCGATTTCTACCAGGCGGTCTTCGTCCGGTAACTCCAGGGCGACCAGGCCACCGTCGTGGCGTTCGCGCAGCAGTTCGATTACGTCTTCCATATTGGCTCTTCATCATTTCGTAGGAGCTCCCTGTGCCCTTCAGGGCATGCCTGCTGGCGATGGTGAAAATCGCCTGCAGGCAGGCTCCTACGGGTATCGCGGTTTAGCCCCGGCGGAACGGGAACAGGAACTGTTTGACCACGCCTTCCGGCACCTGGGTGCTGGCACGGGTGCCGTACTCGGCGGCCAGGTGCCTGGGCATGATCAGGGTGCCGAACAGTTTATCGTAGATGGGCAGGAAGGCCGCGTAGTTTTTATCGACGGCTTCGTCTTCCGAGGAATGGTGCCAGTGATGGAATTCCGGGGTGGCGATGAGCCAACGGATACCCGGAAAGCGGAAGCGCACGTTGGCATGGATAAAGATGGCGTGGAACGACACGAAGACCAGATACGCATACACCGCAGATGGCGCAAAACCGAGAATGAAGATGGGCAGGTAGCCCACGAAGCGGTTGGCAATGATTTCCACCACATGCAAACGCGAGGACGCCAGCCAGTCCATCTGGGTGGTGGAGTGATGCACGGCGTGGAATTTCCACAGCCAGGGCACTTCGTGGAAAGCGCGGTGAATCCAGTAGCTGCCCAGATCGATGACGATCAAAATTTCGATAAACTGCAGCCACAGGGGCTGGCTGGCAATGGCCTGCTGGAAGCCCACATCCACCCTGTCGTGCAGGTACACCTGAATCGGGATAACGGTAAAGAAACTGATCAGCTGCAGGCCCACATGGCTGAACAGGAAGTACTTCATGTCGGTGATCCAGCCGCCGCGCAGCGTCTTTTGCTGCGGGTCTTTGGGAAAAGCCCGCTCCAGCGGAATGAATACCAGCGCCAGCACCAGCAAGGTAAGAATAAAATAGTCCAGCCCGGCGTAGAGGCTACGGCCATCCACCGGCGGCACATCAAGCCGGCCAGAACCGATCAGCGCCGCCATGCAGGCGAGCACCATACCGATGATACCGTAGCGTTTTTCCTGATGCCGGAACACGCTGAAGAAGCCGCAGATAAAGCCGATGCCGATGCCAATAAACAGCGCCATACGCAGCACCTGCGCATCGTAGAAGCCCCGGAATTCCGGGGTGGTGAAAATCTCCGGATAGAGAAAACAGAAGCTGCCCATCAGCGCCAGGAGGCCAAGACCGATCGACACCGTAGCGGTGATCTTGCCCTGCCCCGGCGTCAGGTCCACTTCTTCATAACGTTCGCGTAAAAATTCTGTCACAGGATCCCTCCTCCATTCCCCCAAAGACTGCCCCACCACCCCGCAATTGGGCCAGTACAGGGCAGTAACAAGCTGCTACACTGCGCGTTCAATTACAGCTTCGAGCTACAAGCCTCAAGCTACAAGGCGCGCGTTATGCCGTACCCGTGATACCGACTTGCTCCGCGCCCTGACTCTGTGCGCGGGCGCAGGCGTTGAAATATCACCCAGTCTCAATCGCGCCTTGCAGCTTGAGGCTTGTAGCTTGCAACTCAGCCTCGCAATACTCACATATTTGACCACACCAAAGTATGCCTTTACTCACGCTTCGCGAAATACAGCTCAGCTATGGCCAGCAGGCCTTGCTGGACCATGTGAACCTCTCCATCGACAGCGGCGAACGTCTGTGTCTGATTGGCCGTAACGGGGCGGGCAAGTCCACCCTGATGAAGGTGATCGCCGGGGAGATCCAGGCGGACGATGGCCACATTGAACAGACCCAGGGGCTGAGCATCGCCCGGCTGGAACAGGAAGTGCCGGACGACCAGGATCACAGTGTGCATTTCATGGTGTCCCAGGGGCTGGGCGAGCATGGTGCGCTGCTGAGTGAGCATGCCGAGCTGAGTCACCAGCTGGCCGACGGCGATGACAAGGTGCTGGCCCGCTTCGAGAAGCTCAGTAGCGAGATTGAAGCCCGTGGCGCGTGGCAATTGTCACAACGGGTTGAGACCGCCCTGTCAAAACTGAACCTGGATGGCGACATGCAGTTTGCCGGGCTGTCCGGCGGCATGAAGCGCCGTGTGCTGCTGGCCCGGGCACTGGTCCAGGAACCGGATATTCTGCTGCTCGACGAGCCCACCAACCATCTGGATATGGAATCCATCCAGTGGCTGGAAGAGTTCCTGAAGAACTATGGCGCGACGCTGGTGTTCATCTCCCACGACCGGGCCTTTATCCGCGCCCTGGCCACCCGCATCATCGAGCTGGACCGTGGCAAGCTGACCAGCTGGCCCGGCAGCTATGAGAAGTACCTGAGCGGCAAACAGGCCGCGCTGGATGCGGAAGAGAAAGCCAATGCGGAGTTCGACAAGAAACTCAGCCAGGAAGAAAAGTGGATCCGCCAGGGCATCAAGGCCCGCCGCACCCGTAATGAAGGCCGGGTACGGGCCCTGAAGGCCATGCGCGATGAGTTTGCCCAGCGCCGCAACCGCACCGGCACCGCCAGCCTGACCATCCAGAGCAGCGATAACTCCGGCAAGATCGTGGTGGAAGCGGAAAACCTGAGCTACGCCGTGGGCGGCAAGCAGATCGTGAAGGATTTCTCGGTAACGCTGATGCGCGGCGACCGGGTGGGCATTCTTGGCCCCAACGGCTGCGGCAAGTCTACCCTGATTCGTCTGTTGCTGGATCGCCTCAAACCGGATAGCGGCACGCTGAAGATCGGCACCCAGCTGCAGGTGGCCTACTTCGACCAGCTGCGCGATACCCTGGACGAAGAAAAGAGTGTGATCGACAACGTGGCCGAAGGCTCCGATGTGATCACCCTGAACGGTCAGAACAAGCATGTGATTGGCTACCTGCAGGATTTCCTGTTCGATCCCGGCCGGGTGCGCCAGCCGGTGAAGTCTCTCTCTGGCGGTGAGCGTAACCGTCTGCTGCTGGCCAAGTTGTTCACCAAGCCGTTCAACCTGCTGGTGCTCGATGAGCCCACCAACGACCTGGATGCGGAGACCCTGGAGCTGCTGGAAGAGCAGCTGATGAACTATCAGGGCACCCTGCTGCTGGTCAGCCACGACCGGGAGTTCATCGATAATGTGGTGACCTCCACACTGGTTTTCGAACACGGTCACATAAACAGCTATGTGGGCGGATATCAGGACTGGATTCGTCAACGGCCGGAACCTGTGAAGGAAAAGCCCGTCAAAGCCGAGAAGCCGGCGGCACCGGCCAACGACGACGCGCCCAAACGCAAGAAGCTGTCCTACAAGGATCAGCGGGAGCTGGATCAGCTCCCCGCTACCATTGAACAATTGGAAGGCGATCTGGAAGCGGTACAGGCACGCATGTCCGACCCGGCGTTCTACAAGGGCGAACCGGCCGAGATCACTGCCGCCCAACAGCAACAAACCGAGCTGCAAACCGCGCTGGAAGCTGCCTACGCGCGTTGGGACGAACTGGACCAGCTCGGCTGATTTTTTGAAGGAGTGGTTGTGCAATCATCGATCCGCTATCTGGGTATTCTCGGTATCAGCCTGATGCTGGCTGCTGGCCCGGTGTTGGCCACCGAGGTAGAAGACGAAGAACGCGCGGTGGAGCGCCAGCAGGAGACGGACCATCCGGCGCCCACCAAGCCTGCCCATGCGGTCCAGTCAGAGGATGGGGATGTGGCCAGTGAGCCGCAGCCGCAGCAAACCGCCCTGGCCCTGCTCAACCGGACCGTGGAACCCGGCAGCTTTGCGACCCTGCACTGGACGCCGGATCAGTCTTTCGCGTCCATTGCCACACCGGTACCGGTGCTGGTAGCCCATGGCACCAAACCCGGCCCCCTGCTCTGCCTGACCGCCGCCATTCACGGTGACGAACTCAACGGCATCGAGATGGTTCGCCGGCTGATGTATGAACTGGAACCGGACCAACTGGCCGGTACCGTGATCGGGGTGCCGATTGTAAATCTGGACGGTTTCCGTAACGGCAGCCGTTACCTGAGCGACCGCCGCGATCTGAACCGCTACTTCCCCGGCACCCGCAAGGGCAGTGCCGCTGCCCGCGTGGCCCACTCCCTGTACAGCAATATTGTCAGCCACTGCGATTATCTGGTGGATCTGCATACCGGGTCCCAGAAGCGGGTCAACCTGCCTCAGTTACGCGCGGATCTGGACAACCCGGATGTGGTGGCCTTTGCCAAGCATTTTGGCGGCATGACCGTGCTGCACAGCCCGGGCGTGGCAGGCATGCTGCGCGATGCGGCGGTGAAGGACGGTATCATCTCCGTGACCATGGAGGCCGGCGGCCCCAACCGGCTTGAGCCCCAGGCAGTGAACTATGGCCTGCAGGCCATGGAGACACTGCTGGAAAACCTGAAGATGCGTAAAGCCAGCCGTTTCTGGAGCGCGCCACAGCCCGTGTTTTTCGAATCGGAATGGATTCGTGCAGCCCAGGGCGGCATTTTGCTTTCGGAAGTGAAGCTGAACGACAAGGTCAAGAAAGGGGAAATCCTCGGCACGGTTACCGACCCCATCAGCAACACCGGTAGCGCCATTATCGCACCCTATGATGGGCGGGTACTGGGCATGGCGGTGAACCAGGTGGTACATGCCGGTTTTGCGGCCTTCCGCATCGGGGAAGTGAAGTCCACGGAGGAAGTGGAAGCCCAGGCGGAAAAAGCCAGCAAGGAAAAGACCCAGGGGCACCCGGGCCCGGAAGAAGATAGCGGTGACAGCAATGAAGCCGAACCCCATTCCGCTGGTCACCCCCGGGACAGCAGTAATGTGGCTGTGGTAGACGCCCCGGAAGACCCGGACGATACCACCGAGTAATCTCCCGACCCTTCAAGGGCATCCGCGCCACTGCTCCCCCGCAGTGGCGCTCTTCGTTTACCCCCGTCAACGCCTTACTGGATCGTCAGCTGCCCCTGCATTTTGGCCAGGGTCTTCTCGCCAATCCCTTTGATGGCCAGCAACTGATCCACACTGGTGAAAGGACCATTGGCCTCCCGCCACTCGATAATGGACTGGGCGGTTTTCGGGCCAACCCCTTTCAGTGCCTGCAGCTGTTCCGCGTCGGCGGTGTTGAGGTTGATCAGGCTGGAAGCCTTCTCCGCCGCTTGCTCGGTGGCCGCATTGGTGACCGGGGTCACTTCCACCGCCTGGGACAGGCCGGCAAAGGCCAGCAGGATAACGGCGAATACGATCTGGATTCCTTTCATGGTAGATCTCCTTGTTGTTGGAGAAAGCACCATAAAAGGGTTATCCACGAGGGGTTATCAGCCCGTGGGGGCAATGCGTGTCAGCGCTTCAGGAAAGGCTCTGTAATATTTCGTCCACTACCGCTGTAGGTTGTGCGGCCTGAGTGATCGGGCGGCCGATGACCATGTAATCCACGCCCGCGTCGCGGGCCTGTAGCGGCGTCAATACCCGACGCTGGTCGCCAGCATCCGCGCCAACCGGACGAATCCCCGGGGTGACCAGCGCAAAGTCCTTGCCACAGGCTTCCTTGAGCATGGCGGCTTCCCGGGCGGAACACACCACGCCATCCATGCCGGAGGCCCTGGACAGTTCCGCCAGGCGGCGTACCTGCACTTCCGGGGCATCGACGATACCCACCTGCTCAAGGTCCGAGGCTTCCATGCTGGTGAGCACGGTGACGGCGATCAGCAAGGGGCGGCTGGCGTGGTTGGCAATGGCATTGGCCGCCGCTTCCATCATGCGCTGGCCACCACTGGCATGCACATTCACCATCCAGATCCCCATATCCGCAGCCGCAGACACCGCACCGGCCACGGTGTTGGGGATATCGTGGAATTTGAGATCGAGAAACACCTCAAAGCCCTTGCCGTGCAGCGCATCCACCACCGCCGGACCACTGCGGGTAAAGATTTCCTTGCCCACCTTCACCCGCACCTTGGCCGGATCCAGCTGATCCGCCATGGCCAGGGCCTGTGCCTGATCAGGGTAATCCAGAGCAACAACAACGGGGCTGGTAATGGGCATGGCAATTTCCTGAGTGGTGGGTAGGCGGGGGTATGGTAGGCGCTGCGCGGAAGCGGTTCAACAATGGGGAGCGGTAATACGGGGTGCGCGGTAACGGGTTACAGACCGTGGCTGCCAGCCTGCTGGCAGTGGGCGTTTCGCTTGCAGGCAAGCTCCCACAGGAGTCCGCCGCTTTTTGTAGGAGCTATGCTTGCATGGCGATCGGGCTTTGGCGGTGGATCGCCATGCGAGCATGGGCTCCTACGGGGGATGCGCAAGAGTGTGTTCCCGAACGTGGGCGCCCCTCTGCTAGCGATGCAGGTGTCGCGTGCAGGGCACCCACAGGAGTTCACCGCTTTTTGTAGGAGCTATGCTTGCATGGCGATCGGGCTTTGGCGATGGATCGCCATGCGAGCATGGGCTCCTACGGGGGATGCGTAAGAGTGTGTTCCCGACCGTGGGCGCCCCTCGGTTAGCGATGCAGGTTTCACTTGCAGGCAGGCCACCACAGGAGTTCACCGCTTTTTGTAGGAGCTATGCTTGCATGGCGATCAACCTCTGGCGGTGGATCGCCATGCGAGCATGGGCTCCTACGGGGGATGCGTAAGTGCGTGTTCCCGGCCGAGGGCGCCCCTCGGTTAGCGATGCAGGTTTCACTTGCAGGCAAATTCCCACAGGAGTTCACCGCTTTTTGTAGGAGCTATGCTTGCATGGTGATCGGGCTTTGGCGGTGGATCGCCATGCGAGCATGGGCTCCTACGGGGGATGCGCAAGAGTGTGTTCCCGGTCGTGGGAGCCACTCTTCGTTAGCGATGAAGGTTTCACTTGCCGGCAGGCCACCACAGGAGTTCACCGCTTTTTGTAGGAGCTATGCTTGCATGGCGATCAACCTCTGGCGATCGGATCGCCATGCGAGCATGAGCTCCTACGGGGGATGCGTAAGTGCGTGTTCCCGGCCGTGGGAGCCTCTCTGTTAGCGATGAAGGTTTCACTTGCAGGCAAATTCCCTCAGGAGTTCACCGCTTTTTGTAGAAGCTATGCTTGCATGGCGATCGGGCTCTGGCGGTGGATCGCCATGCGAGCATGGGCTCCTACGGGGGATGCGCAAGAGTGTGTTCCGGGCCGTAGGAGCCACTCTTCATTAGCGATGGAGCTTTCACTTGCAGGCAAGTTCCTGCAAATGCCTGTGGGTTGAGCCTTCTCTTTCCTTGTAGCTTGTAGCTTGAAGCTTGTAGCGGCTTCTAAACTTCCTTCACTACAGGCTTGATGGTGCCCCAGCGTTTGCAGCTTGGGCAGCGCCATTGCATCAGTGGGGTTTCAAAACCGCAGCGGCGGCATTTGTACAGGCTCTTGTTGTTGACCAGCTTTTCGGACAGCTGGCGCAGGGCATCCAGGTGCTCGCGGGTTTCGCCTTCAACAATGCCCGCCAGACTCATGTCGAGGATCTTGTTGAGGCCGCGCACGGAAGGATTGGCCTTCATATATTCACCGATGAAATCGGCGGCTTCCTTGTCCCCGTAGCGCTCTTTCAGCGCTTCTGAGAGCAGCAGGATACGGCTGGTGCTGGGCTTCTCGGCACTGTAGTCAGCCAGCATCTGGATAAAGTCTTCGCTCTTTTCCTGGGCATCAAAACAGGTTCGCAGTTTGTCGAGCACCTCATCGAAGTAGTCGCTGTCCTGCACCCAGATGCGCTGGAAGGCCTGGATGGCGGCATCCCAGTTCTGCTCGTCCATTTCCAGTTCACCTTCCTGGAAGCTGGCACGCACACACTTTTCATCCAGTGACAGCGCCTTGCGCAGCATGCGCCGGGCGGGACTGATTTCTTTGTCACGCTTGAGGTTTTCTGCCTGCTCACAGCAGTACTGGGCCAGCACAGAGGCCAGCTCCGGACGGCTGCGCACCAGTCGCTCGCCCATGCTGATGGCATTGATCCAGTCCCGTTCCTGTTCGTACAGGCCCATCAGCTGGCTGCAGACTTCATCCTTGGCATCACAGTTCTGATCGAGCATCTCCAGCAGGACCTGCTCGGCCAGATCAAAGATGCCACTGGCCAGGTAGTCCTGGGCCAGTTCCAGCTGAATTTCTTCCTGTACGGCCCGGGTGTACTCGCCATGCTCCAGCAAATGGGTGTGCAGCTGGGCGGCGCGATCAAACTCACCACGCTTGCGAAAAAGGCGGCCCAGGGCCAGATGGGTATCCAGACCTTCCTCACCCACGTCGAGCCCCTTCAGCAGAGCTTCAATGCCCTTGTCGGGCTCTTCATTGAGGAAGAAGTTGATGCCGGCCACATAATCCTTGGACAGGGAGGCCATGCGGCGACGTTGGCGGCGCTTGCTCTCGCGCCGGCCAAGAAAGAACCCCGCTCCGATGGCAACGAAGAAGAACGGGATCAACCACAGGGATTCATTCATGAAAACAGGCTCTTGAGACCACGCAGGCCGATACCGGCCAGCAGGCCAGCCAGTAGACCGATTGCCAACACACCAATCACCAACACGCCAAGAGACACTTCCCAGTGCCACTGGTCCACCAGCAAATCCAGGGTGACCAGATCACGGTTACTGGTAACGAAAAGAAATGCGATAAAGAAGACGGCCACCACAGCCAGAATCACCAGGATGCGATACAGGTTACGCATGTCGGGGTTCCTCTCTCCGGCCCTCGCCGGTTACAGCATGGAGCGGTCAGCTGGCCGCAGCCTGGCTACCATCGGAGTCCTGGTTCTCACTGCCTTCCAGCTGCAGAGATTCATTGACGCGTTCGCGCAATTCCTTGCCAGGCTTGAAATGGGGAACATACTTACCGTGCAGCTCGACGCTGGCACCGGTTTTGGGATTGCGTCCCACTCGGGGGGCGCGGAAATGAAGGGAAAAACTGCCGAAGCCGCGTATTTCGATACGACCTCCGCCGGCCAGGGAATCGGCCATTTCCTCGATCAGCGTTTTAACTGCCAGTTCCACATCCTTGGGCGACAGTTGGGACTGTCGGTCGGCTATACGCTCAATCAGTTCAGACTTGGTTAACGCCATTACAGCTTGCTCCCTGGGCTCCCAGCCCAGTGGGGCCGGCATTATTGCCGGCCCCTCGGGAGGAGCCGATTAAGACTCGTTGCTGTTTTCCATCTGCTGCTTGATCAGATCACCGATGGTCTTCGGCGCATTGGCATCCTGCTGTTCAGACAGGGTGTCCAGGGCCTCACGCTCATCAGCCTGATCCTTCGCTTTGATGGACAAGCTCAGTACACGGTTCTTGCGATCAACGTTGACGATCTTGGCTTCTACTTCGTCGCCCACGTTGAGCACTTCGGTCGCATCGTTGACACGGTCACGGCTGATTTCGCTGGCACGCAGGGTACCTTCGACGTTCTCAGCCAGCTCCACGGTGGCCGCTTTCGCGTCTACCGCAATGACCTTGCCCTTAACAATTGCGCCCTTGTCGTTAGCAGCAACATACTGAGCAAACGGATCGTCTGTCAACTGCTTGATACCCAAGGAAATTCTTTCGCGCTCTGCATCGATGGACAGAACCACGGTTTCCAGCTCGTCACCCTTGTTGAAGTTACGCACAGCGTCTTCGCCCTGCTCTTCCCAAGAGATGTCGGACAGGTGCACCAGACCGTCGATACCGCCTTCCAGACCGATGAAGATACCGAAGTCAGTGATGGACTTGATCTTGCCGGAAATGCGCTCGCCTTTCTGGTACTTCTGCTCGAAGGCATCCCACGGGTTGGACTGACACTGCTTGATACCCAGGGAGATACGACGACGATCTTCGTCGATGTCCAGGATCATCACTTCCACTTCGTCGCCGATCTCTACAACCTTGGACGGGTGGATGTTCTTGTTGGTCCAATCCATTTCGGATACGTGAACCAGACCCTCTACACCTTCCTCGATCTCGGCGAAGCAGCCGTAGTCGGTCAGGTTGGTTACCTTGGCCTTCACCTTGGCACCTTCCGGGTACTTGCCCACGATGTCGTGCCACGGATCTTCGCCCAGCTGCTTCAGACCCAGGGATACACGCATCTTCTCGCGGTCGAACTTCAGTACCTTGACGTCGATTTCCTGGCCAACTTCCACGATTTCGCTCGGATGCTTGATGCGCTTCCAGGCCATATCGGTGATGTGCAGCAGGCCGTCGATACCGCCCAGGTCTACGAACGCACCGTAGTCGGTCAGGTTCTTCACGATACCCTTGACTTCCATGCCTTCCTGCAGGGATTCCAGCAGCTGCTCACGCTCTTGAGAGTGCTCAGCTTCCATTACCGCACGACGGGATACAACCACGTTGTTGCGCTTGGGATCCAGCTTGATGACTTTGAAGTCCAGCTCTTTGCCTTCCAGGTGAGCAACATCGCGCACCGGACGAATGTCTACCAGAGAGCCCGGCAGGAAGGCGCGGATCGGACCGATGTCCACAGTGAAACCGCCTTTTACCTTGCCAGAAATCTGACCTTTTACGATCTCGTCGTCGTCGAAAGCTTTTTCCAGGTCGCCCCATACTTCGGCGCGCTTGGCTTTTTCACGGGACAGGCGAGTGAAGCCCATGCCATCGTCGATGGCGTCTACGGCTACATCTACTTCATCGCCTTCGGCGATTTCCAGTTCACCTGCCTCGTTGATGAATTCGTCACGAGCAATGATGCCTTCAGATTTCAGGCCCGCGTTAACAGTTACCCAATCGCTGTCGATGGATACCACGGTGCCTTTGATGATGGAGCCACGAGCAACGTCGAGGTCCTTAAGGCTTTCTTCAAAAAGATCAGCAAAAGATTCAGTCATGTTTCTCTCTGTTTACATTCACATGCCAACCAGCAGACATGGGTTATGAGTAGTTGGACCCGCCCTCCCCAGCTGGCTTACTTTGTGAGGGAGTGACAGATCAGCCGCTTGGACACAGAATCAGAAATACCCCGCGACAGATATTGCCGAAGGGTTTCGATAGGTGTTGACTGCCTTACGCCAGCTGGCGGGCGGCAGCCTCGTCGAGAATCCGGTTTACCACGTCATCAACCGAAAGCGTGGTGGAATCAATGACCACGGCATCGTCTGCCGGGCGCAGTGGCGCCACCTCACGGTTCATGTCACGGTCATCCCGGGTGCGGATGTCCTCAACAAGGGTCGCGAGGGTAGCACCAAACCCCTTTTCCTTCAACTGCTCAAAGCGCCGTCTGGCGCGCTCTTCAGCGCTGGCAGTGAGGTAAATCTTGAGGGGAGCCTGGGTAAACACCACGGTGCCCATATCGCGGCCATCGGCCACCAGCCCCGGGGATTCGGCAAATGCCTGCTGGCGGGACAGCAAGGCATCGCGCACCGGCTGCAGGATCGCCACCTGGCTGGCCAGCTCGCCAACACTTTCCTGGCGGATGATGTTGGAAACGTCTTCGCCGTCCAGAATCACGGCTGTATCGCCCTGGCTCTCCACAAATCGCACTGGCAGGGCTTTGGCCAACGGCACCAGCGCCGCCTCATCATCCAGCGCAACCCCTTGATTTCTTGCGTAATAGCCCAGAACCCGATAGAGCGCACCGGAATCCAGCAGGTGCCAACCCAAGCGGGCAGCCACCCGCCGGGCCACGGTGCCTTTACCGGAGGAAACCGGCCCGTCGATGGTCAGTACGGCGGTTTCCGTCATTTTTCCTCCAGCTGGAGACCAGCATGGGCAGACAGCTGGGCGAAGCCCGGGAAGCTGGTGGCCACATTGGCGCAGTCATGGATGGTGATGGTGCCCTGGGCGCGCAGGGACGCCATGGCAAAGCTCATGGCGATACGGTGATCGCCGTGGGACTGGATCTCACCGCCGCCGAATGCGCCACCGGTGATGCGAATACCGTCGTCAAAGACCTCGTGATCCACACCCAGAGCCGCCAGGCCATCGGCCATGACCTGGATACGGTCGGATTCCTTGACGCGCAGCTCTTCGGCACCGCGCAGGACGGTGTCGCCCTCGGCGCAGGCGGCGGCAATGAAAATGGCCGGGAATTCGTCAATGGCCAGGGGCACCAGCTCTTCCGGGATCTCGATACCCTTCAGCGGCGCAGACTTGACCACGATATCGGCCACTGGCTCGCCGCCGGCATCACGCTGGTTTTCCAGACGGATATCGGCGCCCATCAGCTTGAGAATGTCGATCACGCCGGTACGGGTTGGGTTGATACCCACATGAGGCAGGGTCACTTCACTGCCCTCGGCGATGGAGGCACCCACCAGGAAAAACGCGGCGGAAGAGATATCGGCAGGCACTTCCAGTTTGCAGGCGGTGAGTTTGCCACCGCCTTGCAGAGCGCTGGTGGCGCCATCGCGGCGCACGTCATAACCAAAGCCACCCAACATGCGTTCGGTGTGATCACGGGTAGGTGCCGGCTCGGTGACCGAGGTTTCGCCCTCGGCATACAGGCCGCCCAACAGCACCGCAGATTTCACCTGGGCAGAGGCCATGGGCAGATCGTAATGAATCGCCTTGAGGGGTTGGCCACCGCGAATGCGCACCGGCGGACGCCCTTCGTTGCCGGTCGTGATCTGGGCACCCATGTCACGCAGCGGCTTGGCCACGCGCTCCATGGGCCGCTTGGACAGGGACGCGTCCCCCGTGAGTTCCACATCAAAGGCCTGACCGGCCAGCAAGCCCGTGAGCAGGCGCATGGAAGTACCGGAATTGCCCATGTACAGCGGCTTGCTGGGCGCCTTGAGGCCGTGCAGACCAACCCCATGGATGGTCACCTGACCGTTGTTGGGGCCTTCGATCACGACCCCCATGTCGCGGAATGCCTGCAGCGTCGCCAGGGCATCTTCCCCTTCCAGGAAGCCTTCTACCTCGGTCACGCCGTCTGCCAGGGAACCCAGCATGATGGAGCGATGGGACATGGATTTGTCGCCCGGCACGCGAATGCGGCCATTGAGCTTGCCACCCGGCGTCATTACGTAGGTCGGGTTGGCCTTGCTTGAGTCTGTCATGGTTGTGTCGTCACCTGAATGTAGGGCGCGAGTATAGGAAGTGCGCCCGTTCATGGCCATAAAGTGAGCCCGTGCCGTATTGGCCCGGGTCATGATCCCCATCAGGGCATCGGAATCGCCGTTTTCCACCGCCTCTCGGAAGCGATCAATGCCATCGCTGAACAGGCCCAGCGCCTGCAACAGAGCGACCTTGTTCTCCCGGAAGATGTCATGCCACATGACCGGGTCGGAGCTGGCGATCCGGGTGAAGTCCCGAAAACCGCCGGCAGCATAGCGGAAAATCTCATTGGAATCCCCCTGCCGGGCCAGTGTGTCCACCAGCGAGAATGCCAGCAGGTGGGGCAAATGACTGGTCTCCGCCAGCACCTGGTCGTGATACCCCGGCGACATCTGCAGCACTTCCGCGCCCATGCCGGTCCAGATGGCGCGCACTTTAGCGGTCGCCGCCGGGTCCGTCTCATCGGAGGGAGTCAGAATCACACGGTGATCCCGGTACAGGGAGGCATCGGCTGCAGTCACCCCACTCTTTTCCTTGCCAGCAATGGGGTGGCCCGGCACGAAACGGGGGAAATGTTCACCCAGCGCCTCACGGGCTGCCGTGATCACGTTACCTTTGACGCTGCCACCATCGGTCACGATGGCGGTACGGGAGAGGCCCGGCTTCAGTGCCGCCAGCACCTTGCCCATGGTCGATACCGGGGTGGAGACGAACACCAGGTCGGCGCCGTCCACGGCGGCAGCCAGGTCCTGGCTTCCTTCGTCCACCACACCGAGCGCAATGCCCTGCTCCAGGGTACGCGCCGAGCGGGAGCCGGCCACGATGGAGCGCGCCAGGCCATTTTCACGGGCAGCTGCAGCAAAGGAGCCACCGATCAGGCCGAGACCGATGATGGCGATGCGATTGAAGATGGGTTCAGACATCTCGCCTCTCCGTAGGAGCGTATTTGCGACTACCCATCGGCCAGATCCTGCAACACATGTTTGAGTGCCTCCAGGAAGCGCTCATTCTCGCGGCTGGTACCCACGGTCACACGCAGGTGATTGGGCATGCCGTAGCCACCCAGCGGACGCACGATGACGCCTTCCTTCAGCAGCCCTTCGTAGACCGGAAGTGCCGGCTGACCACAGTCGAAGGCAATAAAATTGGCCACCGAGGGAATTTGCTCCAGATGCAGTGCCTGCAGCCCTTCGGCGATCTGAACCAGGCCGGAGGTATTCTCGCTGCGGGAGTTTTCGATATGGTCATCGTCCTGGAGAGCGGCTTCTGCAGCAGCCTGCGCAGGAGTATTCACATTGAATGGCTGGCGCACCCGGTTAAGCACGTCGGCGATTTCAGGACTGGAAACGCCGTAGCCTACGCGCAACCCTGCCAGACCGTAGATCTTGGAGAAGGTGCGGGTAACGATCAGATTCGGGTACTTGCCCAGCCGCTCAATGCCATTGGGGTAATGACTCTCTTCCACGTATTCGAAATAGGCTTCGTCCACCACCACAATCACCCGCTCGGGAATCCGCGACAGGAACTCGTCCAGCGCATGGGCGTTGAACCAGGTGCCCGTGGGGTTATTCGGGTTGGCCACGAAAATCACCCGGGTGCGATCGGTCACCGCCTCCGCCATGGCGGCCAGATCATGGCCAAACAGGTTGGAAGGCACCTGTACCGGCCTGGCATTGCACGCCAGCGTCACGATGGGATAAACCGCAAAGGCATACTCGGAAAAAATCGCCTCGTCGCCTTCCTGCAAGTAAGCACGGGCAATCAGATCCAGAACATCGTTGGAACCATTCCCCAGGGTCAGCTGATTGCTGTCCACACCCAGTTTCTCCGCCAGCGCCGCCTTCAGTGAAAAGGTAGCGCCGTCCGGGTAGAGGTGCAGGTCGTGGAGATGCTTGAGCGCATGCAAGGCCTTGTGACTGGCACCCAGCGGGTTCTCGTTGCTGGCCAGCTTGACGATATCGGTAATGCCCAGCTCCCGCTCCAATTCTTCAATGGGCTTGCCCGGTTCGTAGGGCTTGAGCTGCTGGATACCGCTGTTGGCTAATTGAATGTAATCACAGGTCATGATGTGTGCTCCCTTCTCCCCTGGTTGCCAACCCTGGCCACCGGGGTTATCTGATTGGGGTCGAACGTCTGAAGTCGGACGTTTGACGCAAAACCTCGTTGTGACAAGCCTCTGCAGTGGCTATTCCTGTGCAGGAGCGAGCCTGCTCGCGATTCTGCCTTACCAAAACCAAATCGCTTGCAGGCAAGCTCCCATTAGAGAACGGCCTTGGGGTAAGAACCCAACAGCTTGATGGTGTTACCTGCCGCTTCCAGCTTGTCCAGAACCGCCTGCAGATTGCCGTCTTCCTTGTGCCCTTCACAGTCCACAAAGAACACATAGCTCCAGTTGGCCGTGCGGGACGGACGGGATTCCAGCCGGGTCAGGTTGATGCCTTCATCCCGGAACGGTGCCAGCACTTCGAACAACAGGCCGGGACGGTTCTTGCCGCTGACCATCAGGCTGGTCTTGTCCTTGCCGGAGGCAGGGGTGTCCTGGCGACCAATGATCAGGAACCGAGTGGTGTTATCCGGGCGATCTTCAATGTTGCGCTGCACCGCCTCCAGGCCATACAGCTCTTCCGCCATTTCACCGGCGATGGCCATGGCGTTCCACTCGTCACTGAGACGACGGGCGGCTTCGGCGTTGGAGCTGACGGCAATGCGTTCCACACCGGGCATGTGCGCATCCAGCCACTGACGGCATTGCGCCAGGGTCTGCTGGTGAGAGTAGACCCGGGTAACCTTGTCACGCTGAGTATGCTGACCCGCCAGCAAGTGGTGGTGAATACGCAGCTCCACCTCGCCACAGATTTTCAGCTCGGAGGTCATAAAGGTATCCAGGGTGTGGTTGACCACGCCCTCGGTGGAGTTTTCTACCGGTACTACACCGTAATGGGCGGCGCCCGCCTCCACTTCGCGAAAAACTTCATCGATGGCGCCCAGCGGCACCGATTCCACTGCATGACCAAAATGCTTGAGTGCAGCCTGCTGGGTGAAGGTCCCTTCCGGGCCCAGGAACGCCACTTTCATGCGTTGTTCCAGCGCCAGACAGGCACTCATGACCTCGCGGAAGAAACGCGCCATGGTCTCGCCATCCAACGGTCCCTGATTGCGCTCTTTCACTTTGCGCAGCACCTGGGCTTCGCGCTCGGGACGATAGAAGACCGGGTTCGGGTCTGTGGCGATCTTCACCTCGGCGACCTTGTGGGCCAGGGTCGCACGCTCGTTGAGCAGATCCTGCAGTTTCTGATCCAGCTCATCGATCTGGTTACGCAGGTTGTCTAATGAGTCGGTCATGATGAAAGCCCCGCTTGCACGCAGCACGCCTCACGCAACACGCGAACAGGCGTGGGAACATTCGTTGCGATCTCGTGCCAACCATTCAAATCCATTGCTTTACCCACCTTTCAAAGCATCACTTCGCCTCACATCGGCAACACCCCATCAGGCTTGGCGTGTTACGTACTGCATGAAGCGTCTAGCCGTGTTTCTTCTCAAACTCTGCCATAAAGGCGATCAGCGCATCCACGGCGGCTTCCGGTACCGCGTTGTAGATGCTGGCACGCATGCCGCCCACACTGCGGTGGCCTTTCAGGTTGAGCAGGCCGGCCGCATCGGCTTCGGTCAGGAACTGCTTGTCCAGGCGATCGTCGGCCAGCACAAACGGCACATTCATCCAGCTGCGGCTGATCTTCTCAACAGGGTTGCTGTAAAAGGCGCTGTCATCAATAAAACCATACAGCTTTTCGGCCTTGCGCTGGTTGATTTCTGCCATATTGGCAACGCCACCCTGCTTTTTCAGCCACTCGAATACCAGGCCAGCCAGATACCAGGCATAGGTAGGCGGCGTGTTGTACATGCTTCCGTTGTCCGCATGGGTCTGGTAGTTGAGCATGGCGGGCACATTCGCGCCGGCCTTGCCAAGCAGATCCTTGCGAATAATCACCAGGGTCAAACCCGCAGGGCCAATGTTCTTCTGGGCACCGGCGTAGATCAGACCGAAGCGGTTCACGTCCAGCGGACGGGACAGGATGGTGGAGCTCATGTCCGCCACCAGAGTGGTGTCACCTACCTCGGGAATAAAGCTGTACTCCAGACCGCCAATGGTTTCATTGGGGCAGTAGTGCAGGTACGCAGGGTTGGCTGACAGGTTCCAGGTTTCCTGGGGCGGCACCGTGGTGAAGTTGGTGTCCTCACTGCTGGCGGCCACATTGATGTTGCCGTAACGCGCCGCTTCCTTGATGGCTTTCTTGGACCACTGCCCGGTGTTGATATAGTCGGCCGTTTCGCCTTCGCCCAACAGATTCATGGGAATCATGGCGAACTGGGTAGACGCCCCGCCCTGCAGGAACAGCACGGAATAATCATCACTGATACCCATCAGGTCGCGCAGGTCCTGCTCGGCCTTTTCGGCAATGTCCACAAAGACCTTGTCCCGGTGGCTCATTTCCATGATGGACAGGCCCATCCCCTGATAATCCAGCATTTCCTGCTGGGCCTGTTCCAGTACCGCCGTCGGCAAGGCCGCCGGGCCTGCACAGAAGTTATAGGCGCGGGACATCAATCTTTCTCCGTTCAGACAAAACCGTTTAATCAAAGAAGCCCGGAGGAACCGGGCTTGGGAATTTCTTTACTCATCATTTCTGCCTGCCAGCCCCTTGCCCTGATATCAGGTTGAGGGTGTAGCAGAAGTGCGAGGTACGAGTGTCGAGTTGCGAAACTCAAAAGCAAAAGCGCTTTCGCTTTTCGAAACTCGTTACTCGCTACTCGCTTCTGAGGTGTTACTCCTCAGCGTCGTCGCTGGCGTCAGACTCCGGTGCTTCAGGGGTCGCTTCCCCTTCAATCACCTCACCCTCGTCGCCTTCCAGCGCTTCGTCTTCCTCCGCCCCTTCCAGCTCAGGGATGGTCGCCAGACCGCAGAGTTTTTCTTCATCGCCGAGACGAATCAGACGAACCCCCTGGGTATTACGGCCCGAGGTGCTGATCTGATCCACACCGGTACGCACCAGGGTGCCCTGGTTGGAGATCAGCATGATGTCCTCATCACCGAACACCTGGGTGGCGCCGACCAGATCACCGTTACGTTCATTGATGACCATGGCGATCACGCCCTGACCACCGCGCCCCTTGGTGGGGTAGTCGGTGAGCGGTGTACGCTTGCCGTAGCCCTTTTCAGAGGCGGTCAGGATCTGGCCATTCTCTTCCGGCACGATCAGGGAGATCACATCAACGCCATCAGCCAGTTTGATACCGCGCACACCACGGGCCAGACGGCTCATGACACGGACTTTGGACTGATGGAAGCGAACGGCCTTGCCGTTACGGGCCACCAGCATCACGTCTTCGTGGCCCTGAGTGATCGCCACGTTTACCAGGTGCTCGCCTTCCTGCAGTTTCACGGCGATCAGGCCGGAGCTGCGCGGACGGGCAAAGTTGGCCAGCTGGGTGCGCTTGACGATACCGCTGGAGGTCGCCATGAAGATGAACGGACCGGGAACGGTATCGACGACCACATCCGCCTCATCGCCTTCCGCCTCATCGACCACGTCTTCCACATCGATGGTCTCTTCGTCTTCTTCGCTGTCCGCTTTCTGCTGACGCACCATTTCCGCATCAAGTCGCAGAATGGCGGTAATCTTTTCTTCGTTGCCCAGTGCCGGTAGCAGATTCACAATCGGCTTGCCGCGGGACGCCCTGCCCCCTTGCGGCAGCTCAAAGGTCCGCAGCCAGAACACCTTGCCGGCATCGGTAAACAACAGCAACGTGTCATGGGTGCCTGCCACCAGCAGGTGCTCCACATAATCCTCGTCTTTCAGCTGCCCGGCAGACTTGCCGCGCCCACCACGCTTCTGGGCGCGGTAGGTGTCGATGGGCTGCATCTTGGCGTAACCCCCGTTGGACAGGGTCACCACTACGGTTTCTTCTGCGATCAGGTCTTCCATGCTGAGATCCAGGCGGGACGCCACGATCTCGGAACGACGCTCGTCCGCATATTCTTCGCGGACCGCTTTCAGCTCGTCACGGATGACCTGCATCAGGCGCTGCGGATCCGCCAGAATGAGCATCAGCTCGGCAATGATTTCCAGCAGCTCCTGGTAATCGTTGATCAGCTTCTCACGCTCAAGACCCGTCAGCTTCTGCAGACGCAGGTCAAGAATCGCCTGGGCCTGCTCCGGGCTCAGGTAGTAAAGATCGTCACGCAGGCCATACTGCTCATCCAGACCATCCGGACGGGCAGCATTCTCGCCACCGGCACGCTCCAGCATCTTGAGCACATCACCAGGCGCCCAGCCTTTGGCCAACAGCTTCTCTTTTGCTTCAGCACCACTGGGGGAGCTCTTGATCAGTTCAATGACCGGATCGATGTTGCTCAGGGCCACTGCCAAGCCTTCCAGCAGGTGCGCCTTTTCGCGCGCCTTGCGCAGCTCGAATACGGTACGGCGAGTCACCACTTCACGACGGTGACGGATAAAGGCATCCAGCATTTGACGCAGGTTCAGGGTCTTGGGCTGGCCATCCACCAATGCCACGGTGTTAATGCCGAACACCGACTCCATCTGGGTCTGCTGGTACAGATTGTTCAGCACCACTTCCGCGTTCTCGCCCTTGCGCAGCTCGATCACGATGCGCATGCCTTCCTTGTCGGATTCGTCGCGCAGCTCGGTGATGCCTTCGATTTTCTTGTCTTTTACCAGCTCGGCAATCTTCTCGATCAACCGCGCCTTGTTCACCTGATAGGGAATCTCGGTGACGATGATGGCTTCTTTGCCGCTCTTGTCGGTGGCCTCGATCTCGGCACGGGCGCGCATGTACACGCGGCCACGACCGGTCCGGTAGGCCTGCACGATGCCGGCACGACCATTGATAATGCCCGCGGTGGGGAAATCCGGGCCCTTGATGTATTCCATCAGGTCGTCAGGAGTCAGGCTGTCGTCATCAATCAGCGCCAGACAGCCATCCACCACTTCGCCCAGGTTATGGGGCGGAATATTGGTCGCCATGCCCACGGCAATACCCGAGGAACCATTGACCAACAGGTTGGGCACCCGGGTGGGCATTACATCAGGAATGCGTTCCGTGCCGTCGTAGTTATCGACGAAATCCACGGTTTCCTTGTCCAGATCCGCCAGCAGCTCGTGGGCGATCTTGGACATCCGCACTTCGGTGTAACGCATGGCCGCGGCGGAGTCACCGTCGATGGAACCAAAGTTCCCCTGGCCATCCACCAGCATGTAGCGCAGGGAGAAAGGCTGCGCCATCCGTACGATGGTGTCGTACACGGCAGAGTCACCATGGGGGTGATATTTACCGATCACGTCACCGACCACACGGGCGGATTTCTTGTAAGGCTTGTTCCAGTCGTTGTTCAGCTCGTGCATGGCGAACAACACGCGGCGGTGTACCGGCTTGAGGCCGTCGCGCACGTCAGGCAGAGCACGCCCGACGATCACGCTCATGGCGTAATCCAGGTACGACTGCTTGAGTTCGTCTTCAATGTTTACCGGGGTAACTTCTCTGGCGAGATCCGACATAGTGATCCTTATTATCCCCAACAGCCCCGCAGGTGGGACTCAGGCTGACTCCATGGTTCCAGGGCTCAATCTTTATCTAGCCCGGAAAAGCACCGGATGATAGCACAGGTCGTGATGGCCGCGAACACCGCAAATGTGCCCATTCTGAAGAAGCAAGACCGCGCTCGAACGGCTATACTGCGCCCCATTGTCCGGGGAGTGAGCCCCCTGTCCGATCAAGGAGTTACGCATGAGCGACCATCAGGCCGACCTGATTGTCCACGCCCGCTGGATTGCCACCGTGTCTGCTGAAGGCACCGTTCTGGAAAATCATGCCCTGGTTGTGAAGGACGGCCGCATTGCCGACCTGCTGCCCAGCGCTCTGGCCGACGAGAAGTGGCAGGCCAGCGAGGTGACCAGACTGGGCGACCACCTGCTGATCCCGGGGCTGGTCAACGCCCACACCCATGCGGCCATGAATCTGCTGCGCGGCATCGCCGACGACCTGCCCCTGATGACCTGGCTGGAAAAGCACATCTGGCCTGCCGAGGGCCAGTTCGTCAGCGAGCAGTTTGTCTACGAAGGTACCCGCCTGGCGGCAGCGGAGATGATCCGCTCCGGCACCACCACCTTTGCCGACATGTACTTCTTCCCGTCCAGCGCTGCCAAGGCCACGGTGGAAGCCGGCTTGCGTGCCACCCTGTTCTGCCCGCTGCTGGATTTTCCCACCCCCATGGGTTCGGGCCCGGATGACTACATCCGCCTGGCCACCGATGCCATGGATGAGTGGCGCCACGATCCGCGCATCCAGATCGGTTTCGGGCCCCATGCGCCTTATACCGTGTCCGATGAACCGCTCCAGAAGGTTCTGACCCTGGCGGAAGAACTGGACGTGCCGATGATGATGCACGTGCATGAAACCGCTGGCGAAATCCAGATGGCGGTAGGCAATACTGGCGAGCGACCACTGACTCGCCTCAAGGAGCTGGGCCTGTTGTCACCGCGCCTGCTGGCAGTGCACATGACCCAGCTCACCGACGAGGAAATTGCTCTGGTGGCGGAAACCGGCACCCACGTGGTCCACTGCCCGGAATCCAACCTGAAACTGGCCAGTGGCTTTGCGCCAGTAGAAAAACTGCGCAAGGCCAAGGTCAATGTGGCCCTGGGTACCGACGGCGCCGCCAGCAACAATGACTTGGACATGATCGGCGAAGCCCGCACTGCCGCATTTCTCGCCAAAGGCGTAAGCCTGCAGGCCGATGCCCTGCCCGCTGCCGAAGTGCTGAAGATGGCCACACTCAATGGCGCCAGAGCGCTGGGCCGCGATGACGAGACAGGTTCACTGGAAATTGGCAAGCAGGCCGATATGGTAGCGGTGGATTTGAACCGGTTGGAAACCCAGCCGGTTTATGACCCGGTAGCCCAGCTGGTGTATGCCGCCAGCCGCGACCAGGTCACCCATAGCTGGGTAGGCGGACGCTGCCTGATGAATGAGCGCAAACTGACTACCCTGAATGAAGCCGTCATCCTCAAGAATGCCAAGCAGTGGCAGCAAACGATTGCCGGAGCCGACAGCAGTGACTGATACCCAGAATGCCGTACCCAACGTAGACGCAGGTGAAATCGCCAAATTCAATGCCCTGGCGGAACAGTGGTGGGACCCAAACTCCCAGTTCCGCCCACTGCACGACATCAACCCGCTGCGCCTGAACTATATCGATGAGCGCGTCAGCCTGCCGGGCAAGAAAGTGATCGATATCGGCTGTGGCGGCGGTCTCCTGTCAGAAGGCATGGCCCGCCGTGGCGCGGAGGTGACCGGCATCGACATGGGCGAGGCCCCATTGGCAGTAGCCAGGATTCATGCCGAGCAGGCGGGCGTGGCGGTGGAATACCTGCAGACCCCGGCAGAGCGCATTGCCGAACAACGTGCCGGCCAATACGACGTGGTCACCTGCCTGGAAATGCTGGAGCACGTGCCGGATCCATCATCCGTGATCCGCGCCTGCGCTACCCTGGTCAAACCCGGTGGCCATGTATTCTTCAGCACCATCAACCGCAACCCCAAGGCCTTCATGTTTGCCATCGTGGGTGCGGAATATGTGCTGCGCCTCCTGCCCCGAGGCACCCATGAATACGCCAAGCTGATCAAGCCCTCGGAGCTGGCCGGCTGGGCCCGCGACGCGGCACTGGATGTGAAAGACACCACCGGCATGGTCTATAACCCGCTGACACAGGTGTACAAGCTGAACCGGGACGTGTCGGTGAACTACCTGATGTACGCCCGCAAGGGGGATTAAGCACAGTTTCGAGTCGCGAGTAACGAGTTTCGAAGATCAAAACCGGTTTTGCCTTTCGAAACTCGTTACTCGTTACTCGCATCTGCTTTCAGGTCTTCACCGTAAGCACCCCTTCATCGTAAGCAACAACGATAAAAGAACAGAGAACCCTATGGAACGCCTTGAAGCCGTTTACTTCGATCTGGACGGCACCCTGATCGACACCGCACCGGATTTTTATACGGTGCTGAACACCCTGCTGAAAAAACATGGCCGACCGGAAGTCTCCTATTCTGCCGTGCGTGCTAATGTGTCCAACGGTGCGCGTGCGCTCACCGAGTTGGGTTTCGGTAAAGGGCCCGATGATCTGACCTTCCCTGCGTTTCTGGATGAATTGCTGGACGCCTATGAGCAGCATCTGGCTGTGGACACCGTGCTGTTTCCGGGCATGGCTGAAGCGCTGGACTGGATGGATGCCAATCAGATCCCCTGGGGCATTGTCACCAACAAGCCGTCGCGTTTTACCCACAAGGTACTGGAAGGCCTGGGGCTGCACGAGCGCGTCGGCCCAGTTCTCTGCCCTGACGACGTGAAGCAGCGCAAGCCTGATCCGGAAGGTCTGCTCATTGCCGCCAATGCCGACAAGGTGACCCCGGCAAACTGCTTGTACGTGGGCGATCACCTTCGCGATATCCAGGCCGGCCACAATGCGGGCATGGCCACCGCCGTGGCCGCTTTTGGTTACATCGATGCAGATGATGACCCGCGCGACTGGCAGGCCACCTACTATCTGGAAGAAGGCGCGGATCTGTTACCGCTGCTGCAAACACTTCGTGGCTGATCAAGTGGAAAGAGGAACGCCCTTTCCACCCCCAGTCTGAAAACATCCGACGTCAGGCTTCTGGCGCAAGATTCACAGGATTTAGCATGACCAACATTCAACAAGACGCTCTCTCCTACCAGTGTCCTGAAGATGCCTTCAAGGATCGCATCATCCTGGTCACTGGTGCCGGCGCCGGCATCGGCCGCACCGCCGCACTCACCCTGGCTGCCCACGGTGCCACGGTGGTTCTGCTCGGTCGCACCCAGGAAAAGCTGGAGCGGGTCTATGACGAGATCAAGGCTGCTGGCGGACCGGAACCCGCTTTGGCCCCGGTGAATCTGGCCGTGGCTCGCCCGGAGGACTATCTGGAACTGGCCAGCCTGTTTGAAAAGGAATTTGGTCGCCTGGACGGCATTCTCCACAACGCCTCCATCCTGGGGGACATCACTCCCATGGACCGGTACGGCACGGGCACCTGGGAGTCGGTGATGCAGGTGAACGTCAACAGTGCGTTCTACCTGACCCAGGCCATGTTGCCGTTACTGCGCGCCAGCGATGATGCACGCCTTCTGTTCACGTCTTCCAGTGTCGGCCGCAAGGGGCGCGCCTTCTGGGGCGCCTATGCGGTATCCAAGGCTGCCACTGAAAATCTGGCTCAGGTGCTGGCGGAAGAGCTGCAGAACACCAGCAACATTCGCGTTAACACGATCAACCCCGGCGGCACCCGCACCGATATGCGTGCTCTGGCCTACCCCGGCGAAGACCCCATGACCATCAAGACCCCGGCAGACATCATGGCCCCGTACCTGTACTTGCTTGGCCCGGCCAGCAAGGACGTCAACGGCCAGTCCATCGATGCACAGCCAAAATGACGCCTGACGACTGGCTCCGATGATGGCGCCATAGAGGGCGGAGGTGTCCGCAAAACACCTCCGCCTTTTTCATTTACATCAAGCGTCCAGCGCTGGCCTTCCGGCGCAATGCGCATCTTTTTATATCCTCTGACATCTTCATACACCCAGTTGCCCAAACGCAGTCACTCCCCGCGCTGGAGCCCTCCCCCGCCCTGCGCTAGCGTGCTACTTGTTACACCGATAACAACAAGCATGCGTACGGAGATAACCATGCATAAGCACCTGTCCCTTTTTCTTGCCATGAGCCTGCTTTGCTCGCTGGTAAGCGCTGCCAACCTGACCGATGCCCAGAAAGAAAAATTGCAGCAGCTGGTCCCCGGCACCACCTTGTCCGACAGCACCATGGAACAAATGGCGGACGTCTTTTACACCCGGGAAATGCCCGTACGCGATCGACTCAAGGCCATCAGCAAGCTGGTTGGGCTAGACCAGATGCCGAAAGGCGCAACCTTCAGCCGGACTATTTGCATCTGGGACATCGCCGGGCGAAACGGCCCGGTCTTCAACGCGGCCATGGAACAACGTGCGCTGGCCACGGAGTACGGTATCGATTTGAAAATGGAGCCCTACACCAGCGAGACCGTCATGGTGGAAGAGTTCAAGGCTGGCCGCTGTGACGCCGCCCTGATGAGCGGCTTGAGAGCGCGCCAGTTCAACCTCTATTCCGGCAGCGTGGATGCCATTGGCGCCGTCCCTGACCAGAAGCACATGCACACCTTGCTGCAAGTGATGGCCCACCCGAAGCAGGCAGGCTACATGGTGCAGGGCGATTATGTCGTAATGGGCGTTTATCCTGCTGGAGCCGCCCACATCTTCGTGAATGACCGCAGCATCAGCTCCCTGGCCAAAGCCGCAGGGCATCGTGTGGCGGTACTGGATTACGATGAGACCCAGGCTGAAATGGTCGCCTCCATCGGGGCCACACCGGTGAGCACTGACATCGTCTCCGCCCCCAACAAATTCAATAATGGCCAGATTGATATCCTTCCCGCCCCACTGATCGCCTATGAGCTCCTGGAACTCTACAAAGGCATGCAGCCGGACGGCGGCATTGTCGATTTCCCGCTGACACAGCTCACCATGCAGCTGATCGGTCGCCTGGACAAATTCCCCAATGAGGTCGCCCAGCTGATCCGAGAGGCCTCCTTTGAAGCCTATCCTCAGGTCATCGACAGACTAAATCTGGAAATTGATCGTGTCCCCCAGAAATGGATGATCCCCATTCCCGACAAGGACAAGCAGGAATATGAAGTCATGATGGGTGAAGCCCGCAAGGCGCTGCGCGAGCGAGGCTATTACAGTGCCGACATGCTGGGCCTGCAACGCAAGATTCGCTGCAAGTTCGACCCGGCAAGGGCCGAATGCAGCCAGTGAGGTGATTGACGGAAAGCCCGCTCGCTGCGCCAATCCCGGCGCAGCCGTACAATTGTCATACAAGACGTAAAACACCCGGCGTTTTTTCAATGATATAAGCGTTACACATGTTCACGAAGGACCTTTCATGGCTTCGCTTAGACCGTTAATGATCGCTCTTGTTCTGTCGTTGCTGAGTTCCGCAGGCTGGAGTCTCAGCCTGACAGAAGATCAACAGAAAAAACTCCAGGCTGCCCGCCAGGAAATGGGGCTTAAAGAGGGCGAACCCTTCAAGCGCCACATTTGCTTGTGGGATATCTCCGGCACCTCTGGCCCCGTATTCAATGGCGCCACCGACCTGCGCCTGGATTTGCTGCGCTACGATATCGACATATCGCTGGAAGCCTTCACCAATGAAGGCGTGATGGTGGCTTCACTCAAGAATGGCCACTGTGATGCGGCATTAATGAGTGGTTTCCGCGCCCGGCAGTTCAACCGCTTCACCGGCACCATCGATGCCATTGGCGGCCTGTCAAACCTGGATCACATGAAAACCCTGCTGCGCACGCTTGCCCATCCCAACCTGGACAAGTACATGGTAAGCAACAAGTACCAGACCCTTGCCGTGGCCCCGGCTGGCGCAGCCTATCTGTTCGTGGACGACAAGCGCATGAATTCGCTGGCGCAGGCTGCGGGAAAAAAAGTGGCGGTACTGGATTTCGACCCGGGTCAGTCGAAACTGGTCACGCATATTGGTGCAGCCGCGGTCTCCACCAATCTGGCCACCGCCCCAAACCTGTTCAACAATGGCACAGTGAATATTTTGCCCGCACCGCTGATCGCCTATGAGGTTCTGGAGCTGTACAAAGGAATGGAGCCCGACGGTGGCATTGTGAATTACCCGATAGTACAGCTGACCGCGCAGCTCATCGCCCACACGGACAAGTTCCCACCCGCGATCGCCTCACTTATCAGGGATGTGGCTGCAGATAGCTTCACCAGCATCCAGACCGCACTACAGAAAGAGGCAGACAAAATTCCGGAACACTGGTGGATTGAAGTCTCCTCCCAAAATCAAATGGAATACGACGACATGATGCGTGCCGCACGACTTAAGCTGCGCGAAACCGGCTACTATGATGGCACCATGCTGTCCATCATGAAGCGCATTCGTTGCAGTGAAGACCCGCAGCGACCGGAATGCAGCCAGGAATCCGAGTAAATCCGAACAGCAGGTTGGCCATGACGCCCTGCGTCATGGCAGCGGAGACAGAGACTCCCCCGCCCACGTGTTCACAATGAGATAACTAACAATAAAACAGCCAACATAAACGGAGTCACCGTGCGCATCTTGCAACTTCTTACTGCCACCGCCCTGCTGGCCACCTCACTTTTTGTTAACGCCCAGGACAGCCTGGACCTGACACCCGCGCAGCAAGCTGAACTGGAGCGCTTCGCTCCAGGGGTCAAACTAACGCCAGCTCTGGCAGATAAATTACGTGCCATCGCTTACGACCAGAGTCGCAGCCTCGATGAGCGCATCGACGCCATGCAGAAAGCGGCCGGCTTCACTGCCGCAGATCCCCTCAAGCGCCGAATCTGCATTTGGGATGTGGCTGGCAGAGTCGGCCCCATCTACAAGGCCGCGGAAGACCAGCGTACACGGCTGCTGCAATACGGCGTCGAACTGGATATCGAGGCCTACACGAATGAATCCGTTATTGCCGAAGACCTGAAAGCCGGCATCTGTGATGCGGCATTGATGACTGGCCTGCGTGGCCGACTGTTCAACCGTTACACTGGCACCATTGATTCTGTCGGCGGTCTGCCCACCGACGAACACATGCGCATCCTGCTGCAGGTTCTGGCCAACCCGAAATCCGCGGACAACATGGTCAGTGGCGAGTACGTTATTCTCGGGATCGCCCCCGCCGGCGGCGCTTATGTCTTTGTGAATGACAAAAGCATCAACACCCTCGCCAATGCCTCAGGCAAGCGCGTGGCAGTACTGGACTATGATCCCACCCAGGCAGAAATGGTGTCCCAGATCGGTGCAACACCAGTGGCATCGGATATTCTCTCCGCACCCAACAAATTCAACAATGGTGTCGTGGATGTGTTGCCAGCCCCACTGGTGGCCTATGAAGTGCTGGAACTGTACAAGGGTTTGCAACCGGATGGCGGCATCATCAATTACCCTCTGGCACAGATTTCCATGCAGCTGATCGGCAGAAAGGACAAGTTCCCCAATGAGGTGGCACAGCTGGTTCGCGAAGAGTTCTACAACAGCTATCACCTGATCAAGGAACGCCTGGACATCGAAGCCGCCAAGGTACCCCAGCACTGGTTCATCGAAATTCCGGACAAAGACAAGCAGGAATACGAAGTGCTGATGCAGGAGGCCAGGCTCACACTGCGGGCACAAGGCTACTACGACGCGGACATGCTCACCCTGCAACGCAAGATTCGCTGCAAGCTGGACCCGACTCGTGGGGAATGCGCGAATCCGGTGGAATGAGGAGCGAGCTTCAGGCTACCTGGTAAGCACAAAAAAACCGCGCCCGAAGGGTGCGGTTTTTTTGTAGCTTGTAGCTTGTAGCTTGTAGCTTGTAGCTATCAGTGCAGCAACCCGCCCGGCAGGTCGTCCACCCCACCGAACATATCCAGCCGGCTGTCACTGAACATATCCATCTCTGGCGCCAGCACCTGCACATAACGGTCAAAGTAGAGGAACTGCTTGAGCAGCAGCGCAAACTCGCGAGGAAAACGGATACCGTGGCCTTCGCCGATCTTTACCAGGTCCATCAACAGACGGTTCACTTCCTTGTCATTTCGGTCGGCCTGGATCAACGCAGAGGGATCCACCTGACCGAGAGCGCCTTGCAGCTTCTCGATATCCCGGGTCAATGCATCCACATCCACTTTTTCGCGAGTCATCCCGATCACTGCCATGGCCTCCGCCATCTGGCGGATATCGCCACGCCCGATGGCATCAAAAAACTTGGCCATACCATCCCAGGCCTCGCGACGGATACGACCGACAATACCAAAGTCAATAAACCCGACCCTTCCATCTTCCAACAGCATCAAATTGCCCGCATGCACATCAGCATGGAAAAAGTCGCAGAGCATGAGACTGGAAAACCAGGTATTCAACGCTGAAATCAGTGTCTGGGCGGGGTCGTCGGTATACTTACGCAGGACATTCATATCCGTCAGAGGCACACCAAAGAAGCGCTCCATGGTGAGCACCTTACCGGTGGTATGCGACATGACCGGCTCCGGCGCTACCGCACTGGTGTTACCGGTATCCTTCAGGAAAACATTAAAGGCCTTGAGGTTATTCGCTTCCTTGATGAAGTCGCACTCTTCCAGCATGCCAGCCTGCAACTCTTCAATCACTCCAGAGATGGCCGACTTTGACAACCCAGGGGCCAGTCGCTCGGTAATTCGGGCAGCAAGGTATAGAAAATTAAAGTCCGTGAGCAAAACATTACGCACGCCAGGACGCTGAACCTTAATCACTACATCCTGACCGTTTTTGAGCTTGGCGCAATGAACCTGAGCAATGGACGCACTGGCCAATGGCTTGGGGTCTACCGACTGGTACAGCTGTTCCAGAGTTTGCCCTAATTCCTGCTCAATCGTTTCCCGGATGTAATGAAAAGGTAGTGGTGGTGTGCGGTCCAGACAGCGCTGGAATTCTTCCACATACTCCTCGGGGAAAATCGAGGGTGAGCTGGCAATAAACTGACCGAGCTTGATGTAAGTAGTACCCAAAGATTCGAAGGTGGTACGCAACAAAGCCGGTATTGGCGGGCGATTGCCCAGAAGCCAGCCCAACCCCTGACGGCCAATCACACCCAGGGTCTCAGCAACTCGCAAACCTCCACGAGCCGTATTCAGCGCGAGAGAAAGGCCACTTCGTTCACCTTCCAGCCACGCTTTCATGTCCTTGGTGCCAGAGCTATTACTCATAATAAAGTCTTACTATCGGTGAGTTGGCGGGCTTTTAACATAGCGGTGACACATCATATAGCAAATTTATTGTTTGTAATTGCTTGCAGGCTTTTTTGTAATTGCCGCTTGTGCCAATTCCCGGACTTTCGTACCTTTGACCGCGCAATTTGAGAACAATAACAAGGAGCTACCGAATGCGTTCTCTTTCCATGAAAAACCTGATGGGACATGCCCGACTGGCCTTGATTGGGGGCGCGATCATCGCTCTGCAAGGTTGTGGCGTGATCTACAAGACCACTGGTGACGTTTTGATCAGCTTCGGCCGGTCCGAGATGCTGCCCTACATGATGACCTACACTGACGTTCGTATGGCCTGTGTGACGGGTGAAGCACAGACCCCTCTGCTGATGTCATTTGAGCGAGTAGGTTCTCACCCCGAGAAACTTGGCACCATGGTTTTCACCACTTCCGCCACCTGTGTTGAACAAATCGCTCTGGATGCTGAACTTCGCTACATGCGCGCCGTAAAAGATGGCCGCGTCAATGAAGCGCAGGATGCCCGCATTGAGCAGAAGCGCTGGTCTGCCGTAGCAGCTGAACGTCAGTACACCGCGTACAAGTACATGCTGGAAGCCTACAGCGAGAAGACCAAGGGAGAATGTCCCAAGCTGAAGACCGACTTCGATGAACTGGTCTGGATGGTTGGTAATATCTCTGGTGTTCAGTCCCTGGTTAACGATGGTAACTCCGACGGCGCCGTAGGCGTTCCGCGCGATATCGCCGCCAAGGTTGAACGCAACATGAAGTGCCTGGACAACGAGAAGTGGTGGGGCGTTCCCCGCGGCGTTCGCGCAGCGGTCTGGAACCTGCTGCCGATGCTGGCTCCGCCGAATTCTGACGCCTGGGCTGAACTGGAAGCGTCTGCCCAAACCGGCTTCAAGAGCGGCATCCGTCTGGGTAGCGCCCTGTATGCCATGAGCGCTTTCAGCAAGGGTGACGATCAGCGTCTGCGCAAGGCTATCCGCGAATACGCCGCCAACGACAAGAACCTGGATCCTGAATACGCCATGCTGGATGCTATCTCTGGCTTCATCATTCAGGGCATCTCAGACCGTGAGTGGACAGAAAATACCGGCAAGCGTACTCCTGTAGGTGGCATTGGTACCTTCTGGGATGATGCAGCCAAGTCCGGTCCAGCCGTCGACATTAACGATCTTTTGTAATCGCTATACCTTTTGCGGCCTTCGGGCCGCTTTTGAATCACTTTACTATTTCTTGAGTTTGAACCATTAGGAAGTAACCAGGAGACCAACCATGCGCTATCTCAAAGTATTGGGTGCAGCGGCAACAGCAGCTCTGGCATTGACTATCAGTCCCGCTCAGGCTGCAGAAAAGCGTACCTTGTGTGTGTTCGATATCATTGGCGCCAACGGCGACATCTACAACATCATGAAGGACTACAAGACCGCGGCCGTTGGTATGGGCGTGGATTTTGAACTCAAGCCCTATACTGATGAGAAGATCGCTTCCGAAGACCTGAAAGCCGGCCAGTGTGACGCGGCCGTACTGACGGGCATCCGCGGCCGCCAGTTCAATTCCTATACTGGCAGCCTGGATTCCATCGGCGCCATTCCGTCCTATGACGCCATGCGCACCGTGATTACTGTATTGGCCAGCGGCAACCCGTCAGTCAATCAGAACCTGGTGTCCGGCCCCTATGAGGTAGCTGGTGTTGCCCCGATGGGTGCCGCTTACCTGTTCGTTAAAGACAAGACCATTGACACCGTGGGTGAGCTGTCCGGCAAATCCATCGCGGTACTGGAGTACGACAGCGCCCAGGCCAACATGGCCTCACGCGTAGGCATGTCCCCGGTAATGTCTGACATCACCAACTTCTCCGGTCGTTTCAACAACGGTTCTGTCGATATCTGCTTCGCCCCGATCGCCGCCTACTCTGCTCTGGAACTTTACAAGGGCATGCAGCCGAGCGGCGGCATCGTGGACTACGTGCTGGGCCAGCTGACTGCCCAGGTCATTATCCGCCAGGACAAGTTCCCTGAAGGTTTTGCCCAGCAGTCTCGCAAGTACATGCTTGGCCAGTTTGATCGCGCCATGCGGGTCATCGAGAACGCCAACTCCGAAGTCGACAAAAAATGGTGGATTCGTATTCCCGAAGCCGACAAGCTGAAGTACGACGAAATGATGCGTGAAGCACGAATTGCTCTGACCAACGAAGGCGTATATAGCAAGGACATGATGACCCTGCTGCGCAAGGTTCGTTGCAAGGAAGAGCCATCCAGAGCGGAATGTGTCAACCCCATTGAGTAATCAGCGGGGGTAACGAACGGGGCCAGATTGGTCCCGTTTTCCCTTTAAATCTCAACAATGACCTTCTCTGCCAATGCGGTGGCAGGGCTGGGTGTTTACACTGCCATGACATGGGACTCTCCTTGGGGCCTGAAGTTTTTGCGGCTCCACCAACCCAAAGTATGGCGGTATAACAATAACCGGGTGCACAATGGATAAACCTTCTAGCATGACTGTAGCCAACCGCTCCGTCGGTGAATGGCTATCTTCACTCCCCACGCTAATTCTTCTGCTGCTGACGATTTTTCTGGCATCAGGCGAAGTGATTCACTCCCAACTCCTGAAGATCGGTGAAAATACCTGGGAAGGCTATTTCAAGCTGCGTACCGCTGGTCTTGTCGGGGAACCAACCTGTAACCCGGATCCTAACCTGGACGAGGAGCTGAAAAAGGCCCTCGCCCAGAAGCAAGCGCAAATGGCTGACGATCCTCTGGCAGGCATCTTCGGTACCGATGTCGACGAGGGCGCTCTGCGCCAGTCCCTTGAATCTTCACGGGAGAACTGTCGTAACAAATGGGCTGACTACAAGATGGTTCAGGAGCAAGTCACCCCTGGGGTCATCGCTTTCCGCAACGTCGAAGGTGGCGTTGCAAAGGTGGTCACTACCCTTGGTAACTACAAGCGCCTGTTGCTGTGTCTGCTGGTTATTATCTGTGCGGCCACCGCCACACTGACTCGTCACCACATTGCCCTGCGCCCTGCACGCACCCGCAAGGACCATATGGTCGCCACTCTCGGTCAGCTCAGCGCTAACGTGATGCTGCTGCTTTCCGCCTGGATTTACCGTGGTGAGGAAGTCTCTGCTGTCGCGGATGGTGTACAGGTCAGCCATTTCTACCTGCACCAGTTCTGGATCGGCGGTTTCCTGATCCTGTCACTGGCAGCTCTGTACCAGCTGATTCGCCCGCCCAAGGACCTTGAGGAAGGTGGCACCTGGGGCAAGGCCATGTTGACCATTCCTCTGTACAGCTTCATGTGTCTTACCGCTGGCGCTCAATTCGTGAGCCAGGGTTACTACCACGGTATCAGCGTATACCTGGGCATGATGATGGAACTGTCCACCCTGTTCCTTAGCCTGGCCCTGTACATCTGGATCGGTATGCTGCTGCGTCAAACCAAGATGGCACACCTGGTATTTGACGTCCTGCGTCCATGGAAGATGTCTCCGGAACTGATGTGTTTCGTCGTGCTTGCCGTGGCTGCGGTACCCACCGCCTACACAGGCGCCTCCGGTATCTTCGTTATTGCGGCTGGTGCCACTATCTACAACGAGCTGATCCGCGCAGGCGCCCGCAAGCAGCTGGCCCTGGCGGCTACCGCCATGTCCGGCTCCATGGGTGTGGTACTGCGTCCGTGTCTGCTGGTCGTGATCATTGCTGCACTGAATAACAGCGTGACCACCGATGAACTGTTCACTTCCGGTCTCAAAATCTTCGGTCTGTCACTGGTCCTGTTCTTCATCTACAGCCAGTTTGCGCGCACCGCTCCGGCTCGGATTGCACCGTTCTCTGAAGCCGTTCCCGCCAGCCTCAAGCGCCTGATCCCGCTGCTGCCCTACGTCATCATCATGGGCACCGTGGTAGTGGTGTTCCGTGATCTGCTCAGCACCGAACTGAACGAGATCTATGCACCCATCATCCTTCCGGTGATGCTGCTGGCGATCCTGTCCTACGAGAAGCTGAGCAACAAGTGCCTGCACGTGTTCACATTGGTGCTGGTGCCCCTGCTGGTGTATTCCTTCTACAACATGGCGGGTATGCAGGAGGCCCTGAGCACCGGAAATATCCCCACAGGCACCTCTGCTGAAGACCTGCAAAGCCTGTTCTGGAGCCTGTTCTGGCGTAACGTCATTCTCGGCGGCTGTCTGGTTGTCCACTATCTGGTCAAGACCCCGGATATGGATCCGCACTACCAGCCAGAGCCAGGCGTGGGTGAAAAACTCGAAAATTCGCTGCGTTTCGCCACCAATGAGACCACCGGTCACATCGGTGCCCTGCTGATGCTGATGGCATTGTCCGTTAGCGTAGGTGGCATCATCGAACGCTCAGGCATGATGGAAATGCTCCCGGAGACCTTCCCGAACGTTTGGGTGGCCATGACCCTGCTGGTGGTTACCATGGTGATCATCGGGATGATCATGGACCCCTATGGTGCGGTGATTCTGGTGAATGCCACCATTGCCCAGATCGCGTTCGACAACGGCATTGCGCCCCTGCACTTCTGGATGATCACCCTGGTGGCCTTCGAACTGGGTTATCTGTCACCACCGGTGGCCCTCAACCACTTGTTAACAAGGCAAGTGGTGGGCGACGAGGAAGTGGAATCCGCCAAGGTACATGGCGGCAGCTTCTACCGTCGCTACGAGAAGTATCTGCTGCCTATCGCCGTGATGCTGACCGCACTGCTGATGGTGTCTTACCTGCCGCTGCTGTCGGATAACCTTCACGACTACCTGTTCCAGAAAATCGCACACGGCTAATATCGCCGAGCGTTGAGAAAGGGGCCTGTTGGCCCCTTTTTTATGTCCGCCTGTGACAGGGACAAGCCACACTCACACGGGCCTCACGCCCCATCGCTCCTACTCTTCCTCCAACACCGGACACATGGCAGGCAGGAATGGCGCTACGACTTCACATAACGTCAATTCGAACGTCTTCTCACCGGTTTCTAAATCCTGTTGAATAGCGGATACTGTAGCCACAGGCTATTGAAGGGAGATCGCTGATGGCGAAACCGGAACCATCACAATTACCAAGGGAAACAGAGCCCTTGCCCAAGACGGCCAAACCGGCGCTGCTATTTCTGCTGTTTCTGGCAGGGGTAGTGAGCTTCATCGCTCTGGCTTCTTATCTGGTCGACCGGGCAATCTACGGATAGGGACCCCTATGGCAACGGCAATGGAAAACCGACGCTATCCCCGCATACACCGTGAAGAAAACCTTTCGCTGACGCTGCTGCCTGCGCGCTCCTCGTCAGTCAGCCTTGAAGACCGGCTTTACCTCACGACCCATGATGTGTCCCTGGCCGGTATCAGCGTAGAACTGCCCACTCCCATCCGTCCCAATACGGATGTGGAACTGTGGGTAGCACTACTGGAAGAGCACGGCACCTACCATCTCTATGGCACGGTTGCCTGGTGCGCAGCCCCGGATGGCCACCTCCTGGCCGGCATAGCCCTGGACCTGGAACGCGCCGACGGCAGGCTGTGGGCTGCCCATTTCGACAACGGCGGCATGTTCAGTGCCTGAACCGCTGTTTCAGCGCGGCTCTACCTATCAACAACATCGCCCCAGCTACCCCGACTCCCTGTTTCTCTGGCTTGCCCAGCAATGCCCTGAGCGGGCCAGAGCGCTTGATCTGGGGTGCGGGACCGGGCAAGCGTGCAGAGGCCTTGAGCCCTGGTTCAAGCAAGTTATTGGCGCCGACCTCAGCCTGCCACAACTGTTGGCTGCGCCAACCTCGCAGACACACTATCTGGCCAGCTCGGCTTCTTCGCTACCGCTGGCCGACGACAGCCTGAACCTGATCACCGTAGCCCAGGCATTCCACTGGTTTGATCAACCCCGCTTTTTTGCCGAAGCCCAACGCTGTCTTCGTTCGGGCGGGCTACTCGCGCTTGTCAGTTATGGTTTATGCGAAGTAGACGGTCTCAGGCCACTGATTCGGGATTACCACAATGGTGCCCTTGGCCCCTGGTGGCCAAAGGAGAGGGCCACACTGTTAGCCAACTATCCGGATGCCACCCTCCCCTGGGCCCGGGTGCTCCATCCTGGCGACTTTCTGGAATGCCAATGGCGCGTGGCTGACATGCTCGGCTATCTGGATACCTGGTCCGCGCTGGTCAGGGCCCGCAAGGCCGGGGAGGATCCACTCGCAACGCTCAGGCCCGTCCTGACTGAAGCGTGGGGGCCAGCGCCCCGAACCGTTCGCTGGCCCCTGAGGGTCAAAGCCTGGCGAAGGCCATAAGCATGGGATGGAAATGAGCTCGCAGGGCGTCACGAAGCGAGGAAGTTAGCTCCTCGCCACAACCACCTCTGCAGGCAGGGTCCGGGCAGTAGCCTTCGATATCAGGACGAGTGAGGAAAGTGCTCAGACAACAGCCCGGCCAGGCGATCCAGCCGACTGCGGCGCTTGCCCATGCCAAAGATATTCAATAACCGGGTGGCCCAGGTAAAAGCCGTCGCCAGGGTGTCACCACCGCGGCGCGGGATCACATGCAGGTGCACATGTGGCACATGCTGGTTGGCCTCCTTGCCATCGTTGATCACGAGGTTGTGAGCCTTCACCGGTAGTCCGGCACGCTTCTGGGCCTTGATGGTGCGACGGGCCAGGTCCATCAGGTGGCTGGACATATCGGCACTTAGCTCTTCCACCAGCGGCGCATGCACCTTCGGAATCACCAGGCAATGCCCTTCCCTTATGGGAAACAGATCCAGAATCACCATGGCTCTGTCATCTTCATACACCACGCTGGCCGGTAGCTCACCGGCCTGAATCTGGCAGAAAATGCATTTCTTCATTCTGGCTGTGCCGTGGCAGTAGCCAAGCGAGCCTGCTTGCGGCGTTGACGCCATACCTCCAGGGCCGCCACGACCAGCGCGACCCCCAGCATGGCGACCAGCGGCCCGCCTGCACGCCACAGGCTGATGTCCTCCTGGGCCAGACCATCAAACAGGCTGACCACCCAGGCCGGCGCCCACTCGTCATGTTCAGGGGACACCGACCAGGGCGTAATCAACAGTGCGGTCAACACTATGCGCAGCGGCACCTTTGCCCACACCGCCAGCGAACGGGTCAACCACCACCAGACAAACAGGACACCGACGGTACCGACAAGATAGGCAAACCAGCCCCACAGATATGCTTTGGTCGTCACAACAACTCCTGACTACTGAAGGCAGAGATCACTCTACCCAATGAATAATGTGTTCTTCCCAGTCTTCCTCGGGAATCAGCTGTTCGGATACTACCCGACCAGCCACACTCACGCCTGCCTCCTTTACCGATCGGCGGTCGCCGCTTAATAGCGGATGCCAGCTCGGCAACGACTGCCCGCGAGCGCGCAGACGGTAAGCACAGGTTGAGGGGAGCCAGTCGGTATCGCGGGCCACCGACTCAGTCACCCGAATGCAGTCTGGCACTTTTCGGAAGCGCTGCTCATACACCCGGCACTGGCATTTGTTGGCATCCAGATAGCGGCAAGCCAGATTGGTAAAGGCCAGCTCGCCACTGTCCTCATCCTGCAGTTTAACCAGACAGCAGCCACCGCAGCCATCACAGAGAGCTTCCCACTCGGCACCGGTGAGTTGCTCAAGCGGCAACTCCCAGAACCGCTCGCGCAGGGCCTTAGTCGCCATCCGGATTCCGCGGGCGATCCGGATGCCCCGCAGCCAGATACAGGTCTTCATCCGGGGGGGGCGGCATCTGCAAGTAGAACCCCTGATCACGGATCGCGTCCATGACCTGATGCACATCCGCACGTGCCAGTGGCCTCTCCGGGGAGAGGATCATGTCATTCACATGCACCGCCGGACCAAACTGGGCCAACAGCACTTCAGGCAAATCCTTGAGCCCTTTCTGACGATCAACAAACAGGTACATACCTGCTTTTTTACGCGTCTTGTAAATCGAGCAAAACAGCTTGCCCTTCAACATCAAAGTAACTCCAGCAACGGCTTGGTGATCACATCTTCACGCCAGCCGGTCAGTGGCTCGGGCACCCGCTCAGGGTGGCGAATCAGGGATTCCAGCCAACGGCGTCGCATCAGCACATCCGGCTTCAGTCCCTCCTCGTCAGCGATCTGGCCAACCTTGCCGCGCAGGGTCTTGGCCAGCTTCTTCTCACGGGCATCCGGCGGTCCGGGCAGTGGCGGCGGCGGTGCCACACTGTGCCCCTCTTCGATCAGGGCCATCAGCGCATCGCCATCCCGGCGGATACTTTTCGGATGCAAACCCACATCAGCCAGCATACCGCGGTCAGCGCGACGCGCCCGTGCCAGATCCAGCAGCTGGGCATCCTTGATCACAAAACTCTTCGGCAGGTTGCGTTCACGGGCCATGCGGTTTCGCCAGGGCGCCAGCACCGAGAGTACCGCCCGAGCCTCATCCGGCAGTAATCCAGCGCCTTTCACTCCACGCCAGGCCTCTTCAGGCTGCTCTTCCCGGCTGGCCTGGCCAAGCAGACGCTCACATTCTTCCCGCCACCAATCCAGGCGTCCAAGCCCTGCCAGCCGCTCACGAAGCAGGCGGGTCACTTCAGGCAGATACTTCACATCATCCTCGGCATAGTGCAACTGCTCCTGGCTGAGCGGCCGCTTCAGCCAGTTGGTGCGAGTGGCCCCCTTCGGAAGCTCCACTCCCAGCAGCATCTGGACGATTTTTTGATAGCCCAGCTGCATGTCCTCGCCGCTCAGTGCGGCCGCGATCTGGGTATCCTCAATGGCCGCAGGATAGGCCCTTGTGAAACTGGCAATGGCCTCCAGGTCCTCGGAGCAGGCATGCATGACCAGAGTATGGTTCATGAACAATGGCGCCAGCACCTGAGGCGTGATTCTGGTGGTATCGATCAGCCGAATGTCTTGACCATCATGGACCTGAACCAGCGCTAGCTCAGGCCAGTAGGTGCGTTCGCGCATGAATTCCGTGTCCAGGTACACCGGGCAGCCGGGGGTAAGTCCTGCCAGCCAGCTACCGACTGCGTCATTTTTTTCACACCAGATATAAGCCATGGAACCGCCTGAAACCAGATTGGCCACGATTATACGGGCTCGGGCGCCCATATTTCAGCAATGAGGAGAAGGAATCACCGATCCGGCCACCATCGGGGGTGAAATATGGTGGCAAACGCTCAATTTCCGGTCGGTTTTCTGCTACGCTTTGCGCCGCACTGAAACCCGTACAGGAAACACCGCATGAGCACGAAACTGGTACTGGTCCGCCATGGCCAGAGCGTTTGGAACAAGGAAAACCGCTTCACCGGCTGGAAAGACGTGGATCTGACCGACCAGGGCCGCGAGGAAGCCCGCAAGGCTGGCGTACTGCTGAAAGAGGCCGGCTTCGAATTCGACGTGGCCTACACCTCCGTGCTCAAGCGCGCCATCCGCACCCTGTGGACCATACTCGACAATATGGACCAGATGTGGATTCCGGTGATCCGCGACTACCGTCTCAACGAGCGCCACTACGGTGCCCTGCAGGGTCTGAACAAAGCCGAGACCGCCGAGAAGTACGGCGACGAACAGGTACTGATCTGGCGTCGCAGCTACGATACCCCGCCCCCGAAGATGGACCGTGACGACGAGCGTTACGCTGGCAACTTCCGCGTGTACAAGGGCCTCACGGAACAGGAAATTCCACTGTCCGAGAGCCTCAAGGATACCGTAGAGCGCTTCGTGCCCTACTTCGAAAGCGACATCAAGCCACAGATCGCGGCGGGCAAACAGGTTCTGATCTGTGCCCATGGCAACAGCCTGCGTGCGCTGGTGAAGTATCTTGGCGATATCTCTGACGAAGAGATCCTCAAGCTCAACATCCCTACCGGCATTCCGATGGTGTACGAGCTGGACGACAACCTGAAGCCCATCAAGAACTACTATCTTGGTGATGCAGAGGAAGCCGCCAAGGCCGCCGAAGCGGTGGCCAACCAGGGTAAGGCGTGAGAATGCTGAACGCCTGAGGCCAGATGCCTGACGCTAAAAGCCCGCCCCGGTTTCCCGAGGCGGGCTTTTTTGTGGACGCTGCAATGAGAGGAAGAACACCAGCAGCCCCCTTTTTACTTGCTGCTCCATTGCGCAGCGCTTTTTGCAGGCGCATTGCTTGCAAGGCGATCGGGCATCGGTGGGGAAACGCCAAGGCCCTGCTCAACGGCCCAGTTTAATCCCGGAAAAAGTGGGCAACGGGCATGCAGCTCCACTCTGGCCTCGTGGCCACGGATGTGAGTACGCACGAACTGCCAGCGCCCCGCCGTGACCTGATGGGTAGTCCGGCAGATGTCCAGATCCAGCACCATGCCATGCTGGTAGCGCCCCAGTTTCAGACCAGTGGTGGCATCACCAAGGGAGTAGGCAACCAGCTTGTTTCTTCCCTGGCTGTCTTCGTAAGTGGTCACTGGCCCCGGCAGGTGACTGTGATGGCCAACGATGGCGTCAAAGGATTCAATCAGTGACTTTGCCCGCTGGATCCAGTCAGGACGTGGGTAGCACTCCATCTCATAACCCCAGTGAGGATAGAGCAGATTGAAACCGTCCGGGCGCAGGTGTCGCTCTGCATGCTCCAGAAACGACAGGTAACCATGAGGCTGGTTGGTCCACTCTGTGGCCCCCACCAGGTTGAGCCAGCCATCAATCAACACCGACGGCTGCTCGCGGCTGCCAAACACCTGGAAGCCCTTTTCCCGTAGCACCTTGTTGGTGAACTCAAACTGCCAGTAATCAAAATCCGCCGCATGATTATTGGCTACCGACAGAAAAATGCGCTCTGGAGGCAACAAGCTGCTCAGGATATCCAGCACGCTTTCCGAATGTTGTTGCTGAAGGCAGGCCCATGGACCGGAACCCAGGCTGCCCTCGAAATTCGCCACCAGATAATCTGCAGCACCGATTCGTTGCCGCAGCGCATCGTCCACGCTCAAGGAGCGGGACAACATGGGCATCAAGTCCCCCAGAAAAATAACCCGGACAGGGTGATGGCTTTCGCCACCAAGATGGAACTCTCCCGGGAGGAACGGCGTCAGCGATTGATGTTTGCGTGCTGGCGGCGCCAGGTTGTGCCAGACCACACGGAGGAAATCGGCCAGACCATAGGGCACGGGAAAACGTTTCAGTCCCCATTCGCGCCGCCAGTGCGGATCGCTTCTGTAGGCCTCGCGAGTTGCCGACTGATGCTCTTTCAGCAACGCCAGGGGAAACAGCAGATAGTAGAAAAAACTAACGGCCGAAGCGCTGGCCACGGTCTTGAACACTTCAGGGGTGCCAATCAACCAGTGCACCAGGGTCATCAGGGCAAGGCTGAACCCGCCTATCCCGGCCGAGGCAGCAAGAAACTTGAACAGCGGACGACGAGGAATCCGAAACGCCACCTGCATCATGGTGGCAGAGGTCAAGGTCATGGCAAAACACAGGCCCATCTGGCCTGCCACGGCTACAGCGATGCTAAAGGGCGGATGCCCCCAGTTGGCCACCAGTGCGATAACACCAATGATCAATGAACCTGCCAACGCCATCAGCAAGGCACGTATCCACTCTCGCCGGCCCGCCAGGGGTTGTTCGGCTGGCCCATCACTGGCTTCATCCTGGAATGCCAGCGGTTTCTGTTTATCAACGGATGCGTTCACAGCCCCTCCGGTTCACGATTGAGGTAATCCTGGTGACCTGCTTCCCAGGCAGAACGCAGTACGGCATCTTGATAGGGGTTACTCGCAATCCAGCCACCGCTAAGGCGACCGCGCTCATAGGCCTCCTCCACCGTATCCATCTCGGACACCTCTGGGGCACGCCACCGGGAAAGCCAGCGTGACAGGGTTTGCCGAACATCATCACTGACCACGATCAAACACGGCACCAGCAACAGACTCACCAGGGTGGCGAACATCACCCCGAATGCCAGCGACACGGCCATGGGAATCAGAAAGCGGGCCTGCACACTGGTCTCAAACATCAGCGGGGCAACGCCAGCAAAGGTGGTAATTGAGGTCAGCATGACCGGCCGCAGGCGACCACTGACGCCCTCGATGACGGCCTGACGTAATGCCACGCCTCTGGCGCGAGCATTGTTGACGGCATCAATCAACACCAGGTTGTCATTCACCACCACTCCACTGACCGCAATCACCCCGACCAGCGACCACAGGGTAAGGCTGTAACCGAAAACAAAATGCCCCATGAAAGCACCCACCATGCCAAAGGGAATGGCCGCCATCACCAACAAGGGCTGGCCATAACCTCCAAACAGTATGGTGAGCAGGAAGAAGATGGCAGCCATGGCGATCAGGTAGCTGATCGACAGATAGTCGAGAAACTCCTGAATGGCTGCTGGCTTGCCGGCTACAGTCCAGCCGGACTCCGTGTCCGCATCAGTCATGGGGTCAAGCAGCTGCTGGCGTAATACAGCCATGACTTGTCCCGGGGTGGTCACATGATCGTCCACAAAGGCGCTGACCGTGGCGCTGCGGCGACCGTCATAATGGCTGATCATCGCGGGTACCTGCCGTCGCTCAAGATCGGCCACCGCTGCCAGCACCGTCATATCACCATTCGGTAACTGCAAGGGCAAACGCTCCAGATCCGTCAGTTGTTGGCTATCCTTTCCGGCCAGGCGAAGCATTACAGGCACCTCCTGATCCTGCTCGAACCAGCGATCCAGCTCGATGCCATGGAAAGCATTGCGGACTTGCCTGCCGACCTGGTCAGCACGCAGTCCCACCAGCTCACCCTGTTCACGCAGCTCAATATCCACCAGAGTGCGTTTGGCGTAGAGGTTGTTGGCCACCTCGTGAACACCTTCCATGCGCGACAGGGCCAGTGCCGCCTGGTCACTCAGGCTCTGCAGCACCTCCAGGTCAGGATGGAAGATATTCACATGAATATCCGGTTTCACCTGCATCAGGCTGGCATGAAATTTCACCGATAAAGCATCGGCAATCGGGCCGTGCAGCTCGCGCCAACGGGCCGCCAGTTCACGGGGCGGCATGGCCGCAGTATCACCCTGTATGCCCAGGGTGACGCGAATCCTGAATCGAGCTGACGGATCACGGGCATTGGATATTTTCTGGCGAACGCCCTGCTCGGCAAACACGCCTTCCACGGTCACCGCTGCGCCCTCTTCCTGCAGCGCATCAGACAGCAGCCGGGCGGAGCGCTCCAGAGATTGCAGCTCCCGGTATAAACGCGCTTCACCGGTGCCCTGGGGAAACATCACTTCGGCCATGACCCGGTTCCCCTCCACTCTGGAGAACAGCACCATGGTCAGCCAGCCACTGCTGACCAGCGCGCTGCAGAACACGAACATGCCGACAAACACCACCACCATCACGTAGCGCCAATGCAAGGCGGTCCGCAGCAAGGGGCGCGCCTTGTATTCCAGCCAACGCTCCAGACCATCGTTGATCCGGTTGGACAGCCGCTCTGATTTTAGCCAGATACCTTTGGCCGGACGGGTATGGCTAAGATGCGCAGGCAGGATCCACAGGGATTCCAGCAGTGACAGCACCAGAATGGTGATCGACACGATGGGGATCACCCTCATGAAAGCCCCTTCCGGGCCAGGCAGGAACAACAGCGGCGCGAAGGCAAACAGGGTCGTCAGCACAGCGAAGAGAATGGGTTTGGCAACCACCTGGGCGCCCTGAATTGCCGCCTGCGAACCACGCATACCCAGACGACGTTGCTGGTCCACACTCTCGCCAACAATGACCGCATCGTCCACCACGATACCCAGTACCAGAATGAAGGCGAACAGGGAGATGGTATTGAATGACTCACCCAGCAGCGGCAAAATCGCGCAGGCACCGAGCATACAAACTGGAATGCCCAGGGCCACCCAACCCGCCAAACGCAGGGTCAGAAAAATGGCCAGCATGATCGTCAGCAGGAACAGTCCCTGCAGGGCATTGCGCCACAACAGATTGGAACGATCCTGAAACTGGCGGGCATCGTCCGTCCATATTTGCACATTGACGCCGCGGGGCAATTCCACTTCGTGTATCCAGCGTTTCACCGCATTGGCCACGTCGAGTACGTTCTGTTCGCCGACGCGATAAACATCCAGTGCGACCGCAGGTTGTCCGTTTAGCCAGGCAGCGAGATTGTCACGGGAAAAGCCATCTTCCACCCTCGCCACCTGGCCAAGCCTCAGCAGGTCACCCTGCTCGGATTGACGAATCACCAGCTGTTCATAACCCTCCACATCGCCCGGCTTTTGACCGGTTTGCAGCATCCAGTCACCCCGGTCACTCCGCAGTACCCCCCCGGCTGTGCGTTGCACACTCTGGCTGGCCGCCGCGGCGATGTCGTCCAGGGTCAGCTGATAACGATAGAGATCATTACGCTGCACCTCGATGGACATTTCCCGCTCGGGCAGGTTTTCAATATCGACGCTGGATACCACCTCGTCGTTCAATAGCTCGCGACGGGACTTCTGCGCCAGTTCGTAGATGTCGTGTCGTGACAAAGTGCCGCTGAGAATCAGCCGCACCACCCGGTTGCGAATAATCAGTTCCTGTACTCGCGGGCGCCCCGAGCCTTGAGGCAAATTATCCAGGGCCTCCAGACGTGATCGCACCAGCTCCAGCACCGTGCGGGTATCATGGCCTTCCAGCACATCCAGCTGCACGGAGCACAGCCCCTCGCGGGACTCACTGATCAGGTCGGTGGTGCCCTCCAGATCATCAATGGCGGTTTCCACCGGGCTGCACAGTAACGCCTCCACATTTTCTGGCGTTGCCTGGGGCCAGGCCACATAAATCCCGATGCGATCCAGCGGCACATTGGGCAGGGTTTCCTGGCGAGTCATGGGAATGGCGACAATCCCGGCCAACAGCAGCGTAAGCATCAGCAGGTTGGCGACCGCGCTGTTGTTGGCGAACCAGGCGATGGAACGGTTCATGGCTGCAATCCGTTCACGTTCGCCAGTCCCGGCGCCGTTGGATTGGGGTTGATGCGCATACCCTCGAGCAATTGCAGGTCGCCGGCCAGTACCGCACGGGTGGCACTGGTGACGCCATCATTCACATACAGGTGATCTCGATCATGGTGGAGCACCGCTACCTGCTGGCGGCGTAGCCGCTTGTCTTCGTCCAGCACCCAGATGCTGTCAGTGCCGGCCTGTGCAGAGCGCGGCAGCACCGCCACGGCGGGGGTGGGTGCTCCTCGCAGTTCGGCCTGAACCAGCACACCCGGCTCTAACGGTAAATCCTGTTCGTGGTTCGCCACCTGCACAATCAGGTGCATCATCTGGTTGCGGTTCAGACCACCCTCCCGACGCACCACCTTGCCCTGCCACTCACCATCATGCCCGGCGAAGCGTCCACGCAGAATGGCGGTTACCGGCTCCATAGTCGTGTCATCACCGGGCACGATACCGAGCAACGCCAACCAGTCATCACGTACGGGCAAGCGCACTTCTACCAGATCTTCCTGATAAAGCTGCCCTAACACGACCCCGGCCTGCAGGTGTTGGCCAGGCATGACCTTGACACCCTTGAGCCGCCCACTAATCGACGCCACCAGCTCGGTCTGTTCCAGCTGACGTTGCGCCTGTCGCAACCCGGCCTGAGCAGCCGCAAGACGACTGCGCGCTTCATCCAGTTGTGGCTCAAAGCGTCCCAATGCCGATGAGCGACTGGAGCCGCCCGCAACCCTGGCGCGGGCACGGGTTTCTGCCAGGTGCAGATGTGCCGCCTGCACGGCGTTCTGTTGTGCGGTAACTTCCAGCTCGAATGGCTCCGGGTCCAGCCGCAGCAAAATATCTCCAGCGGTAACTCTGCCGCCATCGGCGAAGGTCGGTAACACTTCCTCGACACGACCAGACACCTCAAGGCTCAGGGGTAATTCATGCCGGGCCGACACCTGCCCCTGGGTGTACACCGGGATAATCTGGTCCTGCCAGGTCACCTTCCAGGTATCCAGAGCAAGAATGCTGTCGTGCACTTTCTGCTCCGGCTGTGCAGGGGGCACCAGATAAAGTGCCGCTACCGCCACACTCATGGCCAGTGCCGCAATAAATGCAACCACGGTGCGCAAGGTCGGCATTCTCATATCCACTCCAGCAGGCCTTTGATCCAGTGTTGAAGACAGCGTTGTGCAACAGCGGCATCAGCGCCCAGAGAGGGATGCAGTCGCAGCGCCAGATTAAGACGGCCGTTGACGACCATGGCACCATTAGCCACCGGATGATTGGGGCTACCCGGTCCACAGCAGCAGAACGCCGTGTCTGCCGCCATTCCGGCTGAGCGAAAGTCCATTTGCCATTCACCCAGGCTGGAAAAGGAACCGCAGTGCGCTTTGCCGTTCAGCATTCTGGCGCACAGCCAGTCCACGCCCCGCTGGCCAATAAAGCGCCCGATGCGCGCCAGATGCCAGAAGCGCCAGTGCACGTTCGCCTTGAGGTTGGCGCGAATTGCCTGATCAATATCGCCAGGCTGATCCTGGGGGCAGACTGTCAGATAAAACGCGCTGGAGAGGTTCATCTCCTGAGAGGGAATAACAACGGCATTACGCATATTGACGGGAAAGCACCAGCTCCCTGGCTGTGGCCTGACCATCAGCGTTGCGCAGACTGCACGGTGCAACGCAAGCAACAGCAAGCTGTTCAGAGACACCTTTTGGTTTTCCGCATAGCGGTAAAGTGCCGCGGTCTGTTCTTCGTTCAACCACTGCATCAATGGCTTAACAGAGGGTTCCCCTGCTGTCTCGAAATGACACCATTGAGGCGCTTGCGCCTGTTTCCCAACCGGGTCCGATTGCCAGCGTCTCCAGAAAGGGGGCGGCGTGCGTTGCTTGCCACCGGGTACCGCCGGCGGCGTCATGCCGACGCGCCGGGCAGAGACAAGAATCCCTCCCACTCCATCACAGTCACGGTGGCGCAAAATCACGCTGGTGCGTTGACCCGTAGCCCGGTCCACAAACATGAAATCGATGCGATCATCCACACCCAGTTTTGCCCGGGCTTGATACCACATGCCAATGTAATCGGTTGCACTGCTAGTCACAGCCGGGCGACCTCCACATACCAGGGCCGTCGCATGTCCAGGGTGTCACGGGGATCGCCATCGTAACTGACCAGGAAATGCTCACTGAGCAGCAGGCGTCGGCGATACCGCTCCGCCACTTTGGCAAGAGGGTCCTGCTGGAAGAAACCACAAATCAGGGCATCGTAGCGGCCATGGAAAAAGGCCACCGCATAATCCAGCAACAGGCGCAGCAATTCCGGGTCATCGTTACTCACGATCATGCTGTGCAGAGAAAGATAGGAAAGCACCCCACCCGGAGGGGGCAGACGCATCCCGCCACGCAGCACACTATGGGTGTTGTAGAGATGGCGCATCATACCCATCCCCCGGGCATAGCCCAGCACACGGGTCTGCTTGATGGGCTTCTGATCCCAGAACCCCAGCACACCTTTCAGTTCACCCCGTACCCGCAGAACCAGGAAACTTGAGGCATTCAGGCCGTAGCAGTACTCGTCGCCATGCACACGATTCACATCCCAATAGGGAAAGAACTGTTTGTTCTGGCCCTGGGATTTCAGCAACGCCGCAATCTCTGGCAAATCTGCCGAGCCACTTTGCCGAATGGAGATATCCTCGGGCAAACGTGGCAATCGCTGACGGGTGTAGAGCATGCTCGTTTCAATAGTACCCGCAGGATAGTAGACAGGCAGTCCTGCTCGCCCGCTGGCCACCGTGCCCAATGAAGCCTGGTTGTCACGAAGCACGGTGGTTTGCATCCATTCCCCTTCCGCCAGCTGCTTGCGTAAATGGCGAAACAGGCGATGCAAAATCATGCCGTTGCGAAACTCAGGGGCAATGCGCAAGTCATGGGCATAACGTATCGGCCGTACTTCGCCGTTCACCCACACATGGCGCCAACCGACGTTGTACACCGCACCAACCTTGCCTGGCGTATCACGGTTTTCCGCGACCCAGACATCCGGCTGCTCGCAGGCCACCTTGGCGCCACGAAAATAGTCCGGGCTACGTTCAAAATTCAAGGTCACGGCACCTTGCTGCGGAGTCCCCTGCAGCAGGGCAAGAATGGCGGCATTGTCATCTTCCCTGGCAGGGCGAATCTGGTAGCTCACGGTACCGTCTCCTGCCCTCCAGCCACGCGGGGTAACCACGACGGAAAGTCACCGGGCCAGTACTGCAGGGATTCAATCTTGATGTTGCCTTCGATCATGCCGCGTTGTTGGCACTGATGCAGATAGCGTTCGCGCATGGCCGGGTGAACCACGCAACGTAACGGAGCCAACTGTCCCAGGTTTCTCGCCAGCTGATAGTGGAAGTGCTGCTGCAAACAGGAATCCAGCTGCCCGGCCAGTGTGTCGGCGTCCTCGTCAGAGCCGCCCTCCAGCAGCAGCACATAGCCGGGCGTGCCCATCCCGGCATCATCCATGGCTACGGTGCAAACCGGCGTCAGCGTTTCGGGGAGCAGCACTCTGGACAGCGCATGTTCCATGACAGGCGCAGTCATCTTTTCACCCACCATATCAGTGGTTCCAGCCCGTCCCAGGAAGGTCAACACAGGAACACCACCATTGAAGCCATCCACCCTGACCAGATCCTTGAGCTGATAGCGCAGCAAACCACTGCCGGTGCTCAGCAGTGGCATGACAACCTGTCCTTTCTCAAGCTCCCAGGGAGCGTAAATACAACCGTCCTGGGGGTCCTGGAATTCGTAGACATGGCTTTGGTAAGCAAGGGTGTGTTGTCCCTGATACGGAATGGTCACCACGCCTTCCGTCGCCCAGAGTCCCTTGCCTTGAAATGCAGCGTGAGGCAGCAACGCATGTAGCTGTTTGGCCCAGGGTGCGGATGCGGCCGTATCCCAGGCACTGACCAGCGCCAGCGAGGGCCACAAGGCCCGGAAAAATTCAGAATCCAGAGTCCCGTTCCACTCCCTCAGCAGCTGCGCGGAACCACGTGAAACCGGACACGGCAAAGACTCGACACCCAACATGCGCCCACCCCATCGCCCGGTTTCCAGCACTTCAGCCAGCTCTTCACGGCATTGCGAGAGGGTCTTGAGCATGCCGAGCCCGAACGTCGGGCTCCACACTGACATCATGGAAAGCGATGGGTCAGCGGCCAGATAGGCCAGGGTGGCAAACATGGATTCATCAGAACTGCGCGCCAGCGATACTTCCTGCGGAACCGCCTGAGTAGCCCCCGCCACCAGGCGCTTGCCAAATGACATCAACTGCAAGTCATCATTGATGTCTTCGCGCATGCTGTCGCGCAGCGCAGTGGGCACCCAGGACATGGACCAGTAATGTCGACCACGCATCAACCTGGGGTGCTGGCGATAGAGATCTACCACCCAGGGACTGATGGCATTATCAAGCTCACCCAGAAATTGACGGGTATAGGGCACCCACTTGATGGCTGAAGTAGAACCACTGGTGGGCTGGAAGCGCACCATGGGTGAGTCGATCAGACTCTCCTTGTCGTGCAAGCGGTTGTTTTCGATGGCGTCGCGCCAGTGGTCATAGTCCGTGACCGGCTGTACAGCGGCATACTGCTCCCAGCTCATTCCAGCTTCCAGCCCCGCCGCTTTCGCCTGTGGCTGGCGAGCCACACGCTTCAAAAGTTGGGCCAGCTTTTGGCGTTGCACCTTTTCAAGCGCATGCCGGGAAGCAGCAAAACGGGACGCACCCGGCCGGGTGGCCAATTTGAGCAATCGGTGTCCAAACATAGACAGCCTTTATTTTAGTTATTGGCGACGACGGGAGCTGTAACAGATGCGTCTGTACGGCGTGATTTACGCCACAAATCCAGAGGATAATTCAACAACAGCGAATAGCTTACTTCGCCAATACAGGGCAGTTCCGTACCCCGTTCCCAGGTGGGATTGCGAGTCTCGAAAAACTGGATTTTTTCATTATTCTGCCGCATGTCATCCGTGATGCCTGCCACATCAGATTTGAGATGCGTATAACCGGAGCCAAAGTCCAAAAGTTTTTTTTCTGCGCAGTAATATTCACGAAAAAGCTCATCACAATAACGATCAACGAGACTTGCCAGCTTGTCGCAGTCTTTCTCCGGTGAGGGATAATAATTGAGGAAATTATTTGCCATCAGCAAATAGGTTTTATAACCCTTGGAGATCAAAAGCCAAAACAGTGGGCGGGTTGGATGGCGAAGCTTCTCGCGTATCACGCGCAAGAAAAACGCCATGTGCAATGCCTTGTTCCCCCAGTAGGCTTTTTCGAGAATGGTATCGCCGCTAAAAACACCCCTGACAATGCGACCATCCACTTCCATATCGAGGGTCTTCATGGTGGAAAAACCAACCACCCGCTTGGTTGATCTCTCCGCCACAAGAAATACGCCGTCTTTCTCGGCCATGTCGCGGCAGAAAAGATCGAGGCTTACATTTTCGTAGTACCCCGAGTAAATCTCATACATTCTTCGCATGGTTAGCACTGATACTTTAGAAATAGGCACATACCGTGCTTTCAAAGAAGCCGAATTATCCCTTTTCATTTCTCCGCTCCATGTTTATTTTTATTTGTGAAAAGCGGCGCACATAATCGCCATCCAGACGCAAAGGTATAATGGTTAAAGCGGCCAGTTTTTTGTTAAAAAAGGCAATGTTCTTTTTGTTTTTTAGTTTCAAACGACAGAGTGGGACCTGGTTCTCACCAATAATAACAACAGCATTCAGGCCAGAGGCCGGGTACAAATAATGAAAAACAGTGGAATGGCACTGAACGTTCCCATCATTTCAGTTCGCTATGCCCGCCGGTACTTGCGGTTTGTACAAAAACACGGAATCAATGGAACGATCGTGCTCGAAAATGCAGGGGTCGATCCGGGCATTCTGGATAATCCCGAAGGATTTCTTTCCGTCAAACAGATTTCCCTGATTCTTCGACATGGCAATCGCCTCCTGAATGATGTCACCAGTGGCTTTCGATTTGGCCAGGAGCTCGATCTTCATGGCCATGGTTTGTTCGGCTTCGCCATCTTGCGACAGAAGAACTATCGACACCTGGTCAGTATGGTGGTGCAGTACCTGCGCGTATCGCTGCCGCTGATGGACATGGAAATTCATGCCAGCGGGGAAATGATTTCCATCCAGCTTCATGACAACTGGGAATTCGACGACCTTAAACCCACCATCGCCAGCATCTACATGGGTAGCATCCACTCGCTGGCATCACTGGTGTGTCGTCGCTTCACCTTCGAGTTCGACTTCCCCTGCCCCGGCAAGTCATTACAGTGGCAACAGCTTGCCAAGGGAGTGGAGATGCGTTTTGACTGCCCCCAGAACCGGGTACTCATGCCGCTTTCCGGCAGGCAGGGGCGCGATGACGATGCCAGTATGGCCAACTACCTGGCCGCTGCACGCAGCCAGGAGCAACTGAAAGGCTCCGATAGCCTCAAGGTCGTTACCCAGGTCCGACACCTGATCATGACTTCACCCGGGCGTAACAGCACCCTTGAGCGGGTTGCTGAGAATCTGGGGATGAGCCCGCGCTCCGTACGGCGCCACCTGGGCCTGGCCGGTTATGCTTTCAGCACCATTCGAAACCAGGTGCGTGAAACCTTCGCCACCCGCTTTTTGAAGGACACGGACATGCCGCTGGAGAAAATCGCCGAGCACATTGGCTACAGTGACCAGGCCAGCTTCAGCAAAGCTTATCGCTCCTGGACCGGCAAAACGCCCGGAGAGATCCGCCGTGCAAAGCGTCAGTAGCCTTTAACTCGCAGAAAACCGGGAAATTGACCCAAAATATGCCCCGACTGGCCCAGGTGGCTTTTTCTTTCTGAACCTTTCCCACTACTATCCACTCATACCTTAAAGCGATACCAGTAATAACAACGCAGGATTAACCCATGAAGAAACTTTTGACGGCCGCTTTTGCGGTCTGCGCCCTGGCCACCTCCGTTTCCGCCCAGGCCGCACAACAAAAAATCTGTGTATTCGACATCGTTGGCAACGTTGGCCCCATGATGGGCGCAATGAAAGACTGGCAAACTGCAGCTGTTGGCTGGGGTATTGATGCGGAGCTTGTGCCTTACACCAACGAAGCTATTGCCGCTGAAGACCTGAAAGCCGGTGTCTGTGATGCCGCGCTTGTCACGGGCATCCGTGGTCGTGGTTTCAGCAAGTATGCAGGCACCGTGGACTCCATCGGCGCGATCCCCACCATGGATCACATGCGGATTGTGCTGCAGGTGCTTGCCATGCCCCAGAGCGCAGACAAACTGTCACAGGGCGCCTACCAGATTATGGGCATTGCTCCCGCCGGTGCGGCCTATGTGTTTGTGAATGACAAGGAAGTGAACAGCCTAGCCAAGGCAGCAGGCAAACGCGTAGCCGTGCTTGAATACGACGAGACGCAAGCCAAGCTGGTCTCACAGGTCGGCGCAACCCCGGTAGCGTCCGACATCACCAACTTCTCCACCAAGTTCAACAACGGTGTGGTGGACGTGATTGCCGCGCCGCTGGCGGCCTATGAAGCACTGGAACTGTACAAGGGCCTGTCTCCAGATGGCGGTATCATCAATTATCCGCTGGTACAGCTGACCATTCAGCTGATCGCCAAGAAAGACGCGTTCGCTCCTGATGTAGCCCAGAAGTCCCGTGAATACTTCTACAACAACCTGGATCGTATCCTCGACCAGCTGAAGAGAGAAGAATCCAAAGTGGATGCCAAGTGGTGGGTGGAAATTCCGGACACGGACAAAAGTGAGTACGAAGTGCTGATGCAGGAAGCTCGCAACCAACTGAAGATCGAGGGTTACTACGATCCGGACATGCTGACCCTGCTACGCAAGGTACGCTGCAAGCTGGACCAGAGCCGTCCCGAGTGCACCGGCTAAGCCTAGCTACAAGCTAGCCTGTAGCGCCTGAACGACAAGAGGCCGCGCCCATGCCATGGGCGCGGCCTCTTTTGTTTTTCTGCGTGTTGCCTGTGGCGTGTTGAGTGAATCGTCTCTTTATAAGCCCATCTGCTTCGCGATCACCTCATTCATGATCTCGTGAGTCCCGCCACCGATGGAGAGAATGCGGTTATCTCGGTAGAGGCGCTCGACAATAGTGCCACGCATGTAGCCACTGCCACCGAATAATTGCACGGCATCGTAGGTCACCCGGTCAGCACAACGGGTTGCCACATTCTTGGCCATGGACACATCCAGCACGCAGTTCTCACCCGCCGCAATCCTGGCAGCCACCCGGTAGGTAAACTCGGTACTGGCCTTGATGTCCGTAGCCATCTCCGCCAGCTTGTGACGAGTCACCTGGAAGCCAGCCAATGGGCGGCCAAAGGCTTCACGTTCTTTCACATAACGAAGGCATTCGTCCAGCGCCAGCTGGGCAGTGCTGTTGGCGGTAACGGCAAGAATCAGACGCTCCATCTGGAAGTTACTCATGATGCAGTAAAAGCCGCCGTTCTCGGGGCCAATCAGGTTCTCTGCCGGCACCCGACAATCTTCAAAAAACAGCTCGGCGGTGTCTGATGCCCACCAACCCATCTTCTTCAGCTTCCGCCCCACGGTGAAACCCGGCGTGCCCTTCTCGATCAGAAGCAGACTGATGCCGCCGTACCCCTGATCACCGGTACGCACCGCCACGGTGTAATAATCTGCGCGCACCCCACTGGTGATAAAGGTCTTGGAACCATTCACCACATAGTGATCACCATCACGCACCGCACGGGTACGCAGGTTGGCCACGTCGGAACCGCCGTTGGGTTCGGTGATTGCCAGCGCGGAAATTTTTTCCCCGCCGATCACCTCCGGGATGACCCTTTCCTTCATGGCATCGCTACCCCACTTCCATACCGGAGGCAGGCCGATATCCAGGGAGCCGAGGCTGGCACAAAGGCCACCGGAGGAGCATCGTACCAGCTCCTCACAGGCCGCCACCTTCATGAACACGTCTTCGCCGGTGCCGCCGTATTGCTCAGGGGCATTGATTCCGAGAATGCCCGCGGCTGCCGCCTTGTGATACAACTCCCGGGGAAACTCCCCGGCCTCTTCCCAATCGTCTACATGGGGAAGGATTTCCCTTTCCACGAACTTGCGAACCGTAGCCCGCACCATTTGGTGGGTATCATTGAAATAATTCAGTGCGCTCACAGAGCCTCCTTCATTCAACCTAGCGCTTGCTTGGTCAAGACCTTAACAGAGGTAGAGGGAAAATGGCTATACAGCCTGACGGGTTGTGTGAGTTACGTTGGGGGGAAGCCTTAGTGAGCGCCAAGCCAGACATGGTGAAACATGCGATACAAGCGTTGACTGCTACTTGCCTGCAAGTAACAGAGCCATGTTAGGCATCACCGATTGGGAATGGTGAAAACCCAGAAGCACCGGCACAGGGTATTGCGTGATGGTGACTTCTCAAAACGCGATCCTGCGCGGGTCCTGGCCGATTTCAGCATTGAAGCGCAGGTGCGTCAGCTGCCGAATGGCCTGCGGGCACGAAGCGCCTGAGCCAGGGTGGCGCCATCCACGAACTCAAGATCACCGCCCATGGGTACGCCCTGGGCAATGCGGGTCACCTGCACGCCTGCGTCCTGGGCAAGGTCGAGGATGTAATGGGCGGTGGCTTCGCCTTCAACCGTAGTGCCGGTGGCAAGGATCAATTCGCGGATTTCGCCACCCTGCAGGCGCTGTTCCAGCACATCCAGGCCCAGTTCGCGGGGACCAATACCATCCAGCGGCGAGAGCTCGCCCATCAGCACGAAGTACTGCCCCATGTATTCACCGGATTGCTCGAAAGCAAGGACATCCGCGGGGGTCGCCACAATACAGATCAGCGAACTGTCGCGCTTGGCGCTTTCACAAATAGGGCACAGCTCGGCTTCCGCATAATTGCGGCAACGCTGGCAATGCTGCACCCCGTCCATGGCGGCATGGAGGGCATCACCCAGCCGGCGTCCCTGCTCCCTGCCCCGATCCAGCAAGGCATAAGCCATGCGTTGGGCAGAGCGAGGGCCGACACCCGGCAGACAGGTAAAGGCATGTATCAGCTGGTCAACCAGAGGCGCGTGCTTCACTGAGGAATCCTAGAGTTTGAAACCTGGCGGGAACGGGAAATCACCGGCCATATTCTGCATGTTGTCCTGCTGCTGTTTTTCCACCCGGCGTACCGCATCGTTGACGGCGGCGGCTAACAGGTCCTCCAGCAACTCTTTGTCTTCGCTCATCAGCGAGGCATCCACGTTGACGGATTTCACGTCATGGCGACCATTCATGACCACCTTGACCAGACCGGCACCGGCTTCACCGGTCACTTCCGCATTGGCGGCCTCGTCCTGCATTTTCTTCATCTTCTCTTGCATGGCCTGCGCCTGCTGCATGAGAGAGTTGATATCAAAGTCCATGTCATTCTCCAGAATTTTGCACCTGACGCCTGATGCCCAACAGTAACAGGCCTCAGGCATCCAGCGTGCTATTCCACTGTCTCTTTCGGGGCAACACTCTCTTCGTCCAGGCGTCCGTCGAACCGGCCCACCAACTGCTGCACGACGGCATCCTGATGAAGGGTGTGAATTGCATCGGCCAGGATTGCCTGACGTCTGGCCTCGGCCATCAATTCGGGGGTATCCCCGGCCCGCTGCTCGTACTCCACTTGCACCTGGATGCGGCGCTGGAAGTAATTTTCAAGGGCGGCGGAGAGTTCATCCAGGCGTTCGCGGTTTACCAGAACCTGGTGACCGGTGCTGATACGAAGTGTCCAGATATGTTGTTCACGGCTCACCAATACCGCATTACGAGCGATATTGCGCACAGTGCCGTCAAGGTCGAGCCGCAGCAACAACGCTGCCCACCAGGTGGCCACTTCGGCTTCATTGGTGGGCTCCGGCAGGGGCGCCAACGGAGCCTCAGGCTCTTGAGCCGGCGCTGCGGGCTCCGCCGTCTGGGTCACTGGCGGTGCGGTCCGGGTCTGCCCTTCTGGCTCTTGTCGGTCAGCCGGCGGCTCCCGCTCTGGCGATGAGGCCTGAACGGACGGCGCATCTTCCCAGGGCGGCACATCCTCTTCCCACGGTGGAGTGTCGTCCCCAGGGGATGAATGGCTCGCGGTAGCGGTTGAAACGGCCTGTGGCTGTGGCTCAGGCTGTTGTGCCGCGGCGGGCGTTGCCACTGGGGCAGGCGACTGGGCCGCTACCGCAGGCTTGGGCGTCTCCAGCAGCGCACGCAAGTCAGGCAATCCGTCAGCCGGGGCTGACGGTGCCTGCGATTCAGGCTTTTTTACCGGGGCAGCACCGCCCCCCTGGGCGGGCAGTACACCTTTCGGAGTAAACAGCACCATCCGCAGCAACAACATTTCCAGCGCTGCCCGGGTATCCGGGGCATCCTGCAGATCCCGGCGGCCACGCAAGGCCACATCATAATAAAGTTGTATCTGCTCAGCGGTGAGGGCGGCGGCCAGTTGGGTCAGGGTGTCATCCGCCGCACCGGGAACGGCCTGGCATACTGCAATCTGGTGCAACTGGCTGATCAGCTCGTCCAGCAGCGCCAGTTCACCGGGGCTGTGTTCACACACCCCAGCCAGCGCCTTGAGCACACCCGCAGGCTCTTGCTCCGCCAGCGCCACCAGCAGAGTCAGCACATGGTTGCGATCCACGGTGCCCAGCATGGCATTCACGGCCTCGCTGCCTAGCTGCTCACCACCGAACGAAATGGCCTGGTCCGTCAGGCTGAGCGCATCACGCATGGAACCTTGCGCCGCCTTGCCAAGGGCCAGCAGGGCAGGCTCATCGTAACGGATCATTTCCTTGTCGAGCAGCGTCTTGAGATGACCTGCAATCTGCTCCGGTGGCAACGCCTTGAGGCTGAACTGCAGACAGCGGGACAGCACCGTCACCGGCAGCTTTTGCGGATCAGTGGTCGCCAGCAGGAACTTCACGTGGGGCGGCGGCTCTTCCAGCGTTTTCAGCAGCGCATTGAAAGAATGCGCCGAAAGCATGTGCACCTCATCAATCAGGTACACCTTGTAGCGCCCCCGTGTCGGCGCGTACTGGACGTTGTCGAGCAGCTCGCGGGTATCTTCCACCTTGGTGCGGCTGGCCGCATCCACCTCGATCAGGTCCACGAAGCGCCCTTCGTTGATTTCCTGACAAGTCGGGCATACGCCACAGGGCCGGGCACTGACGCCCTGCTCGCAGTTCAGGCAGCGGGACAAGATTCGTGCAATGGTGGTCTTGCCCACCCCGCGGGTACCGGTAAACAGGTAGGCGTGGTGCAGGCGATCCTGATCCAGCGCGTGCATCAGTGCCCGCGAGACGTGCTCCTGCCCGACCAGTTCATCAAAGGTACGGGGGCGGTATTTCCGGGCAAGAACCTGATAACTCATAGCACTCCAGCAGCTTTTTCGGCCACCAAGACAAAGGAATTGAAATTCAGTCGCTTATGCTAACGAAGTTCCCGAAGGGAGGACAGTGCAGGAAGCAGGTTATGGGATTCTGGAAACAGAGAATAGCCGCCCATCTATCGCGGTTGCGCGACCCGGTACCACCGCTGCGCCAGCGGAATGGTAATTTGCCAGAATACGCAAACATAGGGTTGGAGCACCGAAAGATGCAACGCTCTCCACACCAACAGCGAGACAACTCAGTAGGCGGCAGTTCTTGGCGTGTTATGTGAAGCAGGATACTTGAGGCAGGAATTTGGAGGTCTTCCCGCCAGCCACACCCCGGCACACGAGTCCGCTGCTACCGTTGCTCCCTTCCGGGCCTGGCGGGGTTTACAGCTTGTCGTTGCGGGGGGACCGACGGGTCGACCATAACGCGCACGGGCCAGACGGCCACGAAGCGAGGGCGCATTGTGCGCAATGCGCCAATGCTTTGCAAGACGCTGCCGTCTGTCTGAACAAAGCTTGATCAACTGCCGTACAGGTTTACACTCAAGTCATGGGGTGGAAGGAGACTGCACCATGGCTGAGAACGGAAAAATTCGCATTGCCATCAACGGCTTCGGCCGCATAGGGCGCTGTATTGTTCGCGCCCTGCACGACCACCCTGCCGGCAAGCATTTCACGCTGGTTGGCATCAATGACCTGGCCGATTTTGAAGTGCTGGCGCACTTGCTGGCCTTCGACAGCACCCACGGTCGCTGGGAACATTCGGTCCATTACGACAATGGCTATATGGAAATTGATGGTCAGAGCATCCCCTGCTCATCCCATCGAGAGCTGTCGGAGCTTCCCTGGCGCAGCCTGAAACCGGATCTGGTGATTGAGTGCGCGGGCAAGTTCAAGACTCGAGCCGCCCTGGCGGATCATCTGCAGGCTGGCGCTCCGCGTGTGTTGTGCAGCTACCCTGTGGAGGATGCGGACGCCATGGTGGTGTACGGGGTCAATCACGATGCCCTGAGTGCAGATCAGCAAATTGTGTCCAACGCGTCCTGCACCACTAACTGCCTTGCGCCATTGGTCGATGTGCTCGACCAGGCCTTCACCGTCCGTCAGGGACTGATGACCACCATCCACAGCTATACCAACGACCAGAACCTGGTCGACAAGGCCCATGGCGACCTGCTTCGCGCCCGAGCTGCAGCGGTCAACATGATTCCCACCAGCACCGGGGCTGCCAAGGCTGTGGGCAAGGTGTTGCCCCACCTGGCCGGCCGGCTGGATGGCTTGGCCGTGCGGGTGCCCACATTGAACGTATCGCTAACCGATCTGACCGTGCTGCTGGACAAGCCGGCCAGTGTGGAAGAGATCCATGAAGCACTCAGTAATGCCGCCCACGGCCAACTGCAAGGCGTTATGGCCATCAACCACATTCCACTGGTGTCCGGAGACTTCAATCACCAGCCATTCTCCTGCATTGTCGATACCAATCACACACGGCAGATTGGCCAGCAAACCAAGCTGCTGGCCTGGTATGACAATGAATGGGGATTCAGCCAGAGGATGCTGGATGTGGCCGCGCACTGGATGAAGGTCAGTCGCTGACCTCCAGCGCCCGGCGCTTACCGGGCGCAATATCCGGCGTAGGGCGTGACAGGGCGTTGATGTCGCATAACCGACATATCGCCCTAGCCAACGTTCAGTCGAACGGGTGGAAATGCTCTTCGCGACCTGCTTCTTCAGCCTCATGACGATGGCCCGCCATGACTTTCTCGATCTTGCCGGCTTGGGCATCATCGTCGGCGTCCACCATCATCAGGTAGTCGCCCTCCATCACTCTGTCCATGTAAGGCGTAAGATGATGATTCTGGCTGGACACACCGCGCAGGCCACCCACCCAGGCGCCAAAGCAGGTGCCGAAGAGAGTCGCCCCAATAATGGCGCCACTATCCAGCTGTAAGCCCCAGGGATCCATGCCGGCCAGCAGGAAACCGGACAACAGCCCGATCCCCATACCTGTCAGTGCACCAACAAAGCCGGAATGCATGATATCGGTCTCTTCCCAGGGAGTAGTGCCGTGCACATGAGCCTGGGCAATCGCCATGGTGTCATTTCCCATCACATGGAGATGATTCTCACCGATACCGACCTGTTGAAGCTCAGTGGTGATCCCTCTCACCGAGGCAAGAGATTTAGTGAAATAATAGATACGTTTCATTGCTTGCCGCTCCCTATGGCTGACAATGGTGTCGGTCCCGATCTTCCTGATCAGGGCGCGAGACGATGCTCGTCGCGGTTGTTCAGCTGGTCTGGCAGACCTGCCGGGCGAGCTGATTTTCCACACTTGCCATTTCAAATTAGCAAAAAGGGGTCTGCTCGACCCCTTTACTGTGTCACAAAATTTGCGTCACAAACTGTTAGCAATTAATTGCTTTTTGTAGGGGTGACGTCGCCATCAACGGGGATGATACGGGGCTTTTTTTCCTCCGGAACAACCCGGTTCAGGGTTACCGTCAGCAAGCCATCTTCCATACCTGCAGAATCGACTTCTACATGGTCTGCGAGCTTGAACGTTCGCTCGAAAGCACGGCGGGCAATGCCCCGGTGTAGCCAGGTGCGATCGTCTTCACCTTGGGCAGCCAAGCCACCACGGATGCGCAGCTCGTTTTCCTGCACGGTGATCTCGATATCGCTGCGGCGGAACCCGGCCACCGCCATCACAATGCGGTAGCGGCCATCACTTTCGCGAATGATGTCGTATGGGGGGTAGCCACTGGATTGATCAGCACGCAACGCTGCATCCAACAGTTCATCGAAACGGTCAAATCCCACCGAATGGCGGAACAGAGGCGCAAGAGAGAAACCTGTATTCATCACACTAATCCTCATCATCCACAGCAGACCCCGCAGGCATCCACTGCATCATGTTTAATAATCAGATTGGCGTGACAGGAAGCATCTGCCCGGGGCAAAACACTTCAGACCGGTCTTGTCACATGACCAGAAATGGGGATGGGGAAAAACATTTCAAGGGCTCAGGGGGTAATCGTCAAACGGGTCTCTGCTTGCTGAACCGGCAACTGAAAACCGGAGGGAGCACGCGAGGGATAAGTCATGGCAGTAACAGCAACGCTCTGCGGCTGATCGGACACCGCCACCGGCACACGCACGCACAATTCCTCTCCGGCCTTGACCGCCCAACGCGGGCTACTGCCACTGTTCCAGCGCTCGCTGTTGCCGGAACAGGCTCGGTCCATCAACAAGCCGCTGACCGCTTTGCTGTCACTGTTGAACTGCACTTCGCCTGTCAGGGTCGCGCGGTAGCGGAATGTCACCACCGCCTTGCCCCCCGCCTCAACACGCTGTGTGGGTGGCGCCTGCCAGGTTGGCAGCGTCAACAGCCCAAGATTCAACGGCCCGGAATGACGATCCGGCGAGGCCATGAGCGGCCAGCTGACTTGCCTTCCCTGTCTGCGCCCCTTTACACCTTGAATATCCGGGACAACAGCAAGCAGCAGGTCTTGCGGCAACATGACAGTCAGTGACATGGCCTGGCCCTGGCTCTGCGCTTCCGACAACCGCAGGCTGATCCCCCCGGACTCACCACTGACCACATCCTGCTTTGGCCCCTTGCTGTCCAGCAGAACAAACGCCACACCTGACAGTGCCCGCTCCCCTTCATCCTGCATGCCATTGAACGCTGCGGCGGGATCGCCACCACCGTTGTCTTCAAACACCACACCTGACACCCAGTGCCCGGCAGGCCGACACTGATAACCCCCTTGCGCGCCACTCAAAGAGAAAAGGTCGAAGCTGGGCCATGGCTGGGGGGCGGACATCAAACGCTGTCCAGCACCGCCAGCGCCTCCTCCAGCCGCACCCTTTCCGCCCTGTAGGTTGAGTGTGACCGGCAACAGGGAGCCCGGCGGCATATCCAGCCAGAGGGTACCACCACTGCCTCCACCCCCTCCGGCCTTAACTGCTTTTACGCCATCGCCGCCCTGCAGATGAAGCGACCCTGGCCCAAGCAATCCGGCGGTTCGAACCAGTGCGACACCACCGCCATGACCGCCGTCCCCGCCTTCACCACGGTTACGGGCAGCTGCACCGCCGCCACTCCCCATCACCAGCCCGATGGGGGCCTTGGCGCCCCCCTTGCCACCGCCGGAGCCTGGCAAACCATCCTGACCGGCACGACCATTACCGCCGCCGCCACCGCTGGCCAATGCCCGGTGTGCCAGATCCAGCGCATTCCCTCCGCCGCCCGCCGTAGCCGGCGCCCCCCGGGCCATGTCACCAGTGGGATATCCGACCTCTTCAGGCAGTAACAGTACCGGGGTGCCGGCAATACCTTCCCCCTTGCTGCCATGATGGCCATAGGCCACCTTCTGGTCATCTGCACCGGGGCTGGCGTAACGCCAGTCTTCCGGACTCCCCAGCGCCCCCAACAGTGTCAGTGCTGGGGCACCACGCAAGCCTGCCGCCGAGACATTCAGCCGGTGCCCGTTCAAGGCCAGCTTGCGGCGCACATCCAGCGCCAGCACACCACCGGTGAATCCATCCCAGGGCAAGGCCTTGAGATCATGCTGCAACGACAGGCTGTCGTACTGGGGAACCCGCACCAGCTGCCAGCGTAGCCGGCCCTGCTTGGCATCCGCTGGTTGATTCACATAGCTGTAGATTAGCCCTCCGCCATTACCGCCAGCGCGGACCCTCAGGGTACTGCCTTCCAGCTGCTCGATGCGCACCCACTCGGCATGCAACTTGTGGTCTTGCAACTGGCCATAACGAGCATCGTTGCGGGTAAGAATAGTCGCGCCCTGCACCTGCATCAGCAGGCCAAGGTCACCGGCCAGCAGTGGCGAAGCGCCGCGAGCACGGCTGAGCACGAGGGTGCGGGTACCCGCAGTGAGGATCTGGGAGTCAGGACCGGTGAAGTAGGTATTGACCACCTCACCCACAGGATCTGAACCGTCCCGACCGGGCTCAGCGCACAGCTGCGCCACAGCCGGTCCCGCAAGCAGCAGGACAGCGAGTATCAGCGTGGCGGATCGAGCCAGTCGGCGGTAGTGTTGTTGCATCGGAACCATCCCGCAATACTGTAGCGTTCGTGGGTGGCTGCCAAGACTTCGTGGGGAATTTTCTCGCTGAGAAAGGCCACCAGTGTGCCGGCACGGGGTTCCACTTCGGTGGCAACGCTACTGGCATCCGGGTTCGGCCAGACACGCAATCGGCCACCCCAGTCACTTTGCCATCCTTCGTTGAGGTACAGCACCACGGACAGCAAACGGCCATTGTTACCATTAAAGGCATCCAGGTGGCGTTGGTAATAATCGCCGGGGCCGTAGATGGCAAAATGGGATTCCAGCTCGAACAGGCCCATAAACAGGGATTGGTTGACGGCCAGACGCAATGATTCCATGTACTCCAGCCACTGGCACTGGGCCAGAGTCTCGGCCTTCAGCCAGCAGGTACGGTCACTGCGCACACGGGTATCTTTCTGAAAATCCTGACGCCGACCGATCCCCGCCAGTTTGAATTCACCGAGCGCATCCCGCTCACTGGCTTCCTTGCGCAAGGCTCTTACCAATGAAATCGGCGCAAACCCCGGAGCCACCGCAAAGCCATCACGAACCAGGCCCTCTATGAGCCCATCCAGATGACTACCGCCTACCCCGCCAACCAGATCCGCATTGTCATGCATCTCAGTGGAGTGCCTCAGCATGACCGTTATCAAATTCATCCGGCCAGATCAGCCAGTTGTAATCCTGGCATTCGTCCATCAGCTGCAGGGTGGCATCCACCGTCGCCTGGACGAAATAAATAAACTGGTCAAACGTGATTCCGCGCCGCCCCAGTAACAAATCGCAGGCCACCAGACGCGGTAAGGAGTCATCATTCACATCGAGGAAAAGCTTCACCGACGGAAAGGCCATATTGAGACGACTGAGTTCAGCCTGAACAGCGAACAAGGCTGCTGGCCGCACTTCCAGCTCGGTGGTCAGCAGAACGCCATCCTCTTCCACAAACAACCGGGAATCGACCACGCCCTCGCGCCCCTGTAACTCAGACAGGTGCAAGCCGTGACAATGCTCACAGATGTAATGCTGAATATTGGCCTGCTGCAACCACTGCTTGATCTGGTCCGCATCTGCCTGAACGACGCCTAACATGACTTCTCCATTAACTGCCAAAACCCCGGCAATGGCCGCGAATCATCATCTATCAGCAATAAAAAAGGAATAGAAAACCGGCATTTTTGGTCATTGGGTCTGCGAAAACCCATGCGTATCATCCTTTCTTCCAGTCTGAGGAGAAGAATAATGACAATACCCCACGTGGCTTTCCTGTCCAGCGAGGCGCTGCATAGCAAAACGGATGGTTTTATTACCCGCATGCAAGGGGGCGCCAGCCAGCCGGAGCCAAAGGAAATTGAGGCCATCATGAGCATTTTCATTGATGAAGCCCTGCAGGCATTCATGGTGCGGGCAGCAGAGGCTGCGGGTTTATCCTCCAGCATGTTTCGCGTGGTCAACATGACCTGCCAGACCATCAACAAGACGTCGGCTCTGGTGATCGGCCGAAGCGCGAAAAAGATGGATCTGGAACAGAACAAGGCCTCCGCCATTTACATGGATGCGGTGCGACAACCCGGCACCCGCGGCGAAGGCTGGTATGTGGCCTTCCCTGTCAGCGAGAGCCTGGCAATAAAAGGCAACAACCTTCCCGACCTGTGCGCCAATGGCACCTTTGATGAGGCTCGGCGGGAGCTGGAAGAGTACCTGCTGGAAGTGACCAATGAGGCCATTCACTGGTATTTCGAGAAACCCATGGCCCTGCTGGGCTTTGGTCCGGTACTGCGCAAGCTGGCCAGCGTCGGCGTGGAGACCACTCGCAAGGCATCCCGCAGCCTGATCCACAACCTGGTGCCCAAGCTGGACAAAGATCAACTCACCGCGTCCTCACAATACCAGGCCAGTATGCTGATGGCATTTGAGGACCGGCACGGGTGACACTTAGTCAACGGAGGTTGCTCAACTACCCCGCCGACTCACACAGTGCACGTCTTTTAATAACAAATACTTACACAAGACAACTACTGAAGGGCAACTTCACCAAGTTTTTACAAATCTACTTATTCAACGGATTGCGCAGCAATAACACGGCTCTCTACTATCAATATGGTACTAGCCATATTTAATCAGGACGAGGAGTCAGCCGTGTCTTTGCGCCATGCCATACTTGTATTGCTACAAGATCAAGAAGCCAGCGGTTATGACCTCGCTCGCGAATTCGCTAACAGTATCGGGCTGGTCTGGAATGCGACCCACCAGCAGATTTATCTGGAGCTCGGTAAGCTGAATGAGCAGGACATGGTCAAGTACCGCCACATTCCCCAGGACGGCAAACCTGACAAGAAGCTTTACCGGATTACCGACACCGGTCGCGATGAGCTGATTCGCTGGCTCCGAAAGCCTGCGGCTCCGCCGCGGATTCGGGATTCCTTCATGGTAAAGATTGCGGGCGGAGCCCTCAGCGAGCCCTCCGCCGTGCTTCGGGAGCTGGAAGACCAGGCCGACCTGCGCCGGGAACGACTGAGTACCTTTGAAGCGCTGGCCAAGGCACTGGCCGAGCGGAACACCGAAAAGGACATGTACACCTACCTCACCCTGCGCCGTGGCATTCTCGATCAGCAAGCCTGGCTGAGCTGGGCTGAAGAAGTGCGTGCCGAACTGCACAAACGGGAAGATCTGCCCACCTCTGCATGATCAACACTCCCGTGTCCGGGGCTCTGGTTCAGCAACTTGCCTGGCTGATCCAGGCCCCGCCTCTACTCTCATGCTCCCCGTTCGAAGATGCGGGCAAGCTGCTCAAACGCGAGTGGCACCGCGATCCCACCCTCATTCACCGTGCAGCAGATTGGCTACAGGATACGGTGTCTCCACAACGCCTGGGCATTACCTTCGAGCAATGGGTGGCCGCGCTGGTATCGGCCAGTAATGGACTTGAACTGGTAGACCGCAACCTGGCCGTGCGTGACGGCCAGACCACTCTCGGTGAACTGGACATGCTGGTGCGGGACAGGGGCAGTGGCAAGCTGTGGCATTGGGAGCTGGCCTTGAAGTTCTATCTGGGCACAGCGGACAACTGGTACGGCCCTAACAGCCACGACACTCTCTCACGCAAATCCCAGCATCTGTTCGAGCATCAAATCCTGCGTAGCACCCTGCCCCAATGTCGCGAGATGCTCGCCAACCGTGGCTTACAAGTAGATGGCCGCGCCCTGTTAACGAGGGGGCGCCTGTTTTATCGCAATGGCCACCCGGACTATCCGCCACGCCATCCGCAACATGAACGGGGCTGGTGGCTACCCACCCATAGTCTGCCGTTGCAGCGCTGGCAGGTTGTTGATAAGAAAAACTGGCCGCTGCCGTCAATGTCGGACAAAAGTACCACTTTTATTGATACCCCCGAACTCATTGACTATGTTGAGACGCAGTCACGCCCACTCATGGTCATCTCTTCATTGCGCCCTGAGCCGGGCTTTATCGTTCCTGTCAGTTGGCCTAACGCATGAATTTTCAACCTCAACCCTCTTCCCTGGTTGATGATCGGGGGCAGGTCGCCTTGGGAGTTTTTCCCGCCACTGTATCGCAAATCAATGGCCGTGATGCAGATTACCGCACCCCCATGGGCAGTCGCGCCAGCGCCTTCGCACGACACTTCCACTACAAGCAGTTCCAGTATTTCGGCATCATCAGTGATGACTTGCTGGCCGGTTGCGCTCTGGCCCATACCGCCTGGCTGGGCATTGCCTTTTTCTACACCTTTGAGCCACGCACCGGCACCCTCAAGGAATATACCTGGCGCTCACCTCTGGGCCGGGACCTTCATATGTCCGACTCGCCACGCAATGGCGTGAGTTATTTCCGCCAGAAGGGCGTGGATATCGAGCTGGGCTACCGTGAAGACAACCAGGCTCTGACCAAGACCTTCTCCATCACCCTGAAAGGCCTCCAGCTACAGGCCACCATGGAAGAAGGCAGCAGCTATCAGCCCATGTCCTTGTGCACCCGCACAGGGATTAATGGCTGGGTCTACGCCAACAAGGTGGCAGGCAAGGGGGTCACCGGCACCCTGACCCGCGACGGCGAAACTCTGGACCTTCAGGCATTGAACGCCAGTGGTCACCATGACTTTTCTGCCGGTTACATGCGCCGGGAAACCTTCTGGAACTGGGCATGTCTGTCCACCCATGCCGATGGCAGGCACATCGGGCTCAATCTTTCCTGCGGGGTCAATGAGACGACCTTTTCAGAGAACTGCTTGTGGGTGGATGATGTCATGATCCCCACCGGAGGGGTCATGTTCGACTATAACCGTGATGACCTCATGCAGCCCTGGCGTATTCGCAGTCTCTGTGGTCGCGTGGATATGACCTTTACACCCAGCGGCAATCATCGTGAACGACTCAACCTGGGCCTGTTCGCCAGCAACTTCAACCAACTTTTCGGCCGCTTTGATGGCAGTCTTCATCTTGATGATGGCACCACTGTCGCTATTAAAGCCCGCTATGGTTTTGTCGAGGAGCAGTACGCGAAATGGTAGATAACAAGGATCAGGAAAGCGGAGAAGTACCACAGGAAAAATTCAACGACAAACTACGTCGCGGCTTTTTTTGGGTGGTGCAGTACTGGCGTGAGCTGTTCAACTTCCGCTTCGACAAGTACATGATCATCCAGGTACTGCCCGGGGTTTACGGTATCGCGCTGGTGGCTATCGGCATGGGCCTGCTTTACCTGTGCGTTGAAGCCTTCATGGCCTCCACCTGGCGGGGGCTGCTCTATTTCTTTGTCGCCGCGCCAATCACGTTTCTGGTGCTGGCATCCATCCTGCGCGCTCTGCTCGAATTCTACATGGTGGTGTTCAAGATATCGGAACATGTGGATGAACTGGTAGGGCTTCGCGACACTGTCGATCGGCTCTCCGGGATCGGCGACACCGTGGATGAGATGGTATCAATCACTCGCCGGATTCCATTCTGGCGGGTACTGTCTGGCCGTCCCAGCGACCTGGGTGCCGGAAAATCTTCGCGCAGGGATGAGATTAACAAGGAAAAGAAAGACAAGCCGGAGTAATCATGAATCACGGTTGCCTGGCCGGACTCTTCCTCCCAGGCAACCCCACTTCCTCAGCAACGCCTCATCTCTCCCAACCGACAAGGCGCTTCGCTGCTAGCATGCAGCTTCCAACGCGGTGAGCAGCAAGCGGTGATAAAGATGCTCCTTCACCCCGTCCGGGTCTTTCAACCCCATGCGGGCCAATTCCTCAGCAAACTCAGCTTCACTGCCTTCATGGAACAACGCCTTGCTGCCTAGTTCCACATATTCCTTGTGACCGACTTTTTCCTTCAGCCAGGTAAGTGCTTTTAGCACTCGCTGCTCTGTCTCGGTAAAGTCTGTTCCCAACGGGAACAGCGGGAAACTCGCATCGCCACAGCGCGCAGCAATTTCATGAAGATGCTCGGGGTTATTGCGCCGGTGCGCTTCGGGAATCTGGTAATCCTTGCGCAACTTGCCCGCTGCCCGTGCCTCCGCCATGAGATCTACCTGGAAGCGGCTGTCCGATACATTGAGCATGGCCATGACCACTTCTTCGTCAGTTTTTCCGCGCAGATCGGCCACCCCATACTCCGTCACCACCACATCCCGCAGGTGACGGGGAATGGTGTTATGGCCATAGCCGAACACCACATTGCTCATCGCTTCGCTGGCGCGCTCACGCCAAGCCCTCACCATCAGGATGGACCGGGCGCCTTCAAGCTCGTGAGCCTGGCTGACAAAGTTGTACTGTCCGCCCACACCGCTAAGCACTCGCCCGTCGTCAACCTGATCTGCCACACCGGCACCCAGCAAGGTCACGGTGAAAGCCGTATTCACAAAACGGGCATCCTGACGCTGCAGGCGTTTCAGCCCCTCGTCACCGTATAAGTGATTCACATAGCTGATGCGGGTCATATTGATGGCCGCACGCTGTTCGTCATCCAGCTCACGCAAGCGCCGATAGAACGCTTCCGGACCGAGAAAGAAACCGCCATGCATGACGATACCGCCTCGCAGGCGATCACCGAATACCGCTTTCAGTGCTTCCCGGGTGGCGCGGTCATCCAGATCATTGGCAACGCGCACGCCGTTGGGCAGTTCCAGCTGATCACCCTGCTTGCTCACCGCCTCGCGGAAAATGCCAAAGCGCTTGAGCGTGCGCAGCTGAGCCCTATCCAGGCGACGACTGATGGCAGACTGCTCACGCAGGGCATCCAGCAAGGCCAGCCCAGGCTGGGTGGGCTCATGCATTTCCAGCTGCTGCAGTGCCTCCCAGTCATACACCGGACGCCGAATGATACGGTCGTGTACCAGCTGGAGCAGGCCATGGGTCACCATTTCACTGCAACCGTAGAGACCTTCCCTGAAGACTCCGGTGCCCCCTTCAGCTGCAATTATCTGTTGCTGACTCTCTGCCAGTCCCCAGGCCTGCAAGGGGCGCAGATATCGCTCGTTATCCTGATCACGCAGTCGCAGATGGTGTACAAGGGCATCACCCAACGCACCGATACCAATCTGCAAGGTGCCACCATCACGAATCAGGGTACTGGCATGCAACCCGACGAAATGATCCTGCACGTTGACCGGCATATTCGGGGTACTGAAAAGGCGGGTGTGACCCTCTGGGTCATCCACCAGCAAATCCATGTGCGGTAGCCAGTCATCCACCCTTGCATCGTTTTCCATGAACGGCAGGTCTCGATGTATCTGCCCAACGGAAAGAATGGTCTCACCCGCTTCACGACGGGCCAGCAAAAGGGGCATCAAATCCAGCGTCACTTCTGGGTTACAGGCAAAGCTGTATTGGTCTGATCCATCCACAGACCTGTGCGCCAGCAACTGAGCCACCACATTGATCTTGCGCGCATTGAGATCACGGGCCACATGGGTGTAGTTACTGGAAATATAGTGCTGTTGGGCACTGTCACTACCGAGCATACTGCCCGGCTGAAAAAAGAATTCGTACACCCGGATATTCGCAGGCAGCGTACTTTTCTTTGCCGGCTTCAGATAAGCCAGCTCTTCGTAATCGGCAAACACCCGCTCGGCAAATGGACCAAGAAACCGCTTCTCCAGATCACTGCCAGCACCCGGGCGTCCCAGAGACAAGGCCGTGAAGATGTCCAGTGAAAGGCTGGAATCCTTCTCTACCCGGCGATAAAGCGCGTTCACGAAACGGTTGGGCTTCCCCAGCCCCAGCGGCATGGCCAGACGGATTTTTCCGCCGGTTTTTTCGATGACCACATCCACAGCACATTCAACACTTTCCATCCGTTCAGCCACGACTACTCCTTGTTATTCAGTGTGCAGAGGTTTTCGACACCAGGGTCACCAGCACCACGCCTATCACAATCAGCCCCATGCCGAGCACCGCAGGCAAGTCCGGCTTTTGATCAAACACCACCATGCCAGCCAGTGCAATCAACACAATACCCGTACCGGCCCACACCGCATAGGCAATGCCCATGGGGATCGTGCGCAAGGTCAAAGCCAGTGCATAAAATGCAATCAGATAACCCACAGCAGTGATCACCGAGGGCCACAGGCGGGTAAAACCCTGAGACGCATTGAGCGCCGAGGTAGCAATCACTTCTGCCAGAATGGCGATGGAAAGATAGAAATAACCCATCGGTGAACGGGTCCTGTTCTCAGTGAGTCGGGGCGCTGCGCAATTGCTCCAGCAATGACTCCCAGTGTGCCATCTGTTGGTGGGGAAAGTCAGCGTCATTGTGACGCACGATCAGCACCACCCGGGTACGGGTATCGTCATCCGGCCACTGGTTCATGGGCGTCAGTTCCGGCTCGGCGCCACCTACCCATTGCACCAGCAAGGGACCATCCAGCCCTTCCACCTTGAGCAGGCCTTTTACCCGCACCAGCGCATCGCCACACTGGCTGGCCAGCTGTTTCAGTGCAGCCTGCCAGTGGCCCCAGCTGAGCGGGTATTCCCAGATCACTGAGGCGCTGTAAAGCTGGTGGCGGGAAGGTGTGGTTGTGGTGCCCGGAACACTCACCATCGGCGACAGCAAAGCAGATGACGGCACCACCGAGTTCAGTCTGCCGGTGATTCGGCAGCGGCGCTCAAACTGACGATCCAGGACCTCTGCCGGGACAGGCGTCGGATAACATGCTGCCTCCGGGTTCAGCGCGGCCAGCTGCTGTTTGAACGCGGTCAGTTCCGAGGCCGCCACCTGGTCCGTACGTGACAGCAACAACAGGTCTGCCGCCTGAATCTGTTCAAGGCACTCCGGGTGACGCTGAATGGAGGCCGCCCCGGCGGCCACATCCACCACAGTCAGCACGGACTGACAGTAGAAGCGTTTCTTCAGCCAGGGGTCCTGTTCCAACGGCGCCAGCACACCGGACGGCTCCGCGGCGCCGGTAGTTTCCAGCACCACCATGGAAAATTCAGGAATGTCTCCATTCTTGCGTGCCATGAACAGGTTGCGCAGAGTGGACGACAGGGCGCCCTGCACCACACAGCACACGCAACCACCGGCCAGCAGCGTCACCGGCACACCGGCTTTACGCGTCAGATGCTGGTCAATGCCGATATCGCCCAGCTCATTGATCAGCACCGCCAGATCCTGACGCTGCTCAAGCCAGGCATTCAGCTGGGTGGTCTTGCCGCTGCCGAGAAAGCCGGTCAGCACCACTACCGGAAGACGGTTCATGCTCAGGCCAGCGACCAGGGCAGCTCTTGTCCTGCGTAGAATGGCACCATGGGCTCTCCGGCTGCATCGACCAGCTCCGGTACCGACCAGGGCTTGCGCACCAGGGTCACCGTCTCGGTATGACGCGGCAGGCGGTAGAAATCGGCACCGAAATGGCTGGCAAAGCCTTCCAGCTTGTCGAGGGCATTGTGCTGGTCGAGGAAGGTGGCGTACAACGGCAGCGCTGCCCGCGCAGAGTAACAGCCGGCGCAGCCGCAGGCGGCCTCCTTCTTGTTACGGGCATGGGGCGCAGAGTCTGTCCCCAGGAAGAAACGATGGTGCCCTTCCAGAACCGCCTGCTGAATCACCTCCTGGTGCTGGCGACGCTTGAGAATCGGCAGGCAGTAGTTGTGCGGGCGTACGCCACCCACCAACAGGTCATTGCGGTTCATCATCAGATGCTGCGGGGTCACCGTAGCCGCTGTCAGATCATTAACCTCCTGAACGAAGTGCACTGCTTCCGCCGTGGTCACATGCTCAAAGACAATCCGCAGCGCAGGAAACTGACGACGAATATCGCTCAGGTAACGGTCAATAAAGATTTTTTCACGGTCGAAAATATCCACGTCCGCATCGGTCACCTCACCATGCACCAGCAACGGCACATCATACTTTTCCATGGCTTCGTAAAGGTGAGTGATCTTGCCAGGATCCGTCACACCGCTATCGGAATTGGTGGTAGCACCGGCAGGGTACAGCTTGAATGCATGCACGAAATCACTCTGCGCTGCACGGACCACTTCTTCCACCGGCGTACTGTCGGTGAGATACAGCACCATCAGAGGCTCGAAGGTCACACCCGCAGGCACCTGCGCCAGAATGCGCTCACGATAGGCGGCCGCCTGACCAACCGTATTCACCGGCGGCGTCAGGTTCGGCATGACAATTGCCCGACCAAAGACATTGGCCGTTGCCGGCACGGTTTCAGCCAGCAGTTCACCATCACGAAAATGCAGGTGCAAATCGTCAGGGCGAGTAATAGTCAGGGTTTCGGTCATGGTATCACCTGTTTGCCGGTATCAATTCGGGGGCGAAGGGACGCCATTGTAGCGCAAATCAAGGTGCAAATCGGCAAGCACGAATTTCGCGGGCCCAGGGATAGAGCGGGGAGAAAAGAAAATGAAAGGCAACAAACAACGGCGGCGGTGGTGCCTGCGCGGCTGGCACCACCAGGAGGATTAACCGGCGAAGTTCAGCAACACCCCCGCTGCCACCGCAGAACCAATCACGCCCGCCACATTGGGGCCCATGGCATGCATCAACAGGAAGTTATGGGGATTGGACTCCAGCCCCACCTTGTTGGCCACCCGGGCGGCCATCGGCACGGCCGATACCCCGGCAGCGCCTATGATGGGGTTCACCGGATGCTGACTGACGCGGTTCAGCAACTTACCCATCAGCACTCCGGTGGCCGTACCGATCATGAACGCGGCCAGTCCCAGCGCGAGAATGCCCAGGGTTTCCACCACCAGAAATTTCTCCGCACTGAGCTTGGAGCCCACCGCCAGCCCCAGCATGATGGTCACCACGTTGATCAGCGCATTGCTGGTAGTGTCCACCAGGCGATTGACCACACCCGATTCTTTCATCAAATTGCCAAAACAGAACATGCCCAACAGCGGGGCCGCATCAGGCAATACCATCGCCACCAGAATCAGCAACAGGATCGGGAACAGGATCTTTTCCGCCTGACTCACCGGGCGTAGCTGCTCCATCTTGATGGTGCGCTCACTTTCACTGGTGAGGGCACGAATGATCGGTGGCTGAATGATCGGCACCAGCGCCATGTAGGAGTACGCCGCAACGGCAATGGCCCCCAGCAGCTCCGGCGCCAGCTTGGTCGTTACGTAGATGGAGGTCGGGCCGTCCGCCCCGCCGATAATGCCAATGGCTGCGGCATCCTGCAGGCTGAAGTCCAGCCCGACCCAGTTCAGCGCCAGCGCGCCCAGCAAGGCGGCAAAGATGCCAAACTGCGCTGCAGCCCCCAACAGCAACGTACGGGGGTTGGCCAGTAACGGGCCAAAGTCGGTCATGGCCCCCACACCCATAAAAATCAGAAGCGGGAAGATCCCCGTGGTCAGGCCTGCGGTGTAGATCAGGTAGAGAATGCCGTCACCATAGTTGGCCTTCACCGCCAGGTAATGCAGCTGATCATGAATAGCCGGACCGGCTGCCTCAGCCGCCTTGTACAGCGCTTGCCGCCCGGCGTCCGGATCCATGCCCAGCACCTGTGCCATGCTGGCCAGCAGGCCCTGGTCACCAAAGTGCAACGCCTGGCTGATGGCGGACTCCGCCAAACCCGCCATGGGGATATTCGCCAGGATGCCGCCAAAACCAATCGGTACCAGCAACAGTGGCTCAAACTTCTTGTGCACTGCCAGCCAGAGCAGCCCCAGACACACCAGTATCATGATCAGCTGGCCACCACTCATGTGATACAGGCCCGTGCTGGTCCACAGTGTTTCCAGCTTATCCATGGGATTGCTCCACCATCAGTAGAGACTGCCCTACGGTAACCGAGTCGCCCTCCTTGACCAGTACCTCGGTAACAATACCGGCTTCCGGGGTCGAGACATCGGTTTCCATTTTCATGGCTTCCAGCACCATGATCTTCTGGCCTTCGGCAATACGATCTCCGGGCTTTACCAACACCTTGAAAATATTGCCCGCCAATGGCGCCGACACCGGCATGCTGTTGGCAGGGTCGCCTACCACCGGCGCTGTCGGCGCGACTTCTGCAGCACCACTCAACGATTTGATGCCGGTAACATCCCCCCCATCGCTGACTTTGACCGTGTATTGCTTCCCTTCCACCTCAACGGTGTAAACGCCTTCACTGTTGGCCGCTGCCGCAGGCGCAGCCGTGCCTGTGGGGACCGGCTCGAAGGCAGACGCATCGCCACGCTTTTCCAGGAAACGCAGGCCGATTTGCGGAAACAGCGCATAAGTCAGCACATCATCGTCTCGTCGCTCACCTGCAGAAAGACTCAGCCCCTTTTCACGGGCCAACCCGGCCACCTCCTCACGCAGGCTGTCCATTTCATTATCGATCAGGTCAGCAGGACGGCTGGTGACTGGCTCATCGCCATCCAGGGCACGCGCCTGCAGTTCGCTGTTGAATGGCGCAGGGGCTGCACCGTATTCACCGCGCAATACGCCCTGGGTTTCCTTGCTGAGCACCTTGTAGCGCTCACCCGAGAGTACGTTCAGTACCGCCTGGGTGCCCACGATCTGGGACGTGGGGGTGACCAGGGGGATGTAACCCAGGTCCTTGCGCACTGCCGGGATTTCTTCCAGCACCTCATCAAAACGATCAGCAGCGCCCTGCTCTTTCAGCTGGCTCTCCATATTGGTGAGCATGCCGCCAGGCACCTGGGCCACCAGAATGCGCGCATCCACGCCGCGCAGGCTGCCCTCGAACTTCGCATACTTCTTGCGTACTTCCCGGAAATAGCCGGCGATATTGTTCAGCTTTTTCAAATCCAGGCCGGTATCTCTCTCGGTGCCTTCCAACATGGCCACGACGGACTCGGTGGGGCTGTGTCCATACGTCATCGACATCGAAGAAATAGCGGTATCCACGTTATCGATACCCGCCTCTGCCGCTTTCAATGCCGTTGCAGTGGAGAGACCGGTGGTGGCGTGGCACTGCATGTGAACCGGAATAGTCAGTGCCCCCTTGAGGCGGGTGACCAGTTCAAACGCATCGTTGGGGCGCAACAGGCCAGCCATGTCCTTGATCGCTACGGAGTGAGCGCCCATCTGCTCGATAATCTTGCCCTGCTCTACCCACATGTCCATGGTGTGGACCGGGCTAACCGTGTAAGCGATAGTGCCCTGGGCATGCTTGCCCTGCTTGACCACGGCGGCAATGGCACGTTCGATATTGCGCATGTCATTCATGGCATCGAACACCCGGAACACATCCACACCGTTTTCAGCTGCCCGCTCAACGAACGCGTCTACCACATCATCGGCATAATGGCGGTAGCCCAGCAGATTCTGGCCCCGTAACAACATCTGCTGTGGTGTATTTGGCATGGCCTTCTTCAGTTCGCGAATGCGCTCCCAGGGATCCTCTCCGAGATAGCGGATGCAGGCATCAAAGGTAGCGCCGCCCCAGGATTCCAGGGACCAAAAACCAATTTCATCCAGCGCAGCCGCAATCGGGAGCATGTCATCCAGACGCATGCGGGTGGCGAACAGGGATTGATGGGCATCGCGGAGCACCACATCGGTGATGCCAAGTTTCTGGGTCATGATGATTTCCGGATTATGACTGGGAAGACTGCCGATGCTGGCGCACGGCTTTCTCGATGGCCTTGATAACGGCAGCGGAAGGCACATCCGGTGCCGATCGCGTCTGTGATGCGCCAGGTACTGCTGCAGGCGTTGCGGGAGCCTGACCAAAGCGTTGCACCAACGCGGACATCAAGGTGGTAATCCCGACCAACACGACCAGGAAAACAAACACCACCCCCATACCAACCACCATGAGCTCAATGCCCTGGGACATTAGCGGATCCATGGAACACTCCTTAACGGTTCCGTTAGCGACGTTACTTGCCGCAGGCGTGAACGGGATAGCTGTCGCTTGAACACCTTACCTGTGACTGTAAGCGTCGAAGCGATTCACGTCAGTAATTTTGCGGAATGTAAGGGGGTTGTCGACAATTCGCAATGAGACAAGCGTAGTAGCCTGATGGGGATTTGGTGGTTTTGATCAATGCATTGAAGGTTCGCCCACCAGCGGTGCAAATATGACGCCCCATCACTACTCATCAGCGACACGACTCAAGTGCGTAGCGATAGGAAAACAGCGTCAAGCGGAGCAGCAGAAGACAGCCGACAGATTTGAAATTGGGAACAGGAGACGCAGAAACAGAAAAGGGCCTGCATTTCTGCAGGCCCTTCGTCTGTATGGCGCGCTGGGAGGGAGTCGAACCCCCGACCTTCTGGTTCGTAGCCAGATGCTCTATCCAGCTGAGCTACCAGCGCTTTTTCTTCTCGTTGCTGTATCGCCCCGAGAGGCTGCGCATTATTCCGAAACACCCTCGGCGAGTCAAGCGCATATCGCTCAAAAGTTCGGCAATCAGTCTTCTTCTGCCTTAATTTGTTTTTGCAGGTAATTTTCAATGCCCACCAGGTCGATCAGATTCAGCTGGGTTTCCAGCCAATCAATGTGCTCTTCCTCTGATTCAAGAATACGATTGAGCAGATCACGAGTGACATAGTCCTGGATGGACTCAGCGTAGGCGATCCCCTCACGCAGATCCGGAACGGCAATTTTCTCCAGTTTCAGATCACACTCGAGCATCTCTTTGGTGTTCTCACCAATCATGAGCTTACCCAGATCCTGCAGGTTCGGCATGCCTTCAAGAAACAGGATCCGGTCTACCAGCCAGTCCGCGTGCTTCATCTCGTCGATGGACTCGTGGTACTCCTTTTCATAGAGGGCGTGCAGACCCCAATCCTTGTACATTTTTGCGTGCAAAAAGTACTGATTGATGGCTACCAGCTCGTTGCCGAGTGCCCGGTTCAGGTACTCAATGGCCTTGGCGTCGCCTTTCATGAGGTTTCTCCATCCGTTGAAATAGGGAAGCTGATTGGCCCCTATTGTTCAGGATCGAGTTCGTTCATACAAGGTAAAACAGGGAGGAAAGCGCTTTCATTACAAGCGCTTATGAAAATGAGAACGATTTTTATGCAGGTTGGGGCCAGAATACCACTGGCTCGCACGCAGAAGAATGGGAGAAAGAGGTCGCCTGGTTTGCGCTACGGGCCTCACGCAATTCCTGACGGGCGTGGCGGGCACACTTTCCACACTGACTTCCAACCCCAAGTTCCCGACGAAGATCACGCAGGCTATCGCAGCCGTTTTCGACCGCTTCCCGTATCTGGTTGTCAGTAATGCCCTTGCAAATACAAACGTACATACGCCATCCCTCAATCTCTGGAGACGATGCTAACTCTAACGCGAATCATTATCAACAACTTTTACAGATGAAGGTTTCCCTCCCGCCCGCTGCGTCTGTCGCCACAGCCACACAAGCCCCACACAGTAAGCCGGCACCGTTTTCGGTCGTCCTGCGGCCGCTTTCGGCAAGTACGGACCTCACTCTGGGGCCTTGTTGGAACCCGCCCCGGAACATGAAAGCAAAAAAAAGCCCCGCTAAGCGGGGCTTTCTTCATGCCAGGTCCTGGATTATCAGGAAGCTGACTTGGCCTTGGCCGCTGGACGCTTCTTGCGGGCAGCTTTCTTGGCAGGCGCTTTGCGAACGGCAGCTTTCTTAGTGGCTGCTTTCTTCTTGGCCGGCGCTTTCTTGGTAGCCGCTTTTTTAGCAGCAGCCTTCTTGCGCTTCGGTGCAGCAGATTTCTTCTTCGCCGCACGCTTGGCTTTCGCAGCTTCACGCTTGGCGGCAGCCTTGGCTTTCGCTTCCGCTTTCTTCTGCTCGGCCTTCACTTTCTTGGCCAGCTTACGCTCGTGTTCACGCAGCTTGGTCTTCAGATTGCGCTCTGCTGTGCGCAGCTTCTTCACCTCACGGGCAACCACTTTTTTCGCAGCCTGGATTTCAGCACGGATCAGCTTGGCTTCCGCACGAATATCCTGAAGCTTCAGGCGAACAGTGTTCATTTTACCGCGTGCTGCGTCTACTGCACGTTTGGCTGCAGCAGTCGGCTTGGCTTTTGCCTTGTCACGCTTGGCTGCTGTATCAGCACGCAGTTTGGCAAGCTTGGCGTTTTCGCCATCAACTTTAGCGCGGTGTTTGTCTTGTTTGGTTTGAGCCTGTGCGACTTTCTTTTGAGCCTGCTCAACTACTTTCTGCTGCAGTTTTACACCGGCTTCAGCATTAGTCACAGACTTTGGCAGGGCCGGAGCCTTGGCCGCTGCGGTCTTTTTTGCTGCTGGTTTACGAGCCGCAGTTTTTTTTGCGGCGGCTTTTTTTGCTCGAGCCATGATAGATCTCCTAAGCTATAGCGTTGTCATCATTACTGCGACAAGAGAAAAATAGCATAAAAAAAATTCGGTTGGTACATTATTTAACCAATTCGAATTTCATTTTTCATTCCGTTAATTTTTTTCCTCCTTCTCCCAGACTTTTTTAGTTTTCTCTGTGGGGATTTCTTCCCTGGTGGCGCTATTAATATTCCGGCGCCCAGCAAGGAAGTCAGTCAGCAAGCGCATATTTATCCTTCTCCTTGTCGCCGGCACTGGCACTACCTCTGGAAAAAAACATCTGCCGATTTTAATGACCTTCAGAACCTGGGCAGTCTCTCTCCTCATGAGTTTTTCAGCCACTGGCCACAAAAGGTCACCCGGGATTTCCCTTAAAAATGAAATTTTCGGCCGCAAAATCGCTCTGCCAATTTTCTCCCCTCCCCGAGACAAGTGAAAAAATGAGTAGAAAAGTGACAGCGCAACCGTTTGCACTGATTGCACTTAAATGCACACAGCGGGAATGTTTTATATAAGAAATGAGCCCTGGAGGAGTCATTGAACAGGCGGAGACCTAAAACAAAACCCGGCTTGGCACTGACAGCCTGCCGCGCTTTTCCGTCGGGCTTCCAAGCTGATACCGGTCACTCTTCCTTTAATCTGCTCCACCCACAGTAACCGCCCCCAGTACACAAAGGGTGTTTGCACGGGAGCTATCGGGATTAATCACGGAGCTGGTACGCTGACGCCATGGCCTGGATTTCTTTGAAGCAGGAGCTTCTTTGGGCTGATTCGGAGGAGGATCTTAAACGAAAGGAATGGGTGACGAGGGGCATCGGGCCAAGACGGGTAAGGGCCCAATAAAAAAGGGAGGCCTCGGCCTCCCTTTTTTTGATCAGTCTGGCAGCCCTCAGCCTTTCAGGCCTGCCATCACCCGATCACGGATGTCATCCACGGATCCCACGCCTGCTACACGTACATATCTCGGCGCGTTGGCCTCACCCTTGTCGGCCAGGTTCTGGTAGAAGTCGACCAGAGGACGGGTTTGAGCCTGATAAACCTCAAGACGCTTGCGAACTGTCTCTTCCTGATCATCATCACGCTGCACCAGCTCTTCACCGGTTTCGTCGTCTTTGCCCGCTTCTTTCGGGGGGTTGTACTTCACGTGGTACACACGGCCAGAAGCAGGATGGACCCGACGGCCGCTGAGACGCTCAATGATTTCTTCATCGTCCACGTCAATTTCCACCACGTAATCGATGTCGACACCCTGCTCTACCAGAGCTTGAGCCTGGGGGATCGTGCGGGGGAAACCATCAAACAGGAAACCCGCAGCGCAATCGCTCTCGGTAATACGCTCTTTCACCAGACCCAAAATGATGTCGTCGGAGACGAGGCCACCGGCATCCATCACTTTTTTGGCTTCCAGACCCAGCGGTGTTCCTGCCTTTACCGCAGCACGCAGCATGTCACCGGTGGAAATCTGAGGAATACCAAACTGTTCCTTGATGAACTGCGCCTGGGTGCCCTTGCCCGCACCGGGGGCACCAAGCAGGATGACACGCATAGGATTCTCCATCTTTCTGTGATTCAGAAGAGGCAATGTTCTGCTCTGGTTTACCACGTCACGACAAGCTGGCTTACGCCAGATCCCCCGTCATTGCTGGGGTTGCGGACAAAACAAGCCGTCCTGCCAGTGTGATTATGGCAACAAAAACAGACCCCAAGGGCCTCCGAAGGGGTGCAACTTTACCTTGAGGCCCGTTTCTCCACAAGGGACACAGCGTGCGACCTAGGTCGCACGCTACCAATCTGGATGGATTGGCTCACTTATGGTGCAGATAGAACCAGCTCTGCAGGCACTTTCTGGGGCAGCTGCAGGGGCACGGCAGGGGCACTGATCATGGCCTGATCCACTGCAGCCCCCGGGGCCGGAGTGTAACGCGCCCCCATGACCAGGGGGGTCTCATTGGGCGGGTAGGCCTGCAGCCAGTTTTCCGCCGTCAGGGACACGGTGGCAGGGAAACTCGGAACCACCTGGCGGCGGGCCGCCAAAGGCTGCCCGGCACTGCCCTGCTCACGAATATAGACAAAAAGGGTTCCACCGGGAGGCAGGCCCTTTCCTTCTACCTGAGCAGTCAAACTCGCAAAGACCCCCTCACGTGCCTTTTGCTGACGGGAATTTTCCAGGCCCCGACGCAGCAAATCGCCTGTTTCACCGTCTCCATGACGCGCCAGCAGGGACTCCCAACCAGAAATTGCCAGATCATATTGCCCGGCCCGGTCTGCGGACATGGTCAGCATCATCCAGGCGCCATCATGATTCGGTTCACGATCCAGGACCCACTGAAGCTCTTCACGGGCAGCCTCATTCAGCTTCCCTCCGGTCTTTTCAATCAATGCCCGCGCCAGCAGCAAATGTGAGGTGGCGGAGTCCGGGTCAAGAGCCAGTGACTTCCGTGCAGCTTCTTCCGTCTGTGCCGGGGCGCCCAGCTGCGCATACAGACTTCCCAAAGCAAACCAGCCTGTAGCCGACGGCGTGCGTGACAGCTGTGACTGCAGCACCCGCGCCATGGCACCGGCAGGAATGTCCGCTGCCGCCATTTCCGGCGCCTTGCCGGCAACAATAAAGCGAGCGGCATCACCATATTTGTGCTGATGAACAAGCCAGTCACCGGTATGTTCGTTGCGCCCGACCAGGATGTACCCCGCGGCCGCAATAAGGATGACAATGAGTGGAATGCCGATCCCGCCGCTGACGGAACGACCCGCGCTGCGCGCTTCACGCCGCCACAACGCCCACAGGAAAAGCCCGAGCAAAAACAGAAATGCTGCGGCCAGCCACATCCACATCATGGTGACTCTCCCCGGTTGTGTTCGCCGTCGTCATTACTATCTTGCTGATCCGCCTGGGCACTGGCCTTGCGCAGCAAGCGCACAATCAGCACACCGCCACCCAACAGCATCAACAGGGGAATCAGCCACAGCACGGAAGTGCGAGCATTCACCGGCGGGCGATAGCTGACGAAATCGCCATAACGGGATACGAAATACCCTACGATTTCGTCATCGCTTTTACCTTCCACAATCATGCCGTGGACACGGTCGCGCATGTCACGGGCCAGATCCGCGTCGGAATCGGCAATGCTCTGGTTCTGGCATTTCGGACACCGCAGCTCTTCAGTCAGTCGATGAAAACGGTCTTCTTGCTGCGGGCTGTCAAACTGATACACATCAATGGCAGCCAAGGCCTGAAGAGGCAGCAGCGCAAAAAGGAATATTCGAAGCAAGATCATGCCCCGTCCTCCTTGCCAACATCAGACGTCCGGGAAGGCAGCAAGGGAAGAAACTTTTCCCGCCAGACCCGCTCGTTCAGCTCTCCGGCATGGCGCAGCACAATCTCTCCTTTCGGACTGATCAGAAAAGTCTCTGGCGCGCCATAGACACCCAGATCAAGCCCAAGCTGACCATCCTCATCGACAATGACATGGGTAAAGGGGTTACCCATATTGGCCAGGTATTCCCGGGCAGCCGGCAACTCATCCTTGTAATTGATCCCGGTGATTGGCACCCCCTGGGCGGCCAGGGTCAGCAGATAGGGATGCTCAACATGGCAGGTCGGGCACCAGGTCGCCCACACATTCAATAGCTGCCATCGCCCGGTCATGGACTGCTCGGTAAAGTTTTCCTCGGTCAACAAGGAGGGCAGCGTAAAGGCAGGCACCGGCTTGCCAACCAGTGCCGACGGCAGCTCCTGCGGATCACGACCCAGACCGCTGCCCAGCACCAGCGCCAACAGAACAAAGCCGGCCAGCGGCAGGAATACCCAGGGAGAATTGGCTTTCATCATGCGCCTCCGGTCTGCGTTGAAGCGAATTTCTGGCGGCGGTAACGTTTGTCAGACAGTGCCAGGGCGCCACCCAGCGCCATGATGAGCGCGCCCAACCAGATCCAGCGGATCCCGGGTTTGAAGTAAATGCGCACCGCCCAGGCGTTGCTCGCCTTCAAAGGCTCCCCCATGGCCACATAGAGGTCGCGCCAGAAGCCGGCATCAATTGCCGCCTCGGTCATGACCTGACGGCTGGCATGGTAGGTCCGTTTTTCTGGATTCATGCGCGCGACGAATTCATCTTTCCAGTAGACATCGAAGTGGCCGCGGGTGGAGTCAAAGTTAGGGCCGCGATATTCATCCATGCTGTCGAACACAAAGCGGTAATCACCCAGCTGTACTTCGTCACCCGGGCCCATGCGCACATCACGCTCCACCTCATGAAAACTGACCACGGTGATACCGGCCACCATGACTGCCAGCCCACAGTGGGCAATCACCATGCCCCAGTAGCTGCGAGCCAGCTTGCGCAAACCCGTCCCCAGGCCAACGCCGTAAGCTCTGGCTCGGCGCAATACATCATCACCATGGGCCAGGATCAGATAGACAGACAGCATGATCGCCAGCACGCCCTGCCAGGGGGAGGGCTCAGGAATGCGCGCTGCAAACCAGCCGGCAATGATGGCGGCGGGCAGCAGCAAACCAATCCGCTTCAGCAGGCTATTGCCCTCCTGACGCTTCCAGTTGCTGAACACTCCCGGAACCAGCAGCAGGATCAGGACAAAAGTCAGCGGCACAAAGAAACCATTGAAATAAGGGCTGCGAATGGAAATTTTCAGATCCATCCATTCAAAGAACAGCGGCGCAATAGTCCCCACCAGCACCACCGCCATGGCGGTGAGCAAAAGCAAATTATTGCCCAGCAGGAAGGCCTCGCGGGAGAGCGGCTTGAAACCACCGTCGCTGCGCAGCGCTGAAGCGCGAACCGCGAACAGGGTCAGCGCCCCACCAGCGACAACCACCAGGAAACCCAGAATAAAGGCACCGCGAGTCGGATCGTTGGCAAAGGCATGGACCGACGTCAACACTCCGGAGCGCACAAGGAAGGTACCCAGCAGACTCATGGAAAAAGTAATGATGGCCAACAGAACAGTCCAGGCCCGGAACAGATTGCGCTTTTCACTGACGGCCAGGGAATGAATCAGGGCGGTGCCCGCCAGCCATGGCATCAGTGACGCATTTTCCACCGGGTCCCAGAACCACCAACCACCCCAGCCCAGTTCGTAGTAGGCCCACCATGATCCCAACGCGATACCCACGGTAAGAAAACACCAGGCTACGGTAGTCCAGGGGCGAGCCCAACGAGCCCAGGCGGGATCCAGGTTTCCTGTCAGCAACCCGGCGACAGCAAAGGCAAAAGCCACGGAAAAGCCCACATACCCCATATAAAGCATGGGCGGATGCACGATCAGCCCCGGGTCCTGCAGCAAAGGATTGAGGTCTGCGCCATCCAGCGGGAACCACGGCAGAGTGCGATCAAAAGGGTTAGAGGTCAGCAGCATGAAGAGCAGGAAGCCCACCGCAATCATACCCATCACCGCCAGTACCCGTGCCACCATCTCCTGGGGAACACTGCGGCTCAGCAAACCCACCATGGCAGCCCAGGACGCCAGCAACCAGCCCCACAGCAGCAATGAACCCTCATGGCCGCCCCAGATCGCCGAGATCCGATAGCCCAATGGCAACGCTGAGTTGCTATGGTTCGCCACATAACTGACGGTAAAGTCATTAATATAGAAACTGTAGCCCAATGCCACCATGCCAACCGTCATGGCCAGCCACTGCACCGAAGCCAGCGGACGGGCATACCATTGCCAGGCGGCGATGCCACGGGAGACGCCCACCAACGGGAAGACGGATAAACACAGGGCGGCTGCCAACGCCAGCCACAGGGACAGGTGCCCGATTTCTGCTGCCACGAAAGTTCCTCAGTCTGCTAGTTCATTGGGCGTCACGCCCAGCGGGGAGCGCCATGTACCGCGCGCATAGCATCTTTAGATGATCCAACAATTGCAAGTGTGAGCCCCTATTCATTGGGAATAGGCGGTCATTTGCTGCCTGCTGGCCATTTTCAGCACAAATTTGAGGGAAACCGTTTCCCGAAGGCGCCCTTGAGCTAAATCAAGGCTACGCACACCGGATCATGGATAAGGTGAAACCTGCTGAATTTGATGCCCAGAAAGTGCCCCATTGGTGTGACAACGGCCTTTTCCGTCCGTTCATCGGTCATTTTCGGTAAAGCAGCCCCTCCGACATATTTTGAGACGCTTGCTATTCGTATGCTCTCACTTGGCTTTGCTAGTATCTCCGTCACACTTAAGGCCTGTCATCAGGCTGACGGAAAAACGACACACATCATCCATATACTCGGAATGCGCTGCCCTGGCCTTCATGGAGTAAGAACTTGAGCACTACAACAGAAAAGAAAACTTCCTACGATCGTGACGATCTGCTGGCCTGCGCCCGTGGCGAATTGTTTGGCCCCGGTAACGCACGACTGCCTTTGCCCAACATGCTGATGATGGACCGCATTGTTCATATCAGCGATCAGGGCGGCAAGTATGGCAAAGGCGAAATCATTGCCGAACTCGATATCACCCCGGACCTGTGGTTCTTCCAGTGCCACTTTGAATCCGATCCGGTCATGCCTGGCTGTCTCGGCCTGGACGCGACCTGGCAGCTGCTTGGCTTCTTCCTTGGTCGTGAAGGCCACCCGGGCCGCGGCCGCGCCCTCGGCGTTGGCAACGTGAAATTCTCCGGGCAGATCCTGCCCACCGCCAAAAAAGTCACTTATCGCCTGGACGTGAAACGCGTCATCACCCGCAAACTGATTCTCGGCATCGCCGATGCCACCGTGGAAGTAGATGGCCGCGAAATCTATGCCGCAGACGGACTGCGGGTGGGCTTGTTCACCTCCACCGATGGATTTTAGGAGCTAAGACATGCGCCGTGTAGTCATTACAGGCATGGGTATCGTGTCCTGTCTGGGCAACGACACTGACACCGTTACCCAATCGCTGAAAGAAGGCCGTTCCGGCATTCGGTTCAATGAAACCTACAAGGAAATGGGCATGCGCAGCCAGGTGGCTGGTGTTCCCGAAATCAATCTTGAAGATTTCATCGACCGCAAGGCTCGTCGCTTCATGGGCGACTCCGCTGCCTATGCCTATGTCGCCATGCAGCAAGCCATCGCGGATGCAGGCCTAAGCGAAGAAGAAGTGAGCAACGAACGTACCGGCCTGATCGCCGGATCCGGTGGCCACTCTTCGATGAACCAGGTGGAAGCGGCAGATATTGCCCGTACTCGTGGCGTGAAGCGTGTTGGGCCCTACATGGTACCGCGCATCATGGCGTCCACCGTCTCCGCAGGCCTCGCCACTCCGTTCAAGATCAAGGGGGTGAATTACTCCATCACCTCCGCCTGTGCCACCAGCGCGCACTGTATAGGCAACGCGGTTGAGCAGATTCAGCTGGGCAAGCAGGATCGTGTGTTTGCCGGTGGCGGCGAAGAGGAGCACTGGGCGCTGACCTGCCTGTTCGATGCCATGGGCGCCCTGTCCACAAAGTATAATGACACACCGGAAAAAGCGTCCCGTGCCTATGACGCCGACCGTGATGGCTTTGTCATTGCCGGTGGCGGAGGCATGGTGGTGGTGGAAGAGCTGGAAACCGCCCTGGCTCGCGGCGCAAAAATCTACGCTGAAATTGTCGGCTATGGCGCCACCAGTGACGGCTACGACATGGTCGCGCCCAGCGGTGAAGGTGCCGCACGTTGCATGCGTCAAGCCATGGCAACCTTTGACGGCACGGTGGATTACATCAATGCCCATGGCACCAGCACCCCGGTAGGCGATGTAGCCGAACTGAAAGCGGTGCGTGAAGTCTTCGGCGACAACTGCCCGGATATTGGCTCCACCAAAAGCCTGACGGGTCACAGCCTGGGCGCCGCCGGCGTACAGGAAGCCATTTACTGCCTGTTGATGATGCAGAATGACTTCACCGCAGTAAGTGCCAACATCGAAACCCTGGATGAAAAGGCAGAAGGATTGCCGGTACTGGTCAAAGGCAAAGATGTTGGCCCGAAAGTGGTCATGAGCAACAGCTTCGGCTTTGGTGGCACCAACGCCAGCCTGCTGATGAAGAAGTGGGAAGGCTGAAAGAGCAGTTAATAGTGAATAATTAACCGTGATCAGCCAAACAAAAAGCCCGGCGTCTGCCGGGCTTTTTGCTTTTATGCATATATCGCTTAAAGCGTGGCGCTAGAATTTGTGCACCATACCGACCGAGAAAGCATTTCCTGATTCATCAAAATCATTCGCTGTGCCGTCAGGATCGAAGTCGGTATCAGAGGCAGACAACAGACCGTAAGCCGTAGTCTGGTCTCCCAGCTTGTAGTCCATGCCGAGTGTAACCACCTGGACATCCAGCTCCAGATCGCTGCTATCCAGCAGTCCGGCCTGGGCTTTCACGCCAAGACGATCATTCAAGCCGACCCGACCACTCACCAGGTAAGACATCAGGTCAGCTTCATCGCCACCAATCGGGTCAAAGGTCACCTGCTCAGCAATGACACCCAGCTGAACGGAATCAGTGGCCTGGACACCAAAGGTGCCTCGCAAGGCATCACGATCCCCCCCGAAGGTAGTACCCACGACAGCGATCTCGTCATAGCTGCTTTCATAGGCTAAAGCTGCATACAGGGCATCGTTATCCAAGGTCACAGAAACACCCCAGGTATCGGTGAGACCATCTTTCAGTTCATTATCCGGTGCAGTGCCGATTTCATCGCCTTCACCCGGTGCGATCTGTGCGCGAATGACCAGGCCTGACAGTTCGGGGCTTTCCCAGTTCAGGGTGTTGCTGTTGCGATTCTGGGTGAGGAAGACCACGTCCATATCCGCCACAGTTTCATTGAACTGATCAACCCAGCCCTCCGCATCCTTCACCACGCTGTCGAAGCGGCCAGCAAAGAATTTACCTGCCACCGTGCTCAAGCCCAGGAAGCTGTTACGGGTGCTGAAAGTGGAGGAGGAATCCCCATCCACATCGTAGCCCGCCTCATACTGATAGATAACGGAAAGGTTATCGAAATCCAGAGGCTCTTTACCACGGACGCCCAGCCGTGAACTGTTGCTGGAGACAAACCAGGCATCACTCAAATCATCTTCGGTGAATACTAGCGGCCCTTCCGGATAATCGCTGGTTTTATCCACACTCAGATTAATCTTGCCGTAAAAAGTCGGAGCTGCCAGTGCACTGACCGGAAGCGCGGCGCTGACAGCCAACGCAAGCAAATGCTTCTTCATTATTGTTTCTCCTGGAGTAAAAATCCTCGAACGCTCCAGCAATATATGACTATTTGGTGACAGCAACAAGAACTCGAAGGAATGGTTACAATTCAGGAAACACGGGATCTGGAGAGTGGCTAGGGGGTTGTTTTGCAGTTGGCGAGCCTGGCTTGGCAAAGCCCTGCAGCCGGCACACACAAGGTTAATCCTGTGGCAAAAAAAGGCCCCCATCCGGGGGCCTGAAATGTCGTCACAGCTTCAAACCGTGTAAGGGCTCTCCCGAGCTCGATGACGACAAGCACACATTGATTGATGCAGTCACAATCAAAACCAGCGATCTTCCATCTCCAGAAAGATGCGATCACCTTCCAGCAATCGTTGCACATCCACTTCTACTCGTGGCAGCTCCCATTGGAAGAAATAGCGGGCGGCCTGAAGTTTTCCGCTGGCAAAGTCCTGATCCTCGGCTGCAGTCAGTGACACTGCTGCATTGGCCTGCCGCAGCCACATCCAGGCCGCCACCACATGTCCAACCAACTGCAAGTAAGCATTGGCATTGGAGAGACCCACCGTTGGCCCCTGCTCGGCAAGAAGTTTCCCGGCCACCTCAGTGGTGGCCTGAATTTTAGGCAGCATGGCCTGTAGAGCTTTGGCAAACGACACGCAACGACTGTCCGTTGTCGCGTTCACGTCACGCATGATTCGCTCGGCAAGCAACTGCAGTCCACGGCTTTTTGCCTGCCATACCTTGCGCCCCAGCAAGTCCAGACCATGGATACCGGTCGTGCCTTCATGAATTGGATTAAGACGATTGTCGCGCCACACCTGTTCTACGGGGTACTCACGTGTATAGCCCGCTCCACCGAAGATCTGGATCGCCATGTCGTTGGCTTTCAATCCGAACTCCGAGGGCCAGGTCTTGATCACCGGAGTCAGCAAATCCAGCAACAGCTCAGCTTCCCGCGCATCCGACTCTTCACCGGTGTCGATTTCGTCCACCAACCGATAACCGTAAAAGCACATGGCCAGGGCCGCTTCTGCATAAGCTTTCTGCGTCAGTAACAGGCGGCGGACGTCAGCGTGCTCGATGATCGGCACCATGGGCTGACTGAAGTCAGCATTTTCAGCATGCCGTCCCTGAGTTCGATCACGGGCATATTCCAGTGAAAACTGGTAGCCGCGATAGCCCAGCAGTGCAGCGCCATACCCCACCGCAACACGGGCTTCATTCATCATCTGGAACATATAGCGCAGGCCCTGGTGAGGCTCGCCCACCAGATAGCCATGGCAATCATCGTTATCACCGAAAGTCAGTGCGGTACTGGTGGCTCCGCGATACCCCATCTTGTGGATCAGGCCCGCCAGGATCACATCGTTGTGTTCAGCAGGCTCGCCCTGCTCATTGAGCCGGTATTTGGGCACGACAAACAGGGAGATCCCTTTAACACCATCCGGACCACCGGGAATCTTGGCCAGCACCAGATGGACAATATTCTCACCAAGCTCGTTATCTCCGGCCGAAATGTAGATCTTGTTGCCCTTGATGCGATAAGAGCCATCATCCTGTGGCAGCGCGCGGGTACGAATGTCCGCCAGAGAAGAGCCGGCATGGGGCTCCGTCAACGCCATTGTGCCGGTGAACCGACCCGCCATCATCGGCAACAGAAAACGCTGCTTGAGTGATTCACTAGCAAAGTTTCGAATCACATTGGCCGCCGCACCGGTAAGGAATGGATACACGGTGGTGCTGGGGTTCACGCAGGTAAACATACCTGTGCAGGCAGCCGCTGCGGTTTCCGGCAGCTGCATTCCTCCTTCCTCAAAGCTGGCCCGTGCCGACAGGAAACCCGCTTCTATGTATGCATCAAAGGCACTCTTGACCTCAGGCCGCATGACGACTTTACCGTCGATAAAGGCAGGCTCTTCCTTGTCACAAAGGGTGTTGTGATCGGCAAACTTTTCCTGGGCCAGCTTTTCGGCAGTATCCAGAGCCGCTTCGATGGTTTCACGGCTGTGATCCGCAAAACGGGGACGGGACAACAAGCTATCGGTATCCAGTACATCGAACAGCTGAAAACGTAAGTCACGGCGATCCAGGATGGTATCGGTCACAAATGCACTCCTTTTTATTTGCCAACCAGCTTGCCATTCGTGAAGAGAATCTGGCATTGTCGCCTATGACTTATTTATGGTTGATAGCGTCAGCATGTATCAAGTAGCCGTTTTAGCCTATGACGGGATTTTTGCCTCTGCACTCACCGGGGTTGTGGATCTCTTGAGCCTCACCGGTGTCACCTGGAATCGCATTCAGGGGGAACCGCTTAACCGGCAGTTCCAGGTCACGATTGTGTCCCATGATGGCAACCCGGTTCGCTGCACGCCGGCCATTCGCATGGCCGTGGATGCCTCCATAGAGCAAGTCGACAAGGTGGATCTGGTGGTGGTTCCCACCATTGGCGCCCCCATCGAAAAGGTGCTCCAGCAGCAGCAGGAAGTGCTGCCCTGGCTGCGGAAGATGCATGCCAATGGTGCCGATCTGGCCAGCAACTGTACCGGTGCCTTCCTGCTGGCTGAAGCCGGCTTGCTGGATGGGCGCACCGCCACTACCCATTGGGGTTTCAGCCAGCAGTTCCGCCATCGCTACCCGCAGGTACAGCTCAATGAGCGGGAACTGATTACCCGTGATGGCAACATTTTCTGTGCCGGCGGGGGCACCGCCTGGCGAGACCTGTGCATTCTCCTGGTCGAGCGCTATTGCGGACCCGATCTTGCCCGGGAACTGGCCCGAGCCTTCGTGATTGACGTTCGTAACGACCTGCAGAGTATCTACGCAGGCCTGCCAGCACACAGCTACCATCAGGATGAACAGGTGCATACCGTTCAGGCCTGGATCCACGAACATTTTCATGAACCCACCTCACTGGCCATGCTGGCCGAGAAGGTGCATATCAGCCCCCGCCAACTCCAGCGCCGCTTTACCGCTGCCCTTGGAGAACCCCCATTGCAGTACTTGCAACGGGTGCGTATCGAGGCGGCAAGAAAGATGCTGGAGCGAGGCTCGTCCAATCTGGCCCAACTCTCCGAGCAGGTTGGCTATCAGGATGTCAGCAGTTTTTCGCGACTGTTCAAACGGCATACTGGCTTGTCTCCCAGCCATTACCGACAGCGCTTCGCCCGCACCGGCTCCCTGAATGATTGAAAGCCGTTCGTCCGCATACAGGTTGCAGACCGCTATCAATTGCCATGACACTGAACATCGCATCACATTGACGCGCCGTTGACGACACCAGGCGCAATCTCGGTTGTACAAGACCGAAACTTTGTACAGGAGCCACAACGTGGACAACCTCTCGATTCTACTGGTCGAAGATCACCGACAGTTGGCCCAGACCGTACTCGAATACCTCGAGCAGCAGGGCGCCACCGTTGACTATGCAGGTAACACCCATTTGGCCCGAGAGCTGGTCAAGGAGCATCACTACGACCTGATGCTGCTGGATGTGATGCTGCCCGGCGAAAGTGGATTCGAATTCTGTCGCTCACTGCGCGAAGATTTGACCCTGGATATGCCGGTCATTTTCATGACCGCCCGTGACCAGCTGGACGACAAGCTCGAAGGCTTCCGTAATGGTGGAGACGATTACATCGTCAAACCCTTTGCCTTGCCGGAATTGGCCGCCAGAGTGCATGCCCAGATCCGCCGCCAGCGCCGTGAAGTCACTGCCAATACCTTGCAGGTGGATGATCTGGAGCTGGATCCAGCACGTCAGGAAGCACGTCGTGCCGGGCAGCTCTTGAAATTGTCGCCAACAGCATTCCGTATTCTGAAAATTCTCATGCGGGAATCACCCAAAGTAGTCAGCCGCGAGCAGCTTGAACAGGAACTCTGGGGCGACCTGGTACCCGACTCCGACGCATTGCGCAGCCACTTGTACAATTTGCGCAAAGCCGTCGACAAACCGTTCGCCAACCCCCTGCTCAACACGCTCCCAGGGGTGGGTTTTTGTATTCAGCCCACCGAATCTGTGAGCCACTAACGGAAAGTGTCCTTGCACTCAGATGCTCCGGGGCATGACAATAACGCAAATAATTGCTAATTATTGCTTATGCCCCCTTCTCCCCCCCCAACACTTCGCTATCCCACAAGCCAGGCCCTGCTCGATGCACACCTGAAGCATCTGCAGCAGCGTTATGGCATGGCGTTATGGATGATCACCCGGGTTCGCGACAAGGCGATGTGGTTGTTACGCGTTTGCGACCAGCACTACGGCCTCAAGCAGGGACATCGCATTGAATGGGAGAGAAGCTATTGCATTCGCATGGTGGAACAGGGCGCCCCCTGCATCGTGCCGGATACCCGGGAAGAACCCGTTTATCAGGCCGCCGAGATCAACGATGATCTTGCTATTGGTGCCTATCTTGGACTGCCCTTGATGGATTCCCGTGACCAACTGTTCGGCACCCTGTGCGCATTGGATCCCCACGCGCAGCCTGCCACGCTGGAAATGCACTTACCCGAGCTGGAACACCATGCTGCGCTGATAAGTTACACCCTGGAGCACGCCTTGCGCGATGCCCAGCAGCAACGTCTGACGACGTTTATCGAGCACCCGGACCGCTGCGAAGACACCGGCCTTCCTGGCCGTGACGGCTGGCAGGATATCTTTGAACAAGAGCAGGAAAACTGCCGCAGCCTGGGTGTCGAATCTACGGTGATGTACCTACATGCTGCCGAGGATGCAGACTCACTGGTGATTGCGGACTCTTTGGCCGCATTGCTCAGGGATCAGGACAGCGTGGCGCACTTGGGGGGCAATCAGTTCGGTATTCTTTTGACCGATACCGACCACAACAAGGCGGCACGCATTGCGGATCGTATCCGCGACGCGCTCAATGCCAAACGCATGCTGGTGCGCCTGCATCAGGATAGCTTGACGCCGCCCTAGACATCACACTCAGAAACGCACTTCCACTTGCGTGCCCTGTCCGGGCTCACTGGCCACCATCACATCCCACTGGTAACGCTCGCAGAGACGTTGCACGATCGCCAAGCCGAGCCCGTGACCGCCTTCCTTGCTCTGACCTCTCTGGAAAGGCTTCATCATGCGGTCGAGCTCGGAACGCTCCATCCCAACACCGGCATCCACAACCTGCACCGCGCCATCCTGAATGACGATGGTCACCTCACCAGATCCGCTGTAATTAATCGCGTTTCTGACCAGGTTATTAAGCAAGATAGTGAGCACCGCCTCCGGCGCTTCCACCTTCATCAATGCCCTTTGTCGCACTTGCAGACGAATCTGTTTGCGCTCAGCCAACGGCGACAGTCGCTCCATGAGATTAACCGCCAGATCGTTGACGATGATCACCTCGTTGTCCTGACTGGTCTGTTCAGTTCGCGCCAGCATTAGCAGGGTTTCAAGCGTAGCCTCCATGTCATCCACGGTGTCAGCCATGCGTCGGATCAATGGTCGGTCGCCAATCTGGGTAACCAGGAGTTCGAGATTGGTTCTGAACACCGCCAGGGGCGTGCGCAACTCGTGGCTGGCATCCCGGGTGAACTGACGCTCACGCTCTACGAAAGTGACCAAACGGTCGGCATAGCTCTCCAATGCCTGCAGCAGGACGGACACCTCACTGTCGACGTCCGCTTCAATATCAGAGAGATCCGGCCTCGCCAGACTGGGGCTATCCACCGGAGCTTGCCGCAGACGGTCAGCCAGCTGCACCAATGGCGAGAGTAATTCCCGGGATTTTTTCCATCCAAGAAACGAGGTGATATAGATCACCAACAGAACACCCGTGAGAGGAAGAATGCCGAACAGAAAAGCCAGCACCGACACACGCTGCTCATCAAAGACAAGGTAAAGGCGCGCGCTGCCATGCTGGTCAATGTACACAATGGGGCGCTCGTTACCCAAAGCCACCCGGTGATAGCCGTCAGGAAGCCCCTTCAAAACTGAAGGGACCTCATCCTGAACCTCATCGCTGCTCAGTAGGCCAAGCAGATGCCGGGTATTGGGGCGAGGCTGCCGGGGGTCGGCTTCGAGCAAGGACCAATAGTGATCCGCCTCCTTGATCAGGGCCTGTTTGACCAGCACCTGTTCGATAATTTGTGCCGTTGCCCAGACGCCAAGTACCGTAGCGGCACTGATCAGTAACAACTGGAGCAAATAGACACGGGTAATACGATGCTGAACCCCGGACTTTTTCATGCCTTCCCCTTCAGGCGAGCCCCTCCACTCCGCTTTCAGGGACGGGCAAAACGGTAATGAGCAACGAACCATTCATTGCCATCACCATAGTTAAACAGCTCCGCACACGCCATGAAAAACATTCTCCAGCGCTGCAGCCAGCGCTTGCCTTCCCCAGCGCCATACAACTCATCCAGCAGAGGAATCAATGTCTGCTGATGGGTATCCGCCAGCACCAGCCAGGCTTCCAGCGTGCGGCCATAGTGCGTGCCGTTAACGGCCCAGCGCTGCTCTTCATTAAACTTTTCAGCACACTCTGGTAGCCAGTTCCAGGACGGCATCATGCCGCCGGAGAAAAAGTTACGTGCCATCCAGTCACTGTCACCCTTGTCCTCAAACAGGTAAGTCAGTTCACGATGGCAGAATACATGGACGAACAGCTTGCCGCCGGGCACCAGCCAGTCATGGATGCGCGCCATCAAGGTGCGGTGGTTGCGCATATGCTCGAACATTTCCACCGACACGACACGATCAAACTGCTGATCCGGAGTAAAGCTCGCTGCATCCGCGGTGATGACCCGGACATTGGTCAGGCCTTTCTCGTTGGCCCTGCCTAGGATAAATTCTCTTTGAGTGCTTGAGTTGGAAATCGCGGTCACCTGACTATCAGGGTAATGCTCTGCCATCCACAACGTCAGGGAGCCCCAGCCACAGCCCATTTCCAGGATATTCTGACCATTGGCCAGCTCCGCTCGCTCGCAAGTCAGCGCCAGCATGGCCGCTTCGGCCTCTGCCAGTGTGCTGTTCTCAGCTGGCCAATAGCCGCTGGAGTACTTCAAGTGTGGGCCAAGCACCTTCTCGTAAAATCGGGCATCCACTTCATAGTGCTGCTCGTTGGCTGCATCCTGATCTACCGCTACCGGCGCCGCTCGCAATGCCTCAGTCAGTGCTTCGGGCTTGCGTTGCTGCTCCTGCTGGAGACGACGCCCAAGCAGCCGGCGTATGCCAAAGCGAACCAGCGGGTCCGGCAACCAGCCGGATTCTGCCATCTGAATAATCATGGTGTGGGTCTCCTGGGAAAAAAGGCACTGGTAGTACGTTGATAATCCCGGTAGTCATCACCCCGGGTTTTGATGGCTTGTTTTTCCGTGTAGGGAATCCCGGTCACAAACCAGAGGAACAAGAACATGGCTACCGGCAGCCCCCACAGCCAGGGGCCCTGGCTGGCGCCAATGGCAATGAGTGGGTAACTCAACCAGTGCAACCACTCGAAAAAGTAATTGGGGTGACGGGAGTAATACCAAAGCCCTTCCCGACAGGTTTTTCCCTTGCTGTCTGGACGTGACCTGAATCGACTCAACTGGCGGTCAGCCAGGCTCTCTCCGACAATAGCGACACATCCGAGCAGAAAACCAGCCAGCACAGTAATGCTGTTCAATTGCTGCTGTTCACCAATAACCTTGAAAGTCAGGGCAAAGCCCCAGGCCAGAAATGCCTGCCCCCAGAAGAACAGCAAAAAAACGGGCTGGGTTTTGTCACCCAGGGCCTGGCGCATGGCGGCATAACGACCATCCTCGTGGCTCTCCTGGCTGACGCGGCGGTAGATATGGCTGCCAAGGCGCAGTGACCAGCACAACAGCAATACCCCGGCCAGGGCCCTTGGCAATAACGCCCCCTCACCTCCAACCAGGAAAAACAGTCCGGTCACCCCGGTACCCCAGGACCAGAACACATCCACCCATCCGGCATTCCGGGTTTGACATTGCCGCCACCACATCCCTGTCGCGACCACCAGCAGTAGAACAAGCGATAACCAGACATCAGACATTGTCACCCACTCCATCATCAAGCCGGGGCGATCTGCTTTGAAGGAAACGAGCCAGTGCGGCGAAAAGGGGAACAATGAAAGCCCACAACCCACCATAAACCAGCATTAGCGTGAGTACTCCCAATGGCGCCTCTGCGGCGCCCAGCCGTACTCCCATCCAAACCGACAAGCCTCCGCCGACACCGCCGAACACAGCTGCCAGTATGGGTCTTTGCTGTAACCAGCGCAGGCAATAAAAAAAGCTGACCGAAAAACCGCCCCACAAAGCCCATATCCAGCCAGGCGCAACCCATTCTGAAGACGAATCCACATAGCTGATAAAGCCGCCCCCCAGCCAAACAGGTTCCAGCAGTGCACACACAAGAAAACCAGCCAGAACCATTCCGGAGTCCCGCTTCCAGTCAGCCCCAGTGAGCCCCATCAGCACCAGCATGGCAACCAGAACCCACCACGCCAGTTGTGGTGCTCCGTGTGCGGCACCCAACACAGCAGCCGGCCACAGCAGCTGGAAGCCAATCAGGTTTATCAGGAAGGGAGTAGTGAGTTGTTTCATCCGTAAATACTGCGCCATAAGTCGTCAAGGGGCTGTGAACCAGCCTTCACAAGGGTCTCACCAGTAATAGCAGATCCTGTGTGAATGAAAACAGACCAGTTGCTCGTATTACTTGTACTGACGATAGCGCTCTGGGGATGCAGCAGCACCCCGGCTGGGCCCTATGGTTACACTGCCTCCTACTTCGAGGCCAGGTCCCTTTGCGATGACGCCAGTCCAGCTGACAATCAGCAGATTGAACGCTTCATGCAATTTTACAACCAGCTAAATCACGCCCCTGTTAAGCAGCACATCGCTGATATTTATGCTCCAGATATTTATTTCAATGACACTCTGGTCACCCTGACCAGCAGAGATTCTCTGGCGTCCCATTTACAGGCCACCGCCGACAATCTTGAACGGATGTCAGTGACGTTACTCGACGTGCTACAACCCATGACTTCCGAGGGGCGCGAGGCGGCACCGCAGTCACAAGCAATTTATCTACTTTGGGAGATGAAAGCCCAGTTCAGTTTATTAGGCAAGAAACGGCTTTCTCACACACTTGGCATCAGTCAACTCTGTTTCAACGACCAGGGACTAGTCATTTTTCATCAGGACTTCTGGGACAGCAGCCAGGGTCTGGACCAACACTTACCGCTACTGGGGCCGCCGACACGATGGTTACGACAGCATTCAACACCACATTGAAACCAGCGACCCTCGCGCTCGCCGTGTCACTGGCCTGGAGCCTGCCTGCTGCCAGCCAGGAGTCCTCCCCATGGCAGCGCTGCAATCGAGCCGATGTGAAAGCGTTGAAGGTCTTTACTGTTGGGGAGGCCGCGCTGTATCGCCAGAACTGCGATGCTGCAGACCTTCTTGCCCCGCCCCTGAAACTTTCCTTCCGCTACTTTCGGGAAGTGCCTGGTGACGCTTTTGGCAAGGCCGCCATGCACTTTCTTGAAAAAAACCTGCCCGCATCGCAGTTCACTCGCCTGGAACCTGAACTGAAATCGTTTAATCAGCATTATCAGGATGTCGACGATGGTGACCGCTATGTCCTTGTGTATGAGGATGGAGGCTTGACTCTGACCCTTAATGGCCAGGCACTCGCCGAACAACAAGGTGATGACTTCGCCCGTGCCTACCTGACCATCTGGTTTGGCCAGGACCCCTACTCTGAAACCATGAAAGAAACCTTGCTGGGACAACGTTAAACAGCGGCTATTGCGCCCCGGCGGGACAGACCGGATACTGACCCCATAACAAACATGGTCTGTTTTGGGGAACTTGCAGCATGCCAACGCTGTTTCACGTTATCGCCACCGCATCTCGCCACATTAATCAGTCAGATCGCACACCTGCCCTTAAAGGGACGGTGGCATTCCTGACTGCGGCGGTACTGGTCTCTGTGGTTCTCACCGGCATTGCAGTACTGATTGTGGGCGAACGAGATTGGCTTTCTGCCCTGGTGCTGGCGATTACCCTTCCCCTGATCCTGATTACTCCCCTGCTGTTCCTGTTCGCCATACGTCTGATTGCGCTGGACCGCCACAATCGCGAGCTGCAGCAGGCAGCGCGGGAGGACCATCTCACCGGCGTTTTCAATCGCCCGCACCTGCTCGGTATGCTGGAGCGTGAGCTGGCACTGAGCCAGCGTCACAACTACAACGTTTCGGTTCTGCTGATCGAGATCAGTGACTTCAGTCAATTGCTGGATGAGCATGGCCGGCACGTGGGGGAGAAAGCACTTCGACTGTTCGCGGACTGTATTGCAGAAAAAATTCGTGAGAGTGACCTGTTTGGCCGTTTTGACGGAGCCCAATTCCTGCTGGTACTGCCCCACACCAGCTTCGAAGACGCTACCCGCATGGGCGAGGGTCTGAGAGCAATTGCCGCCACCCTCAAGCTTGATGGGCGTATCCAGGATGACGGAACTCGTCCATTTGTCAGGGTCAGCGCCAAAATCGGTGCAGCCAGCACCGAAAACAGCGGCCGCAACCTGAACTCGCTTCTCAACGAAGCAGACTATGCGCTTTACCAGAGTCGCAACGATCGCCGCGACAAGACTACGGCCTCAGAATCCTGAGCGCTCCAGGTTAAAAAACACACAGCTTCCGACCTGTCGTTTTCTGGCGTAGCCCTCGCCGCATTCATAAAAACATGCCCCACAACCCGTTTCAGCTCTTCGCTGGAATAATGGGGGGCGGAATTCAGGCCAAAAAAAAACGGCTTTTTTGCATTCTCACGATGAGAATAAAATCTTCCGCATTTAACGTAATACCAAATCATTAACAATTGATAATGCTTTATTGTTAATTTTCTTAGGTTGTTGCCATAAAACCAGCAAATAGTTTCTCTCTTTGTAAATTTTCTTATTAATCTCTCAAAGGAGGATTTACATGGATGAGCGGCTAACCAACACTGTTGCCGTGTTTGTTCTGCCTATCGATATAAAAAAGGAAGGAGTCTATGAACGCTAAACGTTTTTTGGCTGCAAGTATTGCTTGCGCGTCCGTTACTGCCACTTCTGCAGTAATGGCTGAGGGAATGCCCGAGCGTTATTTCTACTTCGGTGGTCACATCAGTGAAAACTGGATTGATCTTGGAGATCACTACGAGCCCGACAATGGCAGCTATGACAACGAAGTCACTCTGCCGGGCGCCCAGTTGGGTTACCGCTTCAACCGTGACTGGTCCGTGCAGGCCTGGTGGGAGCGCAACAACTCCAATACCGACCTGTTTGGCGATGTAGACCTGAACATTGCCTCTGCCGCCCTGCGCAAGCATTTCTACGGCAGCTCCTCCTTTGAACCCTACGTGGGCATTGGTGCCGGTGAATTCCGTGCCGAACCCAGCAGCGACAGCAGCTTCGACTACCAGGAGACCATCGGTACCCTGGAAGCCGGTTTCCAGACTCTGCTGCACCCGCACTTCATCCTGGATGTGGGCGCTCGTCCCTACTACGCGTTTGACAGCGAGCGCTGGGATGCTGAAATCTACGCGGGCCTGAACTTCCTGATCGGTGCCACCAACTCCGGTGACGACGAAGAAGAAGAGCAGGAAGAGCAGCCGGCTCAGGTTGATAACGTGGTATCTGACAGCGACAGCGATGGTGTTCCGGACGAGCAGGATCAGTGCTCTGGCACTCCGGCTGGTGCCCAGGTTGACGCCACCGGCTGTGAGCTGGACGACGACGGTGACGGCGTTGCCAACAGCAAGGACAAGTGTGCGGACACCCCTGCCGGTGCCCTGGTAAACGAAACGGGCTGTCAGCAGTACCTGGACAAGGACGTGAAGGAAACGCTTTACGTTGAGTTCGAGCATGGCAAGGCTGAAGTGACCAAGGCTTCCTACCCGAAACTGGGTAACCTGGCCGGTCAGATGCGCAAGTATCCTTCTGCCAACCTGGTGCTGGAAGGCCACACCGACAGCACGGGCTCTGCTGCTTTCAACAAGAAGCTGTCCAAAGAGCGTGCCGATGCGGTAATGCGTGTTCTCGTCGATGAGTACGAAATCGACGCAGGCCGGGTAAGCACTGAAGGTTACGGTGAAGAGAAGCCGATTGCCGACAACGGCACTGCCGAAGGTCGCGCTCAGAATCGTCGCGTAGAGGCGGTGATGAAAGCCACCACCAAGGAAGCCCAGTTCCAGTAAGGAACACTTCCTGAAAAAAAGGGCCGACATCGTCGGCCCTTTTTTTATGCCCGCTTTGCCGGTGCATCAGGCTTCACTCAACAAGCCTGAAGCAAAATGAAAGCATTGCGCGGAGCCAAGAGGATTTGGATTTTCGAAACGCCACACTCGTGACTCATACAGGGCTCCTCATTTCCCCCTTCGCCGGGCAAAGAACCCCTTCAATAGCGCCGCGCTTTCCTCCGCCAACAGCCCGCCCTCCACGATCATCTTGTGATTATAGAAGCTCACCTCAGGCAGCTGCAGCTGACTGACGCAAACGCCTGCCCGTGGCTCGCTGGCGGCATACACCAACCGGGAGACCCGCGCGTGAATCAATGCGCCAAAGCACATGGTGCAGGGTTCCAGAGTCACATACAGGGTGCTGCCGGGGAGACGATAATTCTGTTCATTACGTGCCGCATGACGCAGCGCCATCACTTCCGCGTGGGAAGTGGGATCGTGGGCAACAATGGGCTGGTTATAGCCCTCGCCCAGCAGTTCGCCATCGCGAACCACAACGGCGCCTACCGGTACCTCACCGGCCTCCGCGGCCTGTTCCGCCAAAGTCAGTGCCCGGCGCATCCAGTCTTCATCATTCACATCTGATCCTCATAAGGAGCCTCGAATCCACTCCCTTGCCGGACAGATGGTAGCACCTGCCGGGCTTTTCGTTACAATCGGCCTATCAACAAAGATGAGATTCCTTATGACCACTATCGGCACTCCCAATACAGACACCGCAACCCGTGTGATGCTGCTCGGCTCCGGCGAACTTGGCCGTGAAGTGGCCATCGAACTGATCCGCTACGGCTGCGAAGTGATTGCCGTGGATCGCTACGCCAACGCCCCGGCCATGCAGGTCGCCCAGCGTAGCCATGTGATCAACATGCTGGATGGTGCCGCCCTGCGCAAGCTGGTCGAACAGGAAAATCCTGCGCTTATCGTCCCGGAAATTGAGGCGATCGCCACCAGCGAACTGCTCAAACTGGAAGCGGAAGGTGTCACTGTTGTGCCCACTGCTCGCGCAACCAACCTGACCATGAACCGTGAAGGCATCCGCCGCCTGGCCGCCGAGGAACTCGGGCTGCCAACGTCACCGTATCGCTTCGCGGACACCCTGGAAGACTACCAGCAGGCCGTTGCCGACATCGGCATGCCCTGTGTGATCAAGCCGGTGATGAGTTCCTCCGGCAAGGGCCAGAGCACGATCAAGTCCGAAGCCGACATCCAGAAGGCATGGGACTACGCTCAATCCGGCGGCCGCGCCGGCGAAGGCCGGGTCATCATTGAAGGCTTTGTGGACTTTGACTACGAAATCACCCTGCTCACCGTGCGTCACCGGGACGGCACCACCTACTGCGACCCCATTGGCCACCGTCAGGCCAACGGTGACTACCAGGAATCCTGGCAACCCCAGCCCATGACCGAGGCCGCACTGAACGCGTCTAAAGACGTGGCAGGCGCCATCACTGAAGCGCTGGGCGGCATGGGTATCTTCGGTGTGGAACTGTTCATCAAAGGCGACCAGGTCTACTTCAGTGAGGTCTCACCCCGTCCACACGATACCGGGCTGGTGACGTTGCTGTCGCAGAATCTGTCCGAATTCGCGCTGCACGCCCGCGCCATTCTGGGCCTGCCGATTCCACTGGTGGAACAGCGCGGTCCGGCAGCCTCATCCGTGCTGCTGGTTCAGGGCGACTCCGAGCAGATGCAGTACGAAGGCCTGGACCAGGCTCTGCGTGTACCCAACACCGAGGTGCGCCTGTTTGGGAAACCGGAAGTGCATGGCAGCCGCCGTCTGGGCGTCGCGCTTGCATTGGGAGACGATATCGCCAACGCTCGCGACAAGGCCAACGCGGCCATCGCGGCTCTCAACGTTAAACTTTAGGAAGTCACTTCATGCAGAATCAGGACACACACAGCAAGGTGATCGGCTACCTGCTCTGGATCTTCGGTTTCATGGGCGCCCATCGCTTTTACTATGGCAAGCAAATCACCGGCACCATCTGGTTTTTTACCCTGGGTCTTTTTTTCATCGGCTGGATTATCGACCTGTTCCTGATCCCTGGCATGGATGAAGCCGCCGATGCCAAATACGAAGCGGGCAGTATCGACTACAACGTGGCCTGGATACTGCTGACCTTTCTTGGCATCTTCGGCATCCACCGTTTTTACATGGGTAAGGTCATTACCGGGATCATCTACCTGCTGACCGTCGGTCTGTTCGGTCTGGGTATCCTCTATGATTTCCTCACCCTGAATGGCCAAATCGCCGAAAAAAACCGCCTGCCGGGCTGAGCCTCAGTCACACCACAAAAAAGCCGCGCCCGGAAAGAGCGCGGCATTTTTTGCGTCAAGCGTCGGGCGTCAGGCCTCTGGCGTAATATTCAATTCCTCACCGCATATCGCCCAGCGCCCAGGAAGAAAATGGCCAGCGCGGTAAACAGGAAAAACCCCTGCAGCTCCAGCGCCCAGCCGCCGGACTTGGACAGCGAAAAAATCTGCCCCATGTGCACCAGCACAATGGCCACCAGCATGTTGCCCGCCATCAGCACCGCACCCACCCGGGTATGCAGTCCGAGGATAACCATCAATGGCGCGATGATCTCTCCGATGAACACACCGTAGGCCAGAAATCCCGGCAGGTTATGGGAGGCCAGCTCCTGGGCGATCCAGCCCACCCCCGAATACAGTTTGCCGATGCCGTGCAGCAACATCAGGATGCCGGCGGTAAGACGCAAGATCAGCTTGGCCAGATCTGGATTATTCAAAACATCATCTCCCCATATCGTTGTCGCGTTGAGCTCGAGGCCGTTCGAAGAGCTGATACGTTATCATTAGGCGCCCACGGAAACATCAGATTATTTGATATTAAAGCGATAATTTGACGTATTTATCACAACCTTCTAAATCTATTTAATCTCCCTCAAGACAAACGCTGATTGCCCCGGAGGGAATCCCCATGAAAAACCTGATCAAGTCACTCACCCACACCCAGGCCAACTGGGCACCGCTGGCCCTGCGCCTGCCAGTAGGCATTATCTTCATGGCCCATGGCGCCCAGAAACTGTTTGGCTGGTTTGGTGGTTACGGCCTGGAAGGTACCGGCCAGTGGATGGCGTCCATCGGTCTGGAGCCTGGCTACCTGATGGCCTTGCTCGCCGGCAGTGGCGAATTCTTCGGTGGCCTGGCCATCCTGGTTGGTCTGCTCACCCGTCCTGCAGCGCTGGTCGCCGCCGTGACCATGATAGTGGCCATCCTCACCGTGCATATCGGCAACGGCCTGTTCATGAGCAATAATGGCTATGAGTTTGGCCTCGCCCTGTTGGCTGCCAGCCTCTCCCTGGTAATTTCCGGGGGCGGCAACCTCAGCGCCGACAAGGGAGTCCAGCAAGCCCTGTGATCGCCTCTACCGTGGTGGGCTCCCGGGCCCGCCACTCGCTTCTTCCGGCACTTTCCCCAAAGCTTTGCTAGTCTTGTGGCACGTCCCGACACGAGCCCCACCATGATTCAGTATTGGCAAACGCCCAAGGCCGGTAACTTATCCCGGCTGACACTCGAAACGCGTCAAACCACCCCATTGCAGCAACACCATGCCCGTATTCGTGTGCGCGCGGCAGGGCTCAATTTCGCCGATATCTTTGCCCTTACCGGGCTCTATTCCGCAACGCCAACAGGCGCCTTTACCCCAGGGCTGGAGTTTGCCGGTGAAGTGATCGAGACCGGTGCAGCCTGCCAGGCTGTCAAGGTAGGCGACCAGGTTATGGGGGTAACCCGCTTTGGTGGCTACACCTCACAGATCGACATCGATCCGGATTACCTGATGCCGCTGCCGGAGGGCTGGACACCTCAACAAGGCGCAGCCTACCCGGTGCAGACACTCACTGCCTGGTATGCGCTGACACGGCTGGGAGCCATCCAACCCGGCCACCGGGTGTTGGTGCACAGTGCAGCCGGCGGAGTGGGCCTGCAGGCGATGAAGCTATGTGTGTCATCAGGAGCGATACCCGTTGGCACAGTCGGCAGCCGGGCCAAGGCAGACTGGCTCAAACAACAAGGGTTCAACGAAGTTCTGGTAAGAGATTCCAACTTCAGGGCGCAGCTTCAGCAAGGCCAACAACGTTTTGATCTGGTGCTGGATGCGATTGGTGGCGAAGTGCAGAAGGCCAGTTTTGATGCGCTGAACCCCATGGGCAGACTGGTGGTGTTCGGCGCCGCCGAGTTCACGCCCAGTGGCCAGCGACCCGACTATTTGCGTGCGCTGTGGCGTTACCTGAAGCGGCCGCGTTATGACGTAATGGACATGATCAGCAGCAACCGCTCCGTGCTCGCGTTCAATCTGATCTGGCTCTGGGAGCAGAAAGAACAGATGCGGGCACTCCTGGATGAGCTGTCCCGCATCAGCATTGCCCCTCCCCATGTGGGTCACAGCTTCGACTTTGCCCAGGCCCATGATGCCCTGGCTTTGCTGCAGTCTGGCCAGACCATCGGTAAGGTAGTCCTGACATTCAACTGATCGTTGCCAACAACGCTGTCAGCGCATTCTGGTCCGGCCGCACTGCCCGGCCGATTTCCTGACCATCGCGCATCGCGATCAGGGTGGGCCAGAGCTTGACCCGGAAGCTGCGCCCCAACCGACGCCCCGGACCATCTTCAATCTTGAGGTGGCTTCCCTCAGGCATGGCGTTCACCGCCTTTTCAATATCCGGTTGGGCGGCGATACAGTAACCACACCAATTCGCCCCAAACTCCACTAGAGTCAGCCCTTCCCTGCCATCCAGTGCATCCCGGGTCAGGGTTTCCGGTTCATAAACGCGTTGGTACTGCATGGGGACCTGCCTTGTCACAAAGGAAAAATTACACGCTACACTGCATTGAAACCGATCTGCATGAATCAGGATAGTAACAATGGAACAGGCAACTGTACTGACTGAGCAACAGCAAAACATTCTGGTAGTGACGCTTAATCGCCCCGATGTGCGCAATGCGGTGGACCGCCCGACTGCCGATGCACTGCGCGAAGTCTTTGAGCAGTTCGAGCGAGATGACAGTCTCAGCGTGGCGGTGCTACAGGGGCAGGGGGGAAATTTCTGTGCCGGTGCGGATCTCGACGCCCTGGCCGATCCGGAACGCCGCAACCAGATTGATGCAGAGGGCCTTGGCCCTGGCCCCATGGGCCCTACCCGACTGCAATTAAGTAAACCCGTGATCGCAGCCGTTACCGGTTATGCGGTAGCCGGCGGTCTGGAGCTGGCTCTGTGGTGTGATCTGAGGGTGGCGGAAGAAAGCGCCGTATTTGGTGTGTTCTGCCGACGCTGGGGCGTCCCCTTGATCGACGGGGGTACCGTGCGACTGCCGCGCCTGATCGGCCAGAGTCGCGCCATGGACATGATGCTGACGGGCCGACCCATCAACGCGGACGAAGCGCTCTCTTTCGGGTTGGCCAATCGCGTGGTTGAAGACGGCAAGGCTCTGGACTCTGCGCTGGCGATGGCACGCCAAATCGCTGCTTTCCCGCAACATTGTCTACGTGCGGACCGAGCCTCGGCACTGACACAGTGGCAACTGTGCGAAGCAGACGCGCTACGTCAGGAGGGGGCCGGAGGCTACCCGGTCGTCTTCGAGGAAGCCCTTGCCGGCGCGGAACAATTCCGGTCCGGCAAGGGCCGTCACGGTGAATTTGAATAACCCAACAGGGGAGGTAACAGCGAAGGTGGCGCCACCTTCGCTGTATTCTTGATTAACGCACCACCACAAAGAACACGCCGCCCCTGCGGTTAATCCGAAGTAGCAAGGTCGCATCCTTGTCCTTGATGGCACCCTGCAACTCATCCATATCCGCCACATCCTGACGGTTGGCATTGATGATCACATCGCCCTGGCGAAGCCCTGCACGCCAGGCGGCAGAGCCCTGCTCGACGTTGTCCACCAGCACCCCCTGATCTGCATGCTGCAGCTCACCTTTGCGTAAATCGCGCAGGCTGGCGCCCTCCAGATACCTGGAGACTGCTTCCCCTCCCGCCGTTTCCTGGGAGGACTCGCTGATCACTGCGGTCATACTTTTCTTCTTGCCGTCACGCAGAATACTCAGTTGCACCTGTTCACCCACCGGCGACATGCCCACCTTGTTACGCAGGTCGGAAGCCCGGTTCACGGGTCGGCCATCCACCGCAATCACCACATCGCCGCTCTTCAGACCGGCTTTTTCTGCCGCACTGTCTTCAACCACCTGAGTGATCACCACACCGCGTTGGCGCTCAACGCCGAAGGCCTCGGCAAGTTCCGCCGTCAGATCCTGAATCGTCACCCCCAGCATGCCGCGACGAACTTCACCGTGCTCAATGAGCTGGTTCATCACGTTTTCAGCCATCTCTGTGGGAATGGCAAAACCAATTCCCACGTTACCGCCAGCAGGCGCGATAATGGCGGTATTGATTCCGATCAGCTCACCGCGCAGGTTCACCAGAGCGCCACCGGAATTACCCGGGTTAATGGACGCATCGGTCTGGATAAAGCTTTCATAGCCCTCGATTCCCAGCCCGGAGCGCCCCAATGCGGAAACGATGCCACTGGTAACGGTCTGCCCAAGGCCAAAAGGATTACCAATGGCGACCACAAAGTCGCCCACGCGCATCGTCGTCGAATCCGCAATGGCGATCTGGGTCAGATCCTTTGCTTCTTCCAGTTTGAGTACTGCCAGATCCACCTCGTCATCGGTGCCCACCAGTTCGGCGGACAATTCACGACCGTCAGTGAGCGTCACTTCGATGGTGTCCGCATTCTTCACCACATGGGCATTGGTCAGCACATAACCATTTTTCGCATCGACAATGACACCGGACCCGGCACTGGCAGCGCGGCGTTCACGCTGCTGTTCCGGAACATTGAAAAACCGGCGGAAGAAGGGGTCTTCCATCAGCGGGTTACGGGCCGTTCGGATGCGGGTTTCAACGGCAATGTTGACGACTGCCGGTGAGGCTTTCTCCAGCATCGGCGCCAGCGAAGGAAGCACATGACCGTCGCCGGTTTCCGACGGCAATGCAGCCTGGGCTGACGAGAAAGCCAACATCAGGATCGTCAACAGCCAGGCAGCTGGGTAGATGGACGTTTTTTCTTTCAACAATGTTTGTTCCTCCATGTCTGAAAGGAAAGCACACGTCGGGATGATGATCCCCGTTGCCCCCGGGAACGAAAGTAGTGGCAGCACCATGCTGATAGCTTCCGCTCGCTCCCTGTGAGACCGATGTATGGCCACGCAGTTCCCTTCACAAGTCTGTACACCTTCACGCTTGCGCCGCAAACAGCCTCACCCCGTTGTACTCACTGGATTCCCCCAGATCCGGCCAGGTGCAGGATTGCCACTCACCCAGCAGACGGTAACCCGGCGGATTAAGGTCTGGCACTCGGGAATCCGCCAGCAACACCCGCTCCGCCGCCTGAAAGCGTGCCAACAAGCCCAGATTCTCACGGTCGTAGAGAATGTCGGCGGCGGTCACCAGATCTGCTTCCTGCAAGGCACTATCCAGATCCTGACTCAACACCACCTGCACCCCGTTTTCCTCGGCGTTCACCCGGGTGGCCGTCAGCGCATCATCATCAAGATCACAGGCAATCACTTTTCTGGCCCCGGCAAGTGCCGCAGCAATGGCCACCACGCCGGACCCGGGCCCCACATCCACCACACAGCGCCCGGCAACCCACTCGGGGTTACGGATCAGAAACTCGGCCAACACCTGGCCTGACGCCCAGCAAAACGACCAGTATGGCGGCTCCTCCATAATGGCGTTGACGATGCCCGGCTCCAGCGCCTGCTCCGGAAACAGCTCATCCAGCAGCCACAGTTTCAATTGTGGTGTTTTCGGTAACGGCTGGCAGGTAAGCTTCACATTCGGCAATACGCGATGGAGCCGCTCGTGCAGGGCGTTAAGGCCTACTAATTTGGGGTCGCTTGTCATACTCTAGCCTTCGTCGCCTATCCAAAACCGTCGCAGAGAATAACAAAATGACCGCCAGACAGGCATGGATTGGACTGATCACCGTGTTGATCAGCCTTGGCAACCCCCTCCAGGCTCGAGAGATCTGGACTGATGGGGTGCCTGACGCCTACTTCCAACATTTCCTCGAATTCTACAAAGCGGATCCCAGCGCCATGGGACGCTGGGCGCCCGGCTTGAGCAAAATTTCCACGGCGCAACTGGATGCCACTATCAAGGCACTGGATACCACCCAGTTCACCTATCTGTATCCGATGGAAATGAAAGGCTTCCAGCTGCCCGAGCATCTGGGCATCCCCATCGGAGAGCTCTCACTGATGGCGGTCCGTGCCGGCAAACTGATACCGATCCCGTTCCAGATCGATGAATTCGACAAGACCGGTCTGATCTGGATCGAAGGCGAGAATGACCATCCGCCCGAAGGAAAGCTTGGCACCTTTGATGACTTCGACGAACTGGTTTTCATGTTTCGCGATGGCGGCAACGAGCGTTACTCTGCGGAAAAGCACCAGCTGCAAGCCGGGCTCATTCTGGAAGAAATCCGCCTGGATTCCCCCCGCAATGCGCCACGCTATATTTATCTGGTACGCAACAACCCGGACCGCTCCACTGCGGACTATGTCAGCGCAGACCTGAAAGCCGGGCATGTACAAAGCACCCTGATGGATCTGGACTACGAGCCCGATGACTTCACCCAGATCCACTCCATGGCCCCGCGACTGGGTCCGCACCAGGAAGAGAGTGTTTTCGATAATATCTATGTGAATATCAGCACCGGCATCCTTAACCAGAAGCTGCGCGTGAATCTGGATACCCGCAAGAACATCAAGGCAACCCCCATTGCGGTAAAAGACGGCCCGGTACGCGTGTCCATGCTGGTCAAAGCGCGTATCTGGTATGCCTACCTGCCCACCTTTTTCAGCCAGAAGTTCCAGGTGGATTTCTATGAGCAATCCGTCACCATTCCATCCCGTTTTGCCATTGGCAGTGTCAAGGTACTGAAGTTCTTTCTGATGTTCCTGCGCGAGCCGCGCATCCACTTTGCCATCGACTTTCACAATCTGGACGGCGCCCGGGTCTCCTTCCAGTCTGTCTACAATAATCAGCAGTATGGTCTGGTAGACGGCGAAATGAGCCCGTTTGAGAACACCATGAACGCCACCCGTCTGCCCGGTGACTGGCTACATATGGACTCCAATCAGGGCTGGGAGATGTTCTTCAGCAATCACATGCCCGTGGTGCCCAATGGGTTGTTTGATGCCTTCCTCGATGGCGTCAACATGAACATGTTCTATGAGGACGATGCCGACAGCACCACCGAGTATGAACGTTTCCCCGGTGCCACTCCCCGGCTGGGATTCCAGAGCAGTGGCCTGCCGCGAACCGTAATTGATCTGATGGGCTCTATCCCCAAGCTGGATTACGCCAACATGAACAGCCTGGGTGAAGCCATTATTGCCCTGGCCGAGGCCCAGGAAAAAGGTGCCTTCGACAAGTACGACGAGGTGGTTCACCAGCGCCTGGTGGCCCTCAATGCGGAGGGGCGTTTTACCACGGTGGAGTCCCTGGCAGATGCTTTTATCGCTGATCTGGACCGAATGAATTTTTCCGGCATCCCGCGCAAGACTTTCAACAACCTGCTGCATCAGGCCATCGTGGATACCACTGACAGCCCGGATCGAATTCACCATGGCAAGGTGCTGCAGCGAATGGTGGCGTTGTCCAAAGCGCAAGGCATCGACATCACCCGGCTACGCTACGCCACGATGGACAATACCCTGTGGTTCCCCGCCTGGGTGGGCGAAGGCGGCGCCAGCGATTTCCACTGGCAGGTGAGCCATGCGCCCTCAGCGAGCCTGACGGGCCCCGTCACTCACTCTTCTGCAGCAGCGCCGTAAGCGCTGCACTGTCCCTGATCTGGCCTTCATCATCCAGCTCGGGGTAAGGCACGCCATGGTCGTCACACAGGCGCGCGACCTTGGCGTAGCCCCAGCGGAAAAGCAGCTCTTGGTAACGCTGCGGATCGATCTGCGGCTGGTCATAAAAACCCTTGCTGCGACGCTGCTCGCAAGCCTCCGCCAGAATGATTGCCGCCGCCACGCTCACGTTGAATGACTCCACCATGCCCATCATGGGAATGATGACGTGCTGATCAACCGCTGCAGCGGCTTCGTCGCTGACGCCGAACTTTTCGGTCCCCAGCAACAGCGCTGTGGGCTTGCTGTAATCCACTTCCCGATAAGGGATCGCGGTATCAGAGAGATGCGCCGCCAGCACCTGGACACCCTTGCCCTGCAAATCCCGAATCACCTGGGTGCTGTCTTCATGCTTGTGCACCTTTACCCAGCGCTGGGATCCCATGGCCGTTCCAGCCGCCATACGCGCCCGGTTTTTGGGAAGAATGGCATGCACATCCAGAATACCCACCGCATCGCAGGTACGCACGATGGCGGCAATATTATGGGGCTTGTGTACCCCGTCCATGATCACTGTCAGGTCAGGCTGGCGGCGATCCAGGGTTTCACAGATACGGCGGTAACGTTCCGGGGTCATGACAATTCCTCATTGCTGGCCGCGGATTGTATAGGCCCGGGGGCAGATGACAAAATTCAACGCCATTTTCGAATGGATTCGTCACTGCCACTGGCAGGTCGAATCCGCTAGGCTCTTCACTCTACAGACCACCCCCTCGGAGACCCCATGACCGATCTTTCCTCCCGCCGCTTGCCTCTGGAAGGTGTCCGCGTTGTTGAACTGGGACAGCTGCTTGCCGGCCCTTTCACTGGCACCCTGCTGGCGTATTTTGGCGCTGATGTAGTGAAGGTGGAGCCCCCTGGCGGTGATCCCATTCGAGGTTGGCGGAAGCTGGACGAAGACGGCACCTCGTTCTGGTGGCGCAGTCTCGGTCGCAACAAGAAGTCCGTTACCCTCGACCTGAAAACCGATGATGGCAAAAAGCTGGTCCGCAAGCTGATGGGCAAGGCAGATGTGGTGATCGAGAATTTCCGCCCCGGCACCATGGAAAACTGGGGACTCGGCCCGGACAGCTTCGAGGAAGACAACCCGGGCCTGATCTATACACGCATTTCCGGTTATGGCCAGACAGGTCCTTACGCCAGCAAGCCGGGCTATGCCTCCGTATGCGAGGGCATCGGCGGACTCCGCTACGTCAACGGCTTCCCCGGCGAGCGCCCGGTGCGTCCCAACCTGTCCCTGGGCGACACCATTGCCGGCCTGCATGCTGCCCTGGGTATATTGCTTGCCCTGTTTGAGCGCCAGAACAGTGCCAAGGGCCAGGTGGTGGATGTCTCCCTGTTCGAATCTGTCTTCAACCTGCTGGAAGGCGTGATCCCGGAATTTGATGGCGCTGGGGTGATTCGCGAACCCTCCGGCTCCACAGTCACCGGCATTGTTCCCACCAACACCTATCGCTGTGCTGATCGCAAGTTCGTGGTGATCGGCGGCAATGGCGACTCCATCTTCAAGCGCCTGATGATCGCCGCTGGCCGCCCCGACATGGCCGAAGACCCGGCCATGGCCACCAATGCCGGTCGGGTGGAAAACGAAGCGGCCATTGATGAGGCTTTGGACAGCTGGTGCCGTAGCCTGCCGAGTGATGACATCCTCGCGATTCTGGAAGACGCCCGGGTACCCTCCGGACCAATCTACTCCGTGGCCGACATGATGCAGGACCCTCACTTCCAGGCCCGAGGACTGTTCCAGCAAGTCGAGATCAATGGCAAGCCCCTGAAGATCCCGGCCATCACGCCACGCCTGGCAGACACCCCTGGCGAAACCCGCTGGCCCGGAGGAGAGGTCGGCAGCCACAACGAAACCGTATTGCGTGACGAACTGGGACTCAGCGAGGATGAATATCAGGCGCTAAAGCGCGAGGGCATTATCGGCTGAGGCCAGACCTAGCCCTGAGCCGCCGTTTGTCAGCCATCCCGGCGGGAGATTGACCGCAGGGCACGCTGGCGTTAAAACAAAAAGGACTGAAGCGAGAGACGCAAAAAGGACAACAATATGCAGCTCTTCATGTGGGTTACCGTCATCAGCGTCGCCGTTGCCCTTATCGGTACAGGCCTTTACTTCCAGCTGCGCCGCCAGGCCCTGCAATCCGACCCGGTTCTGATTCGCAGCTGCTATCTTGGCGGTGCCGCCCTGTTGGTCGGCAACTTGCTGGTGCCAATGCTTTAGAAGGAATCGGTTCGGCGGGTTTGTAGCTGAAGGTACAGATTATCCATGATGCGCGCCGCCAGACGGCGGGCCCTGTCGGTGTTCGGGCCGGCGAAGCGGCCCTCCAGATTGGCCATGAAGTGGCCCAGCCAGCGCTCATGGTGAACCCCTGTCAGGGGTAATTGGTCATCCAGATCCCTGTGCTTCTGCATCATGTGGCGTTGGTAACTCCTGTCACCCAGAAGCATCTTGTGCCAGTACTGGCAGATAACCGGGAGGTGCTTGCCGAGATCAATCTTTGCCACCTCGAAAAATACTGGCGCCATCTCCGGATCATCCAGCAGTCGCCGGTAGAACCCGTACACCATGGCATCAATAGCTTCCTTGCAGTCCAGATCCGGTAACGAGTTATCGCCTGTGGCTGTCTGCCCCGGAATAAAGACCTCTACTGCACTCATCGGCTTTCCACTCTCTGCCATCTACCAGCTGATACGGCCTGTCAGAATATCCTTGAACATCACGAAATCCCCGGCAAGGCTGTACCAAGGATGCTTGAAAGTGGCCGGGCGGTTTTTCTCGAAGAAGAAGTGGCCTACCCAGGCAAAGCCGTAACCCACTATTGGCAGCATAATCAGCCCGGCCAGCTTACCGGTGAAGATGACGCCCGCCAGAATGGCCAGCACCCCAAGGGTGCCGAAGAAATGCAAACGACGACAGGTGGGATTGCCATGCTCCTGCAAATAGTAGGGGTAAAACTCGGCAAAACTCTGGAAATCGGACTGCTTGATGGTTGTCACGGTACGCTCCTGGATAACTGGGTGTGCAATGTATTATTGAGGTTCCCGGCATTGTCGCGCCTGTTCAGCGCGCAAACTTGTAACCACAGGCTAAGTGTAACTCATGGACCGCGTTAGAATGAGCCATGCGACTTGTGATTTCACGCCACACGGATGGCTCGCCTGACTATTGCAGGAACGCCCGGGCCATGGAAAATGGCTTTCCGCGCCGTATACACTGCGGATATCAAAGCCCGCCTCGCCGGTGCTTTTACTACACTTGTTCAGAGGTTTTATGGCTTTACGTCCCCGTGTCAATCGCCTGATTAGCAAACAGGCCAACCGAATTCCCCGCAGCCTGGACAGCCTGATCCGTCACGGCGATGAAGCCCCACTGGCCAAAACCGGTATGTCCTCCGAGCAGGTGGAGGCCATCTGGCGAGCCACTCGCAAGCTTTACCGGAGCGGAATGAGCCCTGCAGTGAGTCTGTGCCTGCGTCGACATGGCGAGATCATGATCAACCGCAGCATCGGTTTTGCCGATCCAGACAGCCAGCGCGTAATGACGCCAGACACCCCCGTCTGCCTGTTTTCTGCCTCCAAAGTGGTCGCTGCCATGATGATCCATCATCTGGTTGAAACCGGCCAGATTGATCTCGACGACCCGGTGACCCGCTATTTGCCCAAATACGGCCAGAATGGAAAAGGCCGTACCACCATCCGTCATCTGCTGACTCACCAGGCTGGCATTCCTCGCCCGCAGCAGGAAGTCACCCCGGAGATTCTCTATCGGCCCCAGGAGATCACCGACATCTTGTGTGCCGCCAAGCCTGCTGGGCTAAACAGCCAGGCGTATCATGCGGTCACCGCCGGTTTCATACTCGGCAACATAGCGGAAACCGTTACCGGGGAAGACCTCAATGCCACCCTGGACAGGGTGATCCGCAAACCCATGGGTATGAAGTATTTCACCTTCGGCAAGACCGGCCCTGAGCGAGCCATGGATGTCTCCACCGGTGTGCCGATGAAACTGGTCGACCTGTTCTTGAGCTATGCGGTGGGCGGCAGTATCGATGAAGTGGTTGAAGTCACCAATGATGATCGCTTCCAGGACATCATTGTCCCCGCAGGTAACCTCTATGCGACAGCAGAGGAGGCCAGCCGCTTCTTTCAGATGCTGCTCAATGATGGTGTGTACAATGGCCAGCAGATTTTCAAGCCGGAAACCATCGCCAACGCGCTGCAGCCCGCCTGGCACCGACCTCGCTTTGATCGTACCCTGATGCTGCCACTCAATTTCTCCAGTGGATTCATGCTGGGTAACCGCGGCATGGGCATGTTTGGCCCCGGCGCGCCCAAGGCCTTTGGCCATCTCGGTTTTATCAGCATCTACTGCTGGGCAGATCCGCAACGGGATCTCAGCGGCGCCCTGCTGACTACCGGCAAGGGTGTCATTGGCCCCCACCTGCCCTCCCTGTTCGGGCTGCAACACACCATCAACCGCCACACCAAACTGCACGGTTAATCCTCAGGGAAAGGCATCCCGCGCTGGCACTGGGTACAGGTCACGACCATATCCAGATGCTGGCGCCGACCCTCATCGGTCATCACCCAGGGGCGGTTCATGAACGGGGGATGATGGCGGACATGCTGACGATGCCCACAGGATAATTCCATCACCCAGTCACCCACCTCATCCTGACGGAAGCCGTTGACGGTTACCTGGTTGGTCATGGCGCCTCTCCCTGAATATCCTGCCTTGATTCATGATGATCCTGGCGAACGCCGGAGGGAAGTTGCGAGTTGCGAAAATCAAAACCCCAAACCCGAATGATACTGCCTGTTTTTCGCTTTTCGAAACTCGTCACTCGTGACTCGCTTCTGCGGGAAGGCGTTGCCGGTCGTCCCTGACCGGAAATCAGAAAGAGGAGTCAGTAAGCCCCGCGAATCGTTTCAATGCTGGGCTGTAACACTGTTCTCCAATGGCGACCGAGATCATCGCTATGCTGTTTGTCATGCTTGGCTACCGTCTCCAGTAGCGCATCCAGCCAGTAGTCATAGAGGTAAGGCTGAATATTGTAGCCCTCTCTGTTATGGGTCTTGCCAAGGTGTGCCAGCTTGTTGTCTGACGCGCCTCGGGCCACCATGATCAGCCACATGATCCCTGCCCGTAGCAGTCGACGTTGCTCGGGCATATCGGTATTCGTGAATACCGATCGCACCTCATCACTCTTGCTCATGAAAATACGATAAAAATCTTCGAAGAAGTGCTCGGACGCGCAGCACCGTCCATAACTCTGAAACACTGCGTCAGAGGGTTGCAGTTCCACTTGTGTAGTCTCCTGAAAAAAGAAAACGGGCCGGTGAATACCGGCCCGTTCCCTGGGCATCACGCTTCTCCCAAAGGAGTACGCTTTTTTATTCCATGTTGGACAGGATCGCGCCTTTCACCGCTTCCAGTTCCGCATCGATCGTCACCATGCGGCTGTCCTGGCACTGGGCAATAGCCGTATCAGGATCCTTCAGACCGTTACCGGTCAGGGTGCAAACAATGGTGGAACCTTCCGGAATCTTGCCGGACTTGATGTCGCGCATGGCGCCACCCAGGGAAGCCGCAGAAGCGGGCTCACAGAATACGCCTTCTTTCTCGGCCAGCAGTTTCTGGGCGTTAAGAATTTCCTGATCAGACAGCTCATCAAACCAGCCGCCGGATTCCTTCTGCAGAGCCCAGGCTTTATCCCAGGACTGCGGATTACCAATACGAATGGCGGTGGCCACAGTTTCCGGATCGCTCACCGGGCCGCCACGCATGAACGGCGCAGCGCCTTCGGCCTGATAGCCCACCATTTTCGGTGCTGCATTCACCACACCCGCTTTCTTGTATTCGCTGTAGCCCATCCAGTGCGCGGTGATGTTGCCCGCGTTACCTACTGGCAGACAGTGGAAATCCGGAGCACGGCCAAGCTCTTCCACGATTTCAAACGCCGCTGACTTCTGACCTTGCAGGCGGTAAGGGTTTACCGAATTTACAATGGTGACCGGTGCCTTTTCAGCCACCTGCTTCACCAGTTCCATGCCCTGGTCGAAGTTGCCACGGATCTGCATGATCACAGCACCGTACATCATTGCCTGGGCCAGCTTGCCCATGGCGATCTTGCCTTCCGGAATCAGCACAAACGCGGTGATGCCAGCACGGGCGGCGTAGGCCGCTGCCGCAGCAGAAGTATTACCGGTAGAGGCACAAATGATGGCATTACTGCCCTCTTCCACTGCCTTGGTGACCGCCATGGTCATGCCACGATCCTTGAAGGAACCGGTGGGGTTCAGACCTTCATATTTGACGTAGATATCCACGTCCTTGCCCAGCAACTTGGGGATGTTCTTCAGGCGGATCAGCGGAGTGTTACCTTCACCCAGGCTGATGATCGGCGTGTCATCATTCACCGGCAGGTGGTCACGGTAGCGGTTGATCAGGCCGGTGTAACGGTCACGAAAAGGCATGGTTATGGTCTCTGTTTCCAAGGCACCCCCCCTAAGCGAGGCTGTGCTGTTCTCAAAAGTGAGTGTTCATGTAGCGTGCCAGACGCTGAAGAACGCGAGATTCTAACGCGTCAGGCGTCAGGCGTCAGGCGTCAGGCGTCCAGTGTTTCCACCCGGATGCGCATTATATCGCTATCCACCGTATCGAGGGCAGCGATCTTCTCCAGGGCGGCGTTCATGTCGCCCTCGCGCACCTGGTGCGTCATCATCACGATTGGCACCAGGCCCTGGTCCACTTCACGCTGCACCAGTGCATCAATGCTGACATTGTTGTCACTGAGGATCCGAGTGATGTCAGCCAGTACGCCAGCCTTGTCCTGCACGTGCAGGCGCAGGTAGAAGCTGCACGCCACATCATCAATAGTCAGGATCGGAGCGTCAGACATATGATCGGTGTGGAAGCCCAGGTAAGGAACACGCTCTTCATGATCCACCGTCAATGCGCGACCCAACTCAATGATATCGGCCACCACCGCTGATGCCGTCGGCTCTGCGCCAGCACCGGCACCATAGAACATGGTCGGCCCCACCGCATCGCCATGGATCATCACTGCATTCATTACACCGTTGACGGCAGACAGCATGGTCTCCTTTGGAATCAGGGTCGGATGAACACGCAGCTCGATACCATTGCCGGTGTCGCGAGCAATGCCAAGATGCTTGATCCGATAACCAAAGTGCGCGGCACTGGCCACATCTTCGATGGTGATGCGGCTAATCCCTTCGGTGTAGACCTTGGAGAACTGCAGCGGAATGCCAAAGGCGATGGAAGCCAGGATAGTCAGCTTGTGGGCGGCATCAATGCCTTCCACATCAAACGTCGGATCCGCTTCGGCGTAACCCAGCTGCTGAGCCTCTGCCAGCACATCGTCAAACGCACGACCACCCTCTTCCATCTCGGTGAGGATAAAATTGCCGGTGCCGTTAATGATACCCGCCAGCCAGTTCACGTGGTTAGCGGCAAGGCCTTCGCCCAGCGATTTCAGAATCGGGATACCGCCGGCCACAGAGCCTTCGAACGCTACATCAACCCCGTTGGCCTCGGCGGCCTGGAAAATTTCGTTACCGTGCTCGGCGATCAGCGCCTTGTTGGCCGTCACGATATGCTTGCCGTTCTTGATGGCGGTGAGCACCAGCTCACGGGCGGTCTCAATACCACCGATCAGCTCCACCAGGATGTCGATTTCCGGGTCAGAGGCGACGGCAAAGATGTCACGGGAGACGCGAATACCACTGATGTCACAGTCAGGGTGGTCACGACGAGCGCCAATATGGGTAATCTCGATCGGGCGACCGACGCGACGGGCAATATCCCCTGCGTTGCGCTTCAGCACATTGACGGTGCCCGAGCCCACAGTGCCCAGACCTGCAATACCCACCTTCACTGGATCCACAGCGTTTCCTCGTTTCATTTCATTTAATCAGTCTGATTACCGATTTGCCCGGCAACCGCGTCAATCCAGCAGGCCGTCGTCGCGGAACATCTTCTTGATGCCACGAATAGCCTGCCGGGTACGTTGTTCGTTTTCGATCAGGCCAAAGCGCACATGGTCGTCGCCATACTCGCCAAAACCTACCCCCGGGGAGACGGCCACACCAGCATCAGTCAGCAGTTTCTTGGAGAATTCGAGTGATCCCATGGCCTTGTAAGCCTCGGGGATTTCCGCCCAAACAAACATGGTGGCACGGGGGCGCTCTACCTGCCAGCCGATCTCCGCCAAACCATCCACCAGCACATCCCGGCGCTTGCGATACATCTCGCAAATTTCACTGACACAGCTCTGGTCCCCTTCCAGCGCCGCAATGGCCGCCACCTGAATGGGCGTAAAGGTACCGTAATCCAGGTAGGACTTGATGCGTGCCAATGCATTGATCAGATCCGGGTTGCCACAGCAGAAGCCCACACGCCAGCCGGGCATATTGTAGCTCTTTGACAGAGAAAAGAATTCCACTGCCACGTCTTTTGCCCCTTCCACCTCCAGGATGGACGGTGCCTTGTAGCCATCAAACACGATGTCCGCATACGCAATATCGTGAACAACCCAAATCTGGTGCTCACGGGCAATCGCCACCACCTTCTCGAAGAACTCAAGCTCAACGCACTGGCCGGTGGGGTTGCCGGGGAAATTCAGCACCAGCATCTTCGGTTTGGGCCAGGATTCCTTGATGGCGCGCTCCAGCTCCACGAAGAAGTCCACGCCCTTCACCATAGGCACGTGACGAATATCCGCATTGGAGATCACGAAGCCATAGGGGTGGATCGGATAGCTGGGGTTCGGCACCAGCACTGTGTCACCCGGGCCCATGGTGGCCAGGGCCAGGTGTGCCAGGCCTTCCTTGGAGCCAATGGTAACAATGGCCTCGGATTCTGGATCCAGATTCACATTATAGCGACGCTGATACCAGTCAGTAATGGCCTTGCGCAGCCGCGGAATACCACGGGACTGGGAATAGCGGTGGGTATCACCGCGCTGAACGGTTTCTGTCAGCTTGTCGACAATGTGCTTCGGGGTGGGCTGATCCGGATTGCCCATGCCAAAGTCGATGATATCTTCACCCCGTGCTCGTGCAGCCTTCTTCAGTTCTCCAACAATATTGAAGACATAGGGAGGCAAACGACGGATTCGCTGGAAATCGGTTTCCACGACAGCACCTTGGGGTGGGACTTGAACCCCTAGTTTCAGCGAGGATTCAGGTCGGAGTAAAAAGAGGCGGACACATTAACGGGGCTGTCGGTCACAGTCAATGTATACACCCCCGCCCGCTGGCCCGAAAGCGCCAGCTGGCGGGGGTTCAAGGCAGGAACAATCTCGGCTAGTCGAGACGCTTGAGCAAGTCAGCCGGTGACACATAGCCCCCCAGCTGCTTGCCTTCGGGGGTGTAGATGGCCGGGGTGCCACGAACACCAAACTTGAGCCCCAGAGAATACTGCTCATCGACTGGCTTGGCGCATTCACCCAGCTCTGCCTCACTGATCTTGTCAGTCAGCTTGGCATCGGTGAGGGCCTGCTGGCGGTCCTCCGCACACCAGATATGGCGCATGGCTTCAGCAGCTTTGGCCCCAGGGCCACCACGGGGGAATGCCAGATAGTGCACGGTCACTCCCTCTTTATTGTACTCCTCAATATGGCGGTGCAGCTTGCGGCAATATCCGCAGGAGATATCGGTGAAGACATAGATCTCGTGCTTCTGGTCTTCTGCGGGATAAGTAATCATCTGGGCCATATCCAGCTGGGAAATACCCTCCATGCGGACTTGCTCCAGCCGCTGCTCGGCCGGATCAACCACTTCACCGCCCTTGATCTGCAGCAGGTTACCAACCAGAACGTAGCTTCCGTCATTACTGACGTAAACCGTATCTCGACCTTCAACCTCGACCTCGACCACACCGCTGATCGGTGAGGGCCGCACATCAGAAATCTTGATACCCTCAAACGCCTCTTCCATCACCGCGCGGATCTTGTCCCCATTAACCGCATTGTCATCGGCCGCAGCAGCCGTGTTGGCGTTGGCGCCGGTTTCTGCCCCACAGGCAGTTACCAGGCCCATCAGGGCGAATACAAACCATTTTTTCATTCTGTCGTTACTCCTTCGTTTCCCTGATCGTTAGAACCCCGTCACCGTATCAGGTTCCCGAACGCGGATGATGTTTCTGGTATAGATCCTGTAACCGCTGCTGGGCTACATGGGTATAAATCTGCGTGGTGGAAAGATCGCTATGTCCCAGCAATAGCTGTACCACACGCAAGTCCGCGCCATGGTTCAGCAAATGGGTGGCGAACGCATGGCGCAGTGTATGAGGAGAGAGACTTTTTTGCACCCCTGCCACAGTCGCCATCTGCTTGAGCCGGTGCCAGAAGGTCTGGCGGGTCATGCAGGTGCCGCGCTGACTGGGAAACAGTAACTCCTGATCATTACCCAGCAGCAACGGTCTGGCCTCTCGCAAGTAGCGCACCAGCCAGTGCAATGCTTCCTCCCCCAGCGGCACCAGGCGCTCCTTGTCACCCTTGCCGACGACACGCACAAGACCTTGCCGCGGATTAATCTGACTCTGGGTCAATGTCACCAGCTCGGTGACCCGTAACCCGGTGGCATAAAGCACCTCGAGCATGGCTCGATCACGCATCCCCAGCGGGGTATCCAGGTCCGGCGCCCTGAGCAGAGCCTCTACATCCGCTTCTGTCAGTGTCTTGGGGAGAGGGCGCCCGGTTTTGGGGCGCTCGATCAATAATGACGGATCCTCAGTAATACGCCCTTCCCGTTTCAGCCAACGGTAGAACCCTTTGATCGCCGACAGCTGGCGAGCCACTGAACGTGCGCTAATACCCAACTGGTGTCGATCAGCCAGAAACTCCAGCAACTCGAACCGCTGACACCGCAGCAACCCCTCGCCGTTTGTTTGCAGCCAGCAGGCGAGCTGAGTCACATCACGGCGGTAATTGCTCAGGCTGTGCTCGCTCAGCCCCTTTTCCAGCCATTGCTGATCCAGCCAGGCATCAATGAGCCGCGAGTGTTCATCGGTTGTCGTTGTCATCCATTACCTTGATGGCTGTAACACGCTGTTTTACCAAATATTACGCCTATGTAGACACAATGGAACGACAAATGCCGCAGATTCTGGCATCTATGGCAGTGATAACGTCAATGAGCTACCAGGGAGAGAAAAATGGGTATTCTGTCGTGGATTGCATTCGGCCTGATTGCAGGAATCATCGCAAAATGGATTATGCCCGGCAAAGATCCGGGGGGGTTCATCATAACCACCCTCATCGGTATTGCCGGGGCCTTCGTGGGCGGTTGGCTAGGCTCCATAACCGGTGTCGGCGGGTCTGTGGGTAGCTTTAGCATTGGCAGCTTTATTACTGCCATCGTTGGTGCAGTGGTATTGCTGGCCCTTTATCGCGCCATCCGAAAATAATAATCACTCTGGGGGCAACCGCTTTATGAACACCCTGTTACCGCGCCTGTACCAGTACATCGGTCAACAGATAAATGGTTCCCTCCAGGAAAAAAGCATTTTCATCTGCTGGCTTTCACTACCGATCTATCTGCTGATCGGTTTTGGTTGCCTGGCCGGGCTGATTCTTTCCCGCTGGACAGAGGAGATCTACAACCCTCTTCTCTGGGCCGGGGTAATCTGGGGTTGCTCTGCCACACTGTTCTGGGCTTCGCTGGGATATTTCGGTGCTCAGCGTGCCATGTCGGAGGACCAGGGCCAGCTTTTCGCCCAGCTGACGATTGCCCTTTTTGGCGTCAGCGGCATTCTGTCGATGCTACTGGTCGGCCCGTTCAATCTGGTCACCGGCATCGTCCTGACTGGCTCAATATTGATCGGCATGTTGCTGTTCCCGGCGCAAAAGATCGCACTGATTTTTGCCCTTTCCATTGCGGCCATTCTGGCCTATGCGGTGACCATCAGTCTGGGAGGAACACACTATCAGCCCCTGCTTGAACCTGTTCATGCGCCCGCAGCCCAGCTCTGGTATGACCTGATGGTGATCGTGGCGGCCACTCTGATCATTTTCAAAGATTCTTTCACGGTTGCCGCGCTAACCAGCACCTGGCGGCACAGGGAAGCGCGAACCTTGCTCCAGGCCAGCACAGATCCACTGACTGGGGTCGCCAACCGAGGGTATGCTACCCAGGTACTGGAACAGGCCTTTCTCCATGCCGAGCAAAGTGGCAAACCGCTCTCTGTTGTTCTGGTGGATGTAGATCATTTCAAACAGATTAACGACCGCTATGGTCATCAAACCGGCGACCTGGCACTCCAGCTGGTGGCACACAGCCTGCGCGACACCCTACGGGATAATGATCTGGTGGGAAGGTACGGTGGGGAAGAGTTTCTCCTGATACTCCCCGGCAGCGACGCACAAAATGCCATTGGCATTGCAGAGCGCTGCGCACAGGCTTTGAGGAATATCACGATCCCCGGAATTCAAAATCAGCCCGCGCTCAAACTAACGGCGAGCTTCGGGGTTCATAGTGAACATGCCAGCGCAGACTCATCCCCTGGAGACATGATCGAAAAGGCGGATATCGCAATGTACCAGGCCAAACGCGCTGGCCGGGACAGGGTCATTTCGTCTGATCGCATGAACCCGCCTCGCTGACTACCCACCAGACACAAAAAAGCCGCCTTGATGGCGGCTTTTTTGTTGGAGCTTGTGGTCTGCCCGTCCAGAGGTTGATTCCGCATGCCCTACAGCAAAGGCTGAACCAACATTCGCCCTCGGCAGACCCGATTGCGCAGGTCTTAACGAATCTTTTCTTTGATTCGTGCGGACTTACCAGAGCGGTCGCGCAGGTAGTAGAGCTTGGCACGGCTCACGTCACCACGACGAACAACTTCGATAGAGTCGATCATCGGGCTATGCAGCTGGAATACACGCTCAACGCCCACACCGTGGGAGATCTTGCGCACGGTGAACGCAGAGTTCAGGCCGCGGTTACGACGGGCGATAACAACGCCCTGGAACGCCTGCAGACGCTCACGGGTACCTTCTTTCACCTTTACCTGAACGGTAACGGTATCACCGGCGCCAAATTCAGGCAGGTCGGCTTTCAGCTGGGCGTTTTCGATGCCCTGGATGATCAGGTTCTTGCCGCTCATGGCAATGCTCCTATTCGTTCGGTTTTGCTGTATGCAACGACTGCTCGGCGATGAACTCGTCCAGCAGTTGTTGCTCTTCTTTGCTCAAACCCCGCGCCCGGCGACGTTCCAGCAGGTCAGGACGCTGTTGCCAGGTCCGTCCCAGCGCCTGCTTGAGGCGCCAGCGGCGAATCAACTCGTGATTGCCACTCAGCAGTACCGGCGGCACTGCCTGTCCGTTGAACACCTCCGGGCGGGTGTAATGCGGACAATCCAGCAGGTTTTCGAATTCGCCTGAAAACGAATCCTGCTCGGCGGAGTCCTGGTGACCCAGCACTCCGGGAATCAGTCGGCTGACCGCATCGATCAGCACCAGCGCCGGCAGTTCCCCGCCGCTGAGAACGTAGTCACCGATGGAGATCTGTTCATCCACCTCGGCCTCAAGCAAACGCTCGTCTACGCCTTCGTAGCGCCCTGCCAGCAATACCAGGCCGGGCTGCTGTGCCAACGCCTCGGCCTTGGCCTGGGTCAGCGGCTGCCCCTGGGGGGACAGGTAAATCACGGTGGCTGCCGGGTTGGCAGCACGGGCAGACTGCAGGGCTTTCGCCAGCGGATCCACCTTCATGACCATGCCCGGTCCGCCGCCAAAGGGGCGATCGTCCACGGTTCGGTGACGATCTTCGGTGAAATCCCGCGGGTTCACGGTATCCACCTTCAGCTGGCCATTTTCAACAGCCCGCCGGGTAACGCCGAAGTCGGTAATCGCCTTTGCCATCTCTGGAAACAGGGTTACCAGAGTAACGGCATACGGCGTCGAATCCGTCGTCATGTTAAAAATCCGGGTCCCAGTCCACCGTCATCTTGCCATCGGCCAGATTCACTTCGGTGACCACATCATCCGGCAGCCAGGGAATCAACCGTTCTCGGCGATCCAGACTGTTGCTGTCACCGCGCACCACGAGCACATCGTTAGCACCGGTTTCCAGCATTTTCACGATCTTGCCGAGATCTGCGCCTTCCTTGACGAAAACACGGAGTCCGATCAAGTCGCGCCAGTAGTACTCTCCACCACCAGACTGTGGCAGCAGGTCACGGGGAATCCCGATGTCCTGCCCCACCAGAGCTGCCGCCATATCCCGGTCGTTGATGCCTTCCAGTTGTGCGATCAGCCCCTTACCCTGGGGGCGAAAGCCGGTCACTTTAACCGGCTTCCACTGGCCACCCTGTTTCAGGTGCCAAGGCTGGTAGTGCTGGAGGTTTTCTCGGGGATCAGTATGGGAAAACACCTTTACCCACCCCTGCAGGCCGTGCACCCCAAGGATGCGACCGACCACCTCCAGCTCAGAGGACGCTTGCCCTCCAGTGGTCATCAGGCTGCCTTACGGGCCTGCTTGACCAGGGTCTTGACGCGATCAGACAGCTGAGCACCTTTACCAACCCACGCATCCAGGCTTTCCAGGTTCAGCTTCAGAGGGATCTCACCGCCACGGGCGATGGGGTTATAGAAACCCAGCTGCTCGATGAAACGACCATCACGGGCGTTACGGCTATCGGCAACAACGATGCTGTAGAACGGGCGCTTCTTGGAACCGCCGCGAGCGAGACGAATAACTACCATGGTTTATCTACCTTTTTATCAATCCGGTTTCCCGGCCGCCTGCCGAGGAGGGCAATGCGAGCCATCGTATCCGCTTGAAAGCCAGCCCCGATGTGAAACACAAAGGACAAGCCGCGAAGGGCGCGGATTATACAGGCAGATACGGCCAGCAACAAGCATTTCGCAAACCCAAAGCCTGCCATGACCGCCCGCACAGGAGCTCAGCTTGCCAGAGCGAACCTGAGCCTCAGCGAGGGTCAGGCTGTCGGCACCCGCTCCTGGCTTTACTCTGTCATATGGAGAGCAGCCCCTGTCGGCCCATGACAATGCCGTGCTACGCACGGTTCGCCAGGGTAAGCCGGGCTCCCAGGTGGAAAGCAGGCACCCCAAACGCAGCGCGGGCAGGGAGGTTCTCACCTGCCCTGCCCGCGTGCTACATGATGCGTGGTGTATGAAGCATCCAATCACATCGGCGGCATGCCGCCACCTGGGCCACCCATACCGCCCATGCCACCGGGACCACCATTGCCTCCCATCATGCCTTCCAGGCCGCGCATCATGTTCTTCATGCCGCCCTTGGTACGCATCTTCTTCATCATCTTGGCCATCATCTTCTGCTGCTTCATCAGGCGGTTCAAATCCTGAATCTCCAGCCCGGCCCCCATGGCAATACGCTTCTTGCGCGAGCCCTTGATAATGTCGGGGTTTCGGCGTTCCTTGACCGTCATGGAGTCAATCAGGGCCTCCATATGTTTCATCTGCTTGAGGGCAGCCGGATCCTGGGCTGCCTGCATCATGCCGCCCATACCGGGGAGCTTGTCGAGCAGGCCTGCCATACCGCCCATATTGCGCATCTGCTGGAACTGGTCCTTGAGATCCTCGAAGTCCATCGCCTTGCCTTTCTTGAACTTCTTGGCGATTTTTTCGGCTTTCTGCTTGTCCAGCTTGCGCTCGGCCTCTTCCACCAGCGACAGCACGTCGCCCATGCCAAGAATACGGCTGGCGATACGGTCGGGATGGAAGGGCTCCAGGGCGTCGGTCTTCTCACCCATACCGATGAACTTGATCGGCTTGCCGGTGAGCTGGCGCACCGACAGCGCCGCACCACCGCGGGAGTCACCGTCTGCCTTGGTCAGGATCACACCCGTCAGGGGCAGCGCCTCGTTGAAGGCCTGGGCGGTGTTGGCCGCATCCTGACCCGTCATGGCATCAACTACGAACAGGGTTTCCACCGGGGTGATCGCTGCGTGCAGACGCTTGATCTCGCTCATCATGTCTTCATCGACATGGAGACGGCCCGCGGTATCGACGATCAGCACATCCATGTAACGACGACGCGCTTCATCCAGTGCCGCACTGGCGATATCCACCGGATCCTGATCCCCGGTGGACGGGAAGAAGTTGGTCTCAACCTCGCCCGCCAGCGTTTTCAGCTGTTCAATCGCCGCAGGACGATACACGTCAGCGGACACCACCATGACCTTCTTCTTCTCCCGCTCCTGCAGGAAACGGGCAAGCTTGGCCACAGAGGTGGTTTTACCGGCACCCTGCAGACCGGCCATCAAAATGATCGCGGGCGGCTTGGCAGCCAGATCAAGGGCGTCGTTGGCATCGCCCATGGTGTGAACCAGCTCGTCGTTGACGATCTTGACGAACGCCTGGCCCGGGTTGAGGCTTTGCAGCACCTCCTGGCCCAGCGCCTTTTCCTTTACCTGCTCGACAAACTCTTTCACCACCGGCAAGGCCACATCGGCCTCCAGCAGCGCCTTGCGTACTTCACGCAGGGTGTCGCGGATATTGTCTTCGGTCAGGGAACCCTGACCTGCCAGGTTTTTAAGCGACGATCCCAACCGGTCGGTGAGATTCTCGAACATGGTGCTACCTCCAAATCCTCTTGTCTGCCCATGGCTAACACCATGGCAGGGACAGGGGCGCGATTATAGCCCTCATTGACAGCCAACGTCATGGGGCCAGACCAAACCGCGCCGCAAAATGAGAATGATTGTTGATAGTCAACTTGTGCCTATGCCAGACTTCTTCGGATTGCCCGGCAATTTCGTCGCCGGCGACTGACGGATATCTGCACCCATGACGCTTTCCGTGATCAGCGGCATTGCCGCCTTCGCGCTATACACATTGGCCAGCCTGTTTGTGTTCTCCCAGTTCAGAGGACAAACACAGCCTTCCCGGCAATCCATCCTGATTCCCGGCTCCCTGGCCCTGATTGCCCACATCGTCAGCCTGTGGGGCATCATGGTGACGCCGACTGGCCTTTACCTGGGGTTGTTTACTGCCGCCTCCACAGTGGCCGCCACGTGCGTACTGGCAGTATTGGTTTCCTGCCTGCGCCGTTCGTTTGAGTGGATCAACGCCATCGTCTACCCCTTCGCCGCCCTGACCCTGCCCGGCATGCTCTGGATCAGCTCCGACAATGTCCAACCACTGGCCCATGGGCTTGGCACCCATGTGCTGTTCTCTATCCTTGCCTACGCGGTGCTGGCCATCGCCGCCGCGCAGGCCATTCTGGTAAAGATTCAGGATCATCAGCTCAAAGAAGGCCACATCCGCGGACTCATGCGCCTGTTCCCGCCGGTGCAAGTTATGGAAACCATGCTGTTCGAGGCCATCTGGGTGGGTGAAACCCTGCTCACCATCGCCATCGCCTCCGGTTTCTTCTACGTGGACAATCTGTTCGCCCAACATCTGGTCCACAAAACGGTACTGACCCTGATTGCCTGGGTGGTCTTCGCCACCCTGCTGGTTGGCCGCCACCTGCGAGGCTGGCGCGGCCGCACAGCTATTCGCTTTACCCTGAGCGGGTTTACGGTGCTGTTGGTAGGCTTTTTCGGCAGCCAGCTGGTGCTGGAGTTCATCCTGCACCGCAATTAATAACGTCGCGGCCAGCCGCTTCAAGCACACGAAACGCCGAGACCGCGCCCGAATTTCGGGTGCAGTCTCAATGCCTACAGAACGCGGCAACACCAGCTCGCGAGCTATTAATTATTCATTATTAACTATTAACTGATCACCACCTCCTTGACACCCCTCTCCCCTACCCCGAACAATACCTACCCAACTGGCGGATAAACGACTTTTCCCTTGGATACCTTCTCTGACGGGTGGCTGATAGGCGCCCTGATCTTGCTGATTCTTGGCTCAGCCTTTTTTTCCAGCAGTGAAACCGGCATGGTGGCGATTAACCGCTACCGCCTGCGTCATCTTGCCCGTCAGGGGCATAAAGCCGCCTCCCGGGTCGAGACGCTACTCAAGCGCACAGACCGGTTACTTTCCGTCATTCTGATCGGCAACAATTTCGTCAATAACTTTGCCGCAACGGTGGCCGCCATTCTGGCGATCCGCTGGCTGGGCGATAGCGGCGCCGCCGTGGCGCCTGTCGTCATCACCATCATCATGCTGGTGTTTGCCGAAATCACCCCGAAGACCTTCGCCGCCATGCGTCCGGAGCGGGTGGCCTTCCCGGCCAGTCTGGCCCTGAAACCGCTGCAGACACTGCTTGCTCCCCTGGTATGGCTGGTCAATGGCATCAGCAATGTTCTGTTGCGCCTGGGCGGAATCAATGCCAATGAGCAGGACGACGATCACCTGAGTCCGGAAGAATTGCGTACAGTGGTGAACGAGGCCGGCGGCCTGATACCGGAAAATCACCAGAAGATGCTGCTCAATATCCTTGATCTGGAAACGGTCACCGTGGAAGACATCATGGTGCCGCGCAACGAGATGGTCGGCATCGATCTGGAGGATGACATGCACGACATCCTCACCACACTGCGTTCCAGCCAGCACACCCGATTGCCGGTGTACAATGGCGACCCCAACAACATGATTGGCCTGTTGCACCTGCGTAAACTCAGCCGCCTGCTGCTCAAGGAAGAAATCAACAAGGCCGAACTGATGCAGCACACGGTAGAGCCTTACTACGTGCCAGAAGCCACCTCACTGCACCAGCAGCTGATCAATTTCCAGAACGCAAAGCGCCGCATCGGCATTGTCGTCGACGAGTACGGGGATGTGCTCGGCCTGGTCACTCTCGAGGATATTCTTGAGGAAATCGTCGGCGAATTCACCACCGACCTGGCAGCGACCAGTCAGGATATTCATCCACAGGAAGACGGCACCTACGTGATCGACGGATCCTCCACTCTGCGCGATATCAACCGAACGCTGCAATGGGAGCTGCCCACCGACGGTCCTAAAACCCTCAACGGCCTTATTCTGGAGTATCTCCAGGACATCCCGGATGCCAACATCTCGGTGCAGATCTTCGATTATCAAATCGAGATCCTGCAGGTGAAGGACAATATGGTGAAGGCGGCGAAGATGAGGAAAGCGGAGAAGAATTAATAGTTAATAATGAATAGCTAGAGATTTTGATTTTCCTTGTTCTTGAAGCGTTGAGGCCGCGTCCAGAATCTGGGCGCGGCCTCAACGTTTGAAACTGATAACGGCGCTGATCGCGACGTTATTAATTATTCATTATTAACTATTAATTGCCTTTCAAACCCTGTCCGCCAATGCCGACCCCACCCAACCACGAATATCGTCTTCGTGGCGTTTCACCAGTGCCCGCCCCTCTTCAATAGCCTCCTTGGCGCGATGAAAATCCATCAAGGCAAAATCCTCCAGCAGTGGCACCAGGGTGACCTCGGGCGGATCACCTGCCATGCGGGAGCGAGTAATACGGTCCTGCATGATGTTGATGCTGGATGCCACCACATCAAAGAAACCCGGATCTTCACCATCACCGGTGGTGAAGTAGTCCATCATCTTCTGCCAGATGCTGCGCTCTTCCTCGGAAGCATCCTGCCTTTCCACCTGACTGCGCGTGTCCCTTGCCATATGACCACCCACCAGCTGCGCATTGAGATTGACGGCTATGACCACGTCCGCGCCCATGGCACGGGCGGCAGATACCGGCACCGGATTGACCAGACCCCCGTCCAGCATCCAGCGGCCCTGAAGATTAAACGGGGAAAACAGCCCAGGTAGCGCACAGGACGCTCGCGCAGCATCCAGCATGGGGCCCTTGGTAATCCAGATCTCACGACCACTTTTCATGTCCGTGGCCACGGTCACCAGCTTCTTGTCCAGCGCCTCGATCTGCGGATTCTCATGATGCTCGCGGAAGAAGCCGAACAGCTTTTCGCCTTTCACTACCCCGCCGGAAAAGCTGATATCCAGCAAGCCGACCACATCCTTGACGGTGAGTGTTTGCACCCATTCAGCAAATTCATTGAGCGTACCCGTCACATAGGCTCCGCCCACAATGGCACCAATGGAGGTACCGGCAACCACCTCAGGCTGGATCCCCATTTCTTCCAGCGCCTGGATCACACCGATATGAGCCCAGCCCCGTGCCGACCCGCTGCCGAGCGCCAGGCCCACGACGGGTTTACCGCCACTCTGGGTAAGGTTGCCATTACTCATTCGCTGCCCTTCCTGCTTCTCACCACACACGGTGCCGCTTCGCCGTTCATGCGCTGCTCGATCCGGCGATAGACCTCGTCCTTCTCATCGTCGGTCAACAAGCCCCAAATGGAGATTTCCCCACCCGAACGGAAACAGCCCACGCAAATATCGTTCTCGTCCAGTGCACAGATGGATACACAGGGCGAGACCCGTTGCCGATCAGTCATGATGGTAGCGTTCGTCCACTTCCAGATGTTCCCTGAACTCCTTGGCATGGGCCACATAGTGCATGCTGCTCATGGTCAACATGGCCTTGTGCCCATCGGTGATTTCCTTGACCACCTTGGCAGGAGAACCCATCACGAGGGAGTTATCCGGAATTTTCATCCCTTCCGGCACCAGGGAATTGGCGCCAATAATGCAGTTCTTGCCAATCACCGCTTTGTTCAGCACCACTGCATTGATACCGATCAGGCTGTTATCACCAACAGTGCAACCGTGCAGCATGACCTTGTGACCCACGGTCACATCACGGCCAATTTTCATGGGCACGCCAGGGTCCACATGCAGTACCGCACCGTCCTGTATATTGGTGTTCTCACCAATCTCGATCAGGTCGTTATCCGCCCGCAGTACCGCGTTGAACCAGATACTGGTATTACTTTCCATCACCACCGAGCCAATCACGGTGGCGTTGTCGGCAATCCAGTGGCCGCTACCGCGCTGTTCCAGCTGACGGCTGCCAATTTTGTAAATCATGATTATTGTTCCCTGTCTGCCGGCCAGTGGCTCACATCAAACTCGATACCGGCATCATAAACGTGGTTGATCAGATCCAGAATCATGAAGGCGGTCAGGCCCCAGATCCGCTTGTCTTCATAGTAATAGCTGGGGATTCGGAAACGGCGACCAAAGAAGTCAATTGGGCTCGACAGTTCTGGCGTCTCATCCAGAAAGAATGTCAGTGGCACCTGAAAGATGGTGTCAATCTCACCGGGTTCCGCCTGCAGCTGTGCATCAGGGTGCACAATGCCGACAAAGGGGGTGACCTTCATACCATAGCGCGAGGCCAGCGGCGAAAGCTGCCCCAGGACATCCACATACTCGCGGGCCAGCCCAACCTCCTCCTCTGTTTCCCGAAGTGCGGTCATGAGAAGGCTCTTGTCAGAGGGGTCTCGCTTCCCGCCCGGAAACGCCACTTCGCCAGCATGGGTGGGCATTGAGTTGGATCGCACAGTCAGAATGACGCGGGGATCCGGGGCATCCACCAAGGGCATCAATACGGCGGCTTCCGGCAACGCCAGAGGTAATTCCGTGCGTTGGTAATCAGGCAAACGCTGCCTGAGCAAGTCGAGCACAATACTCTCCAGACCCAATGATTCAAACGGTAGTTTGAACAGCAACGGGCTCTGCGGCAAGTCTCGTTAAGGCTGAATCACGATCTTGCCTCACATAGCAAGGGAGGGGCGAGGCAAGGGGCAATGCCGCTGGCGGCCATCCGGATCAGCGGCTTTCTTCTTCCAGGTGATTTTCGTGTACCCAACGCATTACACCAACCCGGTTCTTGACGCCCACTTTACGGTAGAGGCTCTGCAGGTGCGCTTTCACCGTATGGGTACTCAGGCAAAGGGCATCGGCAATTTCGTTATTGCTCATCCCTCTTACCACGTGATCGAGCATTTGCCTTTCACGGCTGGTGAGACTCTCAAACACGTGACCACAGCGGGTGGGAGTCTTGCGATGACGAACCAGATAATCCATGTAATTACGTGGAAACCAGCTGCGCCCCTTACAAACCACATCAATGGCTTTTGAGATCAGGGTATCGTTGTCCTGCTGATAGATAACCCCTTTTACCACCGGCCAGTTGAGCAGGAAGAAGATATTGTCACCGCGGTCGGCATTGACCAGGATCACCCGACACATGGGCATCTTTTCCTGGATCCGTCCCAGCAACCGTTCAATCTCGGCAGAGGAGAAGTCCAGTACGTTGATCAGAACCAGATCATCCTGGATTTGATCACAGAACAGGTCTTCCCGGGTGATGGCTGTGCAGGCCACACCACGCTGGTTCTCAATGGAACGCGCCAGCAAGCGAATTGCCAGGTTATTGCAATGAGAAACAACGAGATAGGTTTTACTGTCGCCACGCGTTCCCTGCGCCATCGAAGCATCCATTTCTGATTCCCCCTTCCCCCACCCACCCAAGGGTGAAGGAAAATTTGTCCCTTCCGAACCTGCCCCTCAGGCCAGGTGACTGATGGTATCAGCCCGGAGGGTTAGTCTATGACTCCCCCAACGGGGTGACACTAATTCTTCCGGCTATTTTTAAAGGTCAGGAAATAGTGACAAGCATCACAAAAACACCGTTTATTTTTTATACACACTCTCGGCCGGCATGCCCATACCCCGGATAGGGTATCGCTGAAAAGTGCTGTAAACTCTGGTCTACCACGCTCAGCCAGTTAAGCGAGAATTCATGCGTTTTTGCAGCCATTGCGGCCATTCAAACCTTCAATTCAGCATACCCGAGGGCGATAATCGGCCACGATATTGGTGCGAAAACTGTCAGACAATCCATTACCAGAACCCCAAGATCGTGGTTGGCGCGGTGCCGATCTGGGATGGGAAGGTACTGCTTTGCAAGCGGGATATTGAACCGCGCAAGGGGTACTGGACCCTCCCCGCCGGCTTTATGGAAAATGGCGAAACCCTCCAGGAAGGCGCCGCACGGGAAACCTGGGAGGAAGCCTGCGCAACGGTCGCCATCGATGACCTCTACACCGTCTTTAACCTGCCGCACATCAACCAGGTCTATGTGTTCTTTCTTGGGCGCATTGAGGATGGCAAGTACGGCGTGGGCGAGGAGAGTAGCGATGCGGGCCTATTTGAGCTGGACGCGATCCCATGGGACGAACTGGCCTTCCCCACCATTGGCCGCACCCTGCGCTTCTATATCGAAGATCTGAAAAGCGGCACATTCCCGGTTCGCTGTCAGGATATTGCGCCCTTACAGCGACGCCCCAGCGAGGATTGACAGGCCGCTCGGCGGCTTGACGCCTGATGCCTGATGCCTAGCGCAAAAGGCCCGCCCGTTAACCCGGACGGGCCTTTTGCTTCGATAGAACACTCGGTATACCCAGCTGTAGAAACGGGTCTGTCGCGGCTTCGAAGAAATATGAGCCGGGAACTATTTGGGTTGTCCTAATCCAGGCGTAGCTTGTAGCTTGTAGCTTGTAGCTTGTAGCTCACAGCTCACAGCTCACAATTATTCCGGCAACGGCTCCAACCTGAACAGATCAATAGCGGGTTCTTCATAGGGGTGCGCCAATCTCAGGGCGCTGATGGCGGCGTGCAGATGGGCCCCGGTGACGATGGTCTCCACCCGATACTCGGCCACAACTTCTACCTGACCTTGCTGCCCGAGAAACGGCTGGCTGCCATCCAGGGGCCGGAACTGCCCTTCACCACGCACCTGAAAGGCACAGCAGTCATAATTACCGATGTGCCCGGCTCCAGCAGCAAACACCGCATTCTTTACCTGCTCAACGTGGCTTTCAGGCACATAGAAACAGAGTTTATAGGTCAGTTCTGACATAACGACTCCCGGCTCAGGCGCGGATGGCGGCTTCCAGCTCGGCGTACTCCGGTTTTAACCGGTAATCTCCCCGCGGAGAAATCCAGATACCCTCTGCGGCAACGGTCTGCTGGCCATCCACCCAGACTGAGCCTTCACACATCAGTTTTCGCCCTTCCATGCGCACCAGACGGGCCTCAAATTCCACCGGCTTCAGAATCGGTGTACCCGCCAGATAGCGTATTTTAAGGGTGCCGGTAACGCCAATCTGCTCCACGAAATCCTGCGTCTTTGCCAGCAGGATATCCAGCGCCAGGCCGAGTACACCACCATGCAGCCGCCCCGGAGGGCCCTGGAAGGCGAGGCCAAAAGTGCCACGCCCTTTTACCTTGTCACCCTCGAGCCACAACTCAAGCGGCGGAGACAAGGGTGACGCCTTGCCGGTGAGGATCTCGAAATCCACCAGATCGGTGACGTCATCGCCCGTCCCCTCGCCGTCCAGCAGACGTCGCAGTGTCGTACTGTAATCACGCTGGCCCTGCGCTGCCATTGCCGACTTCAGGAGCCGTGCCTGCTCGATATAACCTCGCAGCGCCTCTTCGGAGGCATCCAGTCGCAACACCTGCTCATTAAGTTCGGCGAGGGCACGCCCCAACTCGCGGTGCAGTTCCGCACGGGGGCTTGGTGCGGGGGCTTCCGCCACACGAATGTCCCGTATATGGAATAGCGATTCAGTCATGGTCAGCTCAGGCTCTTCGGTGTCAGCCACACGCCTTCCGCGTGAACAGTCTGGGTGTCACCGTGCCAGATACCGCCCTCAATAAAGATCTTGCGGCCTTCCTGACGGACGATATGCGCACGGCAATGCAGGGTGTCTTCAATTGGCGAACCCGCCAGGTAGCGAATGGTCAGGGTGCCAGTGACGCCCAGACGATAGGACGCATGCAGAGCGCGAGACAGCACCGCATCCAGAATCCAGGACACCACACCACCATGCACTCGCCCGGGGGGCCCCTGGTACTGCTGACCCAGCCACAGGCTCCCCTCCACGCCATCCTGACTCTCTCTGAGCCAATCGATTTGCGGCGCAATCGGGTTGGCTCCGCCGCCCACCGGATCGTAATCCATCATGTGATAGAGGTCGCCAATGGTGGCCGCCCCCGTAAACAGCTTGCGATTGGCCTGACGGCTGTCCCGGCGCTCAGGCTGCCCGACGGCATCCACCAACGCCTCAAGCTGGTCCGCCCAGCCGGTCAGCGTTGGCTCATCAGCCTCCACCCGAATTAACCGCTCGGACAGCGTACGAATCGCGGTGCTGATGCGACGGCGCTGCACAAAGTCATCTGGCACCGGCTCGGACTGGTAGGCACTGCGAAGCTCAAAAGGGCCGTAGGTTTTTTCCGTGGTTTTTTCGGACACAGGAACACCAGTGAATAGTTAACAGTTAATAATGAACAGCGAAAACACATTCAAACAATCGTTTGATTCTGGCCGCCTTGCGCCCCACCCTCAAGTTCATAAAAGGCCATAAAAAAGGCGGAAATGGTCAAGCCACTTCCGCCTTTTGTTCAGCTGTTAACTATTCACTGTTCACTGTTAACTGCTTTTTACCCCACCCACTTGCGGGCATTGGCAAACATGCGCAGCCAGGGGCCGTTTTCATGTTCACGCCAGTCGTCCGGGATCCAGCTGTTTTGCAGCACGCGGAACACACGCTCCGGGTGCGGCATCATGATGGTCACACGCCCGTCGGTGGTAGTGAAACCGGTCACGCCCTGGGGAGACCCATTGGGGTTAGCCGGGTACTGCTCAGTGGGATTGCCCAGACCATCCACATACCGCAGAGCTACCAGGCGCTGCTCCAGATTACGGTTCAGGGCATCGTCCGCCAGCTCCACACGGCCTTCACCGTGGGCCACCGCGATGGGAATGCGGGTACCAGCCATGTCCTGCAACAGGATGGACGGGGAGTTCTGGATTTCCACCAGGGAAGTGCGCGCCTCGAACTGTTCCGACAGGTTGCGTACAAACCGCGGCCAATGCTCGGCACCAGGGATCAGATCCTTGAGGTGAGACAGCATCTGACAGCCGTTACACACGCCCAGCGCAAAGGTGTCTTCGCGGAAGAAGAAGCGGTTAAAGGCATCACGCAGCGCTTCGTTGTACAGCACCGTCTTGGCCCAGCCGCCACCGGCGCCCAATACGTCACCGTAGGAGAAGCCGCCACAGGCCACCAGCCCCTTGAAGTCTTCCAGCTTCACACGACCTTCCAGCAGGTCGCTCATGTGTACGTCGATGGCATCGAAACCCACACGATCGAACGCCGCCGCCATTTCTGTCTGGCCATTGACTCCCTGCTCGCGCAGGATCGCCATCTGCGGACGCACCCCGGTGTTAATCATGGGGGCCGCCGGATTTTCGGTCATGTCGAAGGTCAGGCGCACGTTCAGCCCGGGAGCATTGCTAACCGGAATCGCATCGAATTCCTGACGGGCACAATCCGGGTTATCACGCAGCGCCTGAATCCGGTAACTGGTTTCGGCCCAGATACGCTGAAGGTCACGACGCGGGGTTTCCAGCAGAATACCGCCGCCCAAACGCACCCGAATCACGTCGTCGGCATCGGTACGGCCAAGACGGGTCACGCACTGGTTAAGGCCGGCATCGTCGTAACGCTTGAGCACTTCAGCCACATGCTCGTCGGCCACCTGAATCACCGCACCCAGCTCTTCAGCGAACAGCGCGGCGACCGCTTCCGGCGTATCGCCGGCAATATGATCCACACTGATATCCAGACCGGTACGGCCGGCAAAGGCCATCTCGGTCAATGTGGCAAACAGACCACCGTCGGAGCGGTCGTGATAGGCCAGCAGCTTGCGCTCAGCCAGCAGCTGCTGGGTCACTTCGAAGAACGCGATGAGATCCTTGGCGTCGTCCAGATCCGGCGCCACATCGCCGACTTTGCCGTACACCTGCGCCAGCGCGGAGCCGGCCAGACGGTTCTGCCCGCGGCCCAGATCCAGCAACAGCAGCTCACTGTCCACATCGGTCTTGAGTTCCGGTGTTACCGTCAGGTCAATGTCGGTCACGGTAGAGAAGGCAGAGATGATCAGTGACAGCGGTGCAGTCACGCTCTTGTCGATGCCCTTTTCATTCCACACCGTGCGCATGGACAGAGAATCCTTGCCCACCGGAATGGCGATACCCAGCTGCGGACACAGTTCCATGCCCACCGTTTTCACGGTATCAAACAACGCCTGGTCTTCACCCGGGTGACCGGCCGCGGCCATCCAGTTGGCAGACAGACGAATCTGACCCAGATCACCGATATGGGCACCGGCAATATTGGTGATGGATTCGGCCACCGCCATGCGACCGGAGGCCGGCGCATCTACCATGGCAATCGGGGTACGTTCACCCATGGCCATGGCTTCACCCGTCCGCTGGTTAAAGCCGGTGGCGGTGACGGCACAGTCCGCCACAGGCACCTGCCAGGGGCCGACCATCTGGTCTCGGTGCACCAGACCGGTAATGGAACGGTCACCAATGGTGATGAGGAAACTCTTGGACGCTACCGTCGGCAGGCGTAGTACGCGCTCACCTGCCTCTTTCAAATCGATGCCGTCAGTGGAGAAGGCCTGGCGCTGGAAATCTTCGCGATCGAAGCTGCGCTGCATTTTCGGCGGCTTGCCGAACAGCAGGTCCATGGGCAGATCCACCGGCGGCTTGCCGAAGTGCTCATCGCTAACGGTCAGATGTTCTTCATTGGTGGCTTCACCCAGTACCGCATAGGGGGTGCGCTCACGCTTGCAGATAGCATCGAAGGTCTCGATATCTTTAGGCATGACGGCCAGCACATAGCGTTCCTGAGCTTCGTTACACCAGATCTCCACCGGGCTCATGCCGGGCTCGGAGCTGGGAATCTTGCGCAGCTCAAGTTTCGCGCCCATGTCGTGGTCGTGGACCAGTTCCGGCAGTGCGTTGGACAGACCGCCCGCGCCCACATCGTGGATGGAGACGATGGGGTTTTCCTCGCCCATGGCCCAGCAGCGGTCGATCACTTCCTGCACCCGGCGCTCGATTTCCGGGTTGTCACGCTGCACAGAGGCAAAATCCAGCGCTTCATCAGACTGGCCAGAGGCCATGGAGCTGGCTGCGCCACCGCCGAGACCGATCAACATGGCCGGACCACCCAGCACGATGATCTTCGCGCCTTCCTTAATCGGATCCTTTTCCACATGGCCATCGCGGATGTTACCCATACCACCGGCAATCATGATCGGCTTGTGGTAACCGCGCACCTCGTCACCGTTCACTCCCGGTGCCTGGATTTCCAGGGTCCGGAAATAGCCGCACAGGTTGGGACGACCAAATTCATTATTAAACGCGGCTCCGCCCAGCGGGCCATCAATCATGATGTCCAGTGCGGAGGCGATGCGGCCCGGCTTGCCATAGCCCTTTTCCCAGGGCTGTTTGAAGCCGGGGATATTCAGATCAGACACCGAGAAACCCGTCATGCCGGCTTTCGGCTTGGAACCCCGGCCAGTGGCACCCTCATCGCGGATTTCACCACCGGAACCGGTGGCCGCACCCGGGTGCGGCGCGATGGCCGTCGGGTGGTTATGGGTTTCCACCTTCATCAGAAGGTGTACCGGCTCATTAACGAACTGGTATTTGGCAGAGCCCGGTGCCGGGAAGAAACGGTCGGCCACAGGACCGGCAACCACGGAGGCGTTGTCCTTATAGGCGCTTAGCACCCCTTCCGGCGCATGTTTATAGGTATTGCGGATCATGCCGAACAGGCTCAGATCCTGCTCTTCCCCATCGATGGTCCAGTCCGCGTTGAAGATCTTGTGGCGGCAATGCTCAGAGTTCGCCTGGGCAAACATCATCAGCTCAGCGTCAGCCGGGTTACGCCCCAGCGCGGTGAACTGCTCCACCAGATAATCGATTTCATCGTCAGCTAATGCCAGACCCAGCTCACCGTTGGCCGCCTCCAGCGCAGCACGACCACCGTCAATGATATCCACGGTGGACAACTCTCGCGGCGAATGGTGAACAAACAAGGCTTGCGCGTCGTCCAGCTCCGCCAACACCACTTCCACCATGCGGTCGTGGAGCGCCGCAGCCAGTGCCGCACGGTCTGTGCCACCGGCAACCCGGTACTCGATACCGCGCTCAATTCGCTCCACCTGGGTCAGGCCGGCGTTATGGCAGATATCCGTGGCCTTGGATGACCAGGGAGAAATGGTGCCCGGACGAGGCACCACCACAAAGCGCTCACCGTCTACCTCATCCTCTTCCAGCGTAGGGCCATATTGCAGCAAGCCTTCCAATACCTGCTGCTGGTCCGCAGTCAGGGATTCATGAAGAGCCACAAAGTGAACATAACGGGCTGAAATGGCAGAAATCCCGGGCAGGGACTCCAGCAGTTTTTCCTTACGAAATGCGGACAGGGCCGGACTTCCGGAGAGGATCAGCATAGTGCGCCTTATATGATTAACCAGTGGGGGGTTGGGGGCTGCCCAATTCAGGGCCGCAATGATACGGGATTTGACCGGCCATCGCAGCCTCCTGCGGGGGATATTTAACCGATATGGGCCGGTCACTTGCCTGTCATACGACACGGCTCAGAAACAGGGCCATTTCCTACGCCGGACGCCTGATAAGCAAAATCATGCTCTCTTCGTGAGTTATTAAATTTGTGCAAAAAAGAATCTATTGTCCGACAAATGGTTACATATCAGGGGGTTGCCAATGATAGAGTGCACGCCGTCTTTCGTGATATAGATCACATATAGGACGAGAACGAACTAGGACTCGAGTGAGTCACCCGGTCGACGTAAGGCAGTATCGGCCTGTCTGGATAACCTGACAGAGGTAGCCCCAAGGATGACGGTGTTCTTCCGACACAGTAAGCATCTCCTGGCCTCGCTGGCATTGTTCAGCGTGATTGGCCTGATGCTGGCAATGCGCCCCACGCCAACCGCCATGGAGCGGGTCATGGCCCGTGGCGAGCTGGTCGTGATTACTCGTCCGTCCAATACTACCTACTATGAAGACCAGCACGGTTACACCGGCATGGAATACGAGCTGGCCAAGGGCTTTGCCGACAGCCTGGGTGTAGAGCTGCGCATTCTCGAGTCCGACGATCTTTCCTATATCCGTTACGTGATCCGCAAGGGCACGGCAGACATTGCCGCTGCCGGTCTGGTCAACACCCCGGAACGCAGTGAAGGTCTCCAGTTCACCACCCCCTATCAGCATGTCGATTCCCTGGTGGTTCGCCGCCTGGACAGCCCACGCATTGCTGACGTGAACGAACTGGCAGGCAATGTTGTGGCGGTACCGGCAGGTTCCAGCCATGCGGAGCTGCTGATCAAGGCCCAACTTGAAAACCCGGAGCTGGAATTCATCGAGGTGGAAGAAGCCACTCCGGAGCAGCTGCTGGCCCTGGTGGAAGATGGCGAGGTGGACTACACCCTCATCAACTCCAACACCTACGCCCTGCAACGCGCCCTGTGGCCGGACCTGATTGCCGACTACACCATGGCCACCGACATGCCCCTGGCCTGGGCCCTGAATCCCAAGGACGACCAGAGCCTGTATCTGGCTGCCCAGCGCTACCTGACCCAGGTAAAGGCTGATGGCACCACTGCCAAGCTGGAAGATCGCTTCTACGGACATGTTGAACACTTCAACCTGTACGCAGCCCGCAGCTTCATGCGTCACCTGGAAGATCGCCTGCCGCGTTACGAAGAATTGTTCCGTCAGGCCGGCGAAGAAAGCGGCTTTGACTGGCGCCTGCTGGCGGCCGTGGCCTATCAGGAATCCCTGTGGGATCCGGGCGCCATCTCCCCAACCGGGGTGAAGGGCCTGATGATGCTGACCAACGACACTGCCCGTCAGATGGGTATCAGCGACCGTACTGATCCCACCCAGAGCATCATGGCCGGTGCGGGTTATCTGCGTCGCACTCATGCCCGCATCCCGGATCGTATTCCGGAGCCCAGCCGCACCTGGATGGCCCTGGCGGCCTACAACGTGGGGTATGGTCACCTGGAGGATGCCCGTATCCTGACCCAGCGTCAGGGCGGCGACCCGGACAATTGGCAAGACGTGAAACAGCGCCTGCCAATGCTGGCGAAGCCTGCCTACGCCAACCAGCTCAAGTATGGCAACGCCCGCGGTGGTCAGGCAGTGGTCTATGTTCGCCACATTCGTCGCTACTATGACCTGCTGGTGTGGGCAGAGAACAGCCGTCGCCGTGACGAAACCCGCATCGCCCTGAACTGAAAATCAGTGACGAGTTTCGAGTAGCGAGAAGCGAAAACCGTTCCAAAATTCGCTTCCCGCTCCATCAGCACTATCTCCGCATTACCATCCCGGTATCGTCATCGCTTCCTCAGTTTTTGACTTTCGAAACTCGCTCCTCGTGACTCGCCACCGGGTTATCAGAACAACCCCGGCTGATCCATCTGCTTCACCAACGGCAATGGCGCCAGATCCGGCATGACGTCCCCCAGCATCTCGTGCCACAGCTCAGCCAGGGCCAGCGCATCACCGTTATCCGGCATGTGAATGTACATGTAGGGCCGATGACCGGCAGCGATCCATTCCGATGCCCGCGTGACCCAGGGAGCCAGAAAGGCCCGATTCGCCTCCAGCTGCGGATGACCGATAAAGCGGATCACCGGATCCGCCTCCACCGGCAGCACATGTACGGGTACCTGTGGTTTTTTACGTTGGGCGTCGGCGGTCACCGCATCCGAAGCCGTGTCACTGAACAGCGCGCGACTATCGAAACAGACCCGCGCCGAGTTGCGTTCACGTAACCCCTGATTCAGCATTCGCTCCCCCTCCCCTTTGGCAAAGAAGGCAAGGTGACGTACCTCCACGGCACAGCTCAACGGCGCGGGCAGGTCATCCAGAAACGCCCACAGGGCATTCAGATGTTCAGGCCCAAAGGCGGCGGGCAGCTGCAGCAGGAAAGGCCCCATCACATCCTGGAGCGGCGTCATGATGTCGAGAAACTCCCTGACCAGTGCGTCCGCACCGACAAGGAGACGGTCGTGGGTCACCGCGCGGGGAAACTTGAACTGGAAGCGAAAGTGCTCGTGCACCTGCGCACGCCACTGCTCACACTGGGACGATGTCGGCGTGGCGTAGAAGGTGGTGTTGCCTTCCACACAATCAAACACCCGGCCATAACGCTGCAGCGGGCTTCCCCCATCAGGAAGACGGCCATTCCAGTTCGGATGCTGCCACTGGGGGCAACCCAGCCGATACGGGCGCATCAGCAACCCAGCCCGTCATAGAAACCAGCCTGCGCCAACACGCCACGGATCAGGGAGACGCGCTGATTGCTCAATTGGCGATAGTCCGGATAGGGAGACAGCAAAACCCTGCGAGCCCAGTCCACAGCGATGCCACCATCCTCGGGCAACCCCCTGGCATCCTGATCCAGCGACGTAAATCGCTGCAGATTGGCCTGACCCGCAACCCAGTGCCAGCCGTCCCCCGTCTTCAATGTCGGCGAAAAACACAGCGCAGTTTGCGCAAACAAATGATCATCACGAAAGCTGCGCCAGTCTTCAGCCACCGGGCACGCCACCTTGGCCAGCAAGGTCACGATCTTGCGCCAGTGGTTGGAATTGGCTGCGATCACCGCCTGAGCGGAGGGAGCATGTGCAAACGACGCCAGACCTTCAGGGCGATGGGGAAGATAAAGCACCAGACGGGCAGGCACAGGGCCCAGGTAGTCCATGTAAGTCGTCACCAGCCGAATGTGGAATAAACCCGGATTCTAGCAGGGAGGCCATAAACAAAAAGGCCCTGACGCATAGCGACAGGGCCTTTAGCAATTTGGTACAACCGAGTGGATTCGAACCACCGACCCCCACCATGTCAAGGTGGTGCTCTAACCAACTGAGCTACGGTTGTATAGCCTTCAGGGTACCGTAACGACCTGAAGAGGGTGGCA